>NZ_CAKRCF010000020.1 GCF_934307085.1 uncultured Anaerobutyricum sp.
CAGTGAGAATGTAATTCCACGATTTAAATTTTCATCATCTTCAACCACGAGTATACCTGGCATAGCATATGCACCTCCCTTTAAAAAACAGCTCCCCCAAAGAGAAGAGATTCTATATTTGTGGTCTTAGAACGAGGATTGAATGCGAGCCTTTTAGCGAACATTCAACCCGCAGTGATAGAGTCACAAATATAGGGAATCTTCTCTCTGGGAGAGCGTCTCCTTGCCTGCGGCAATACTATTTAATTCTTAAAACTATGGATTGGTGCAGGGATTCTTCCGCCTCTGTTTACGAATGCGGAACAGTCAAACTGATTCACTGGCATGATTGGAGCATAACCTAAAAGTCCTCCAAACTGTACCGTATCACCAACGCCTTTACCGATCACAGGAATAATGCGGACTGCTGTTGTCTTCTGATTTACCATACCGAGTGCCATCTCGTCTGCGATAATTCCGGAAATCGTTGTTGCCTTTGTATCTCCCGGAATAGCAATCATATCAAGTCCAACGGAACATACACAAGTCATTGCTTCTAACTTTTCTAAAGTAAGTGCTCCTGCCTCTACTGCATCGATCATTCGCTGATCTTCGCTTACTGGGATAAATGCACCACTTAAACCACCAACATAAGAGGAAGCCATTACGCCGCCTTTCTTTACCTGGTCATTTAAGAGAGCGAGTGCTGCGGTTGTTCCTGGTGCTCCGGCATATTCAAGACCGATTTCTTCTAAGATTTCTCCAACACTGTCACCAACTGCAGGTGTTGGTGCAAGAGATAGATCAATAATACCGAAAGGTACATCAAGACGCTTAGAAGCCTCTTTAGCTACAAGCTGTCCTACACGGGTAACTTTGAAAGCTGTCTTTTTGATGGTTTCGCAAAGTTCTTCGAAATCTTTACCTCGAACATTCTCAAGGGCACGCTTTACAACACCAGGACCACTTACACCGACATTAATAATCGTATCTGCTTCCGTAACACCGTGGAATGCACCTGCCATAAATGGGTTGTCATCCGGTGCGTTGGTAAATACAACAAGCTTGGCGTTACCAATACTATCCTTATCGGCTGTCTTTCTGGAAGTCTCAAGAATAATCTCACCGAGCATCTTTACTGCATCCATGTTAATTCCTGTCTTAGTAGAGCCGACATTAATGGAGCTACACACTCTGTCTGTTACAGAAAGTGCTTCTGGAATGGACTCGATAAGATACTGGTCTGCTTTTGTCATTCCTTTATTTACTAAAGCGGAATATCCACCGATAAAGTTCACGCCTACTTCTTTTGCACAGCGGTCTAACTCTTTTGCAATGCGTACAAAGTCTTCTGGCCCTTTGCAGCAGGCACCACCTACTAAAGCAATCGGCGTGATAGAAATACGCTTATTTACGATAGGAATACCATATTCCTGCTCGATTTCTTTTCCTACTTTTACAAGATTCCTTGCTTTTGTTGTAATCTTGTTGTAAATATTCTCACATACTTCATCAAGAGAATCACTGACGCAGTCTAACAGGCTGATACCCATTGTAATGGTACGAACATCAAGGTTCATCTCATGAATCATCTTATTAGTTTCAATTACTTCATTTATGTTTAACATAGCGGGCCTCCTAGATACGATGCATCATTTCAAAGATTTCCTGGTGCTGTGCCTGAATCTTAACACCAAGTTCCTCTCCAATCTGTTCAAGCTCGCTTGCCATAACAGGGAAAGTCTTAACTACTTCTTCGGACTCTACAATCATCATCATGTTGAAAAATCCACCGGTAATTGTCTGGTTAATATCAAGAATGTTCACGTTGTTATTTGCAAGATAAGTACAAACCTTTGCAATGATTCCAACAGAATCTTTTCCGAGTACAGTGATAATTGATTTCTTAAGCTTTTTTCCTTCCATGGTTAATACTCCTTATGTGTGTGTAAATATTAAAATAATTAGTAAAAGCAATCGATTCTTACTCTTAATAATTACAATTCAACCTTTTTTCTCTGATGTACTGACCTCTATGTAGTTTATAATCAGTAATACTGCTATTAATACTAAATAACACAGGTAGGTGTTGTTCTGCTCGCTACCTGCAAAGTAAAGTTTGCCTTATCAAGATCAATATTATGTAATAAAAGCTCCACCTTTACTGTCTCGTAGGCCAGTTCACCATAGTTATTCTCTTTACTAAGATGCCCCAGAAAAATATGTTTACACTCTTCTCCAATTACTTTTGACAAAAACTGTCCGGCTCTCTCGTTTGAAAGATGCCCCTTATTCCCCATTATTCGCTTCTTGAGAGGATATGGATATGGACCAACCATAAGCATATTTAAGTCATGATTGGACTCAACCAGTAAGGACTCACAGCCCTGTAACTTCTCTACAAGATATTCATCATATGTTCCAAAATCAGTTGCTACTCCGACTTTGGATTCCGTATCGCTTACCGTATAACAGACCGGGTCTGCCGCATCGTGAAGGATACGGGATGCTTCTATTTTAATTCCATCCATGTAAATCGGATTATCCGGTGTGATACTCTCAAAAAGATTCTTATCGACCTTTCCAAGAGAGGATGTACTTAAAATCTCATCAATGGTTTTGGCTGTAGCAAATACCGGAACGGGATACTTTCTAAGAAAGACGCCAAGACCACTGATATGGTCCATATGTTCATGTGTCACAAAAATGCCCTGTATCGTCTCCGGTGCTACTTCCATCTGTGACAGTCCCTCCACAATTCTCTTTCTGCTGATTCCCGCATCAATGAGAAAATGGGACTTTTCATTACCTACATATATACAATTACCGCTGCTACCGCTGGCGATGCTCGCTAAATTCATCTGTTTACCATCCTTTTGGCCCAAATTTACCAACCATTATATACTAAATTATCTTATTAGTAAAGAGTTAGTAAAGAGAAAGCAGGCTCTCTACTGCCGTTTTTATCTGATTTTCCGTTTCAGAGATTCCTAAATGGTTGTCGATCACTGTAGAACATTCCTTCCGAAAGACTTCTTCCGGAAGCTGTTTTGCCATGATTTCACGACATTTTTCTTCGGTATATCCCCGACCTTCTTTTAGACGCTCAATACGGGTTGCCTCATCTACATAGACATACCACATCATATCAAAGTCTTTCTGATAACCTTCTTCTAAAAGAAGAGCCGCCTCCACCGCAATGAAAGAAGCCTCTCCTTTTTCCTTTATTCTATCGATCCGATGGAAAATCTCTTTTTTTACATTCGGATGCGTAATCGCATTTAAACGGGCGAGTCGTTCCTGATTTCCAAAGACAACCTTTGCCAATGCCGGCCGGTCAATCGTTTTATCTTGGGCAAGGATTTCCTCACCAAATGCCTCCACGATGTCTAAATAATTCTGCTGGCCTGGCTCCATTAAATCATGTGCCACTAAATCGGCAAGAATCACTTCCGCACCGTATTTTTCTTTTAAAATGTTCATGACCACACTTTTTCCGGAACCAACTCCACCGGTAATCCCGACAACTTTCATATTATTTTGCTCTTTATTTTGCTTCATACCAGGTCTTTCCTTCTTCAATATCAATAGACAGCGGAACTTTAAGTTCTGCCGCTCCCATCATTTCTTCTTTTAATATCTTCCGTACTTTTTCTACTTCATCCTCTTTTGTCTCGATTAAAAGTTCATCGTGAATCTGTAAAATAAGTCGGGATTCTAAGTTTTCTTCCTGTAGGCGCTTACTTACTCGAATCATCGCAATCTTGATAATATCCGCAGCCGTTCCCTGAATGGACGAGTTCATCGCCACACGTTCTCCAAAGCTTCTTTGCATAAAATTACTGGAAGAAAGCTCTGGAATCGGACGTACACGACCATACAATGTCTTAACATAGCCTTCCTTTTTGGCAAATGCTACATTTCCGTCAAGATAGGCCTTGATTCCCGGATACGTTTCAAAATATTTATCAATATATTCGCTTGCTTCTTTTCTTGAAATCTTCAAATCCTGACTTAAGCCGAACGCGCTGATACCGTAAACAATACCAAAGTTTACTGCCTTTGCACTTCTTCTAAGCAACGGAGTGACCTCTTCAAATGGCACACCAAATACCTGAGAAGCAGTCATTCGATGAATATCCTCTCCGTGCTGGTACGCTTCGATTAAATGCGCATCCCCTGCCATATGTGCAAGCACACGAAGCTCAATCTGAGAATAATCCGCACTGACAAACACATATCCTGGATCCGGCACAAATACTTTTCGAATGGCTCTGCCAAGTGGCATGCGAATCGGAATATTCTGCAGATTCGGGTCAGAACTTGACAATCTTCCGGTTGCCGTTACTTTCTGATGGAAAATGCTGTGAATCTTTCCGTCTTCCTGAATAAAGGCTGCCAGACCATCCGCGTACGTAGACTTTAACTTTGTAAGCTGACGGTACTCTAAAATATCAGAAACCATTGGATAATCCGGTGCAAGCTTCTCTAAAATATCTGCACTGGTGGAATATCCTGTCTTTGTCTTTTTTGCAAAAGGCATCTTTAAATCTTCAAATAAGATAACACCAAGCTGCTTTGGTGAATTGATATTAAAGGTCTTTCCCGCCTTCTCATAAATGCTTTTCTCTAATTCTTCAATGCGACCTACAAGCTGGTCACCATATTCTTTCAATGCATCTTTTTCTACTGTAATTCCGTACTTTTCCATATCGTAAAGAGTGGCAATAGTCGGACGCTCAATCGTAAGATAGAGTTCTTCCATCTGTGCTTCTCTTAACTTTTCAAGTACAAGTGGATAAGCATGGAATGGCACATAAGAAAGGTAGGCTGCCATCTGCACTGTCTTCTCTTCTTCCTGTGAAAAGACTTCTTCTAACGCTTTTTTTCCGCAGACTTCCTTTCTTGACGGAAGCATCTGACGAAGGTAATCTCTCGCAATATCTTCATAGTCATAGGCAGACTGTAGCGGATTCAAAAGATATGCCTGAATCCCAACATCCTGAATCTGGCTTTCATACTCTCTGACTTCCTCTACGAAATGAAGCAATGCTTTATAATCAAGGACAATCAGTTCTGTTCCTTCTCTCAAAAGTTCTGTAATCTTTTCCTTTAAATAGTCCTCTGTTACAAAACCGCCCACTAAAGCAAGTACCGTATGGTCCTTCCACGTAAGAGAAAGCCCTTTGCAGTTTCCGCTTACGCCGATAATACCAAGTGCTGCCTGTCCTTCCTTTTTGACAGAAGCAAATGTATTCTCTACCTCGCCTAAATCTAAAGTAGTTACGACCTCTAAGGTTTCTTCTTCCTTTTCTTCTTCGCCAAAATATTTAAAAAGGCTCTTTAACTCTAACTCTTTAAATAACTGGTATGCTTCTTTTGTAAAGAGCGTTCCAATTTTCGCATCTTTAAAATCATAGGCAATCTCACAGTCCTTTTTAATCGTTGCAAGGTCTTTGCTCATAATTGCCTGTTCATAGTATTCCTGCAGATTATTTTTTGCACGGGCAGGCTTAATTTCCTCGATATGCTCATGTGCATTCTCGATGGAATGATACTCTTTGATAATCTTTGCGGCTGTCTTTTCCCCGATGCCAGGAACGCCTGGAATATTATCAGAAGTATCGCCCATAAGCCCCTTCATATCAATAAATTCTGTTGGGCTTACACCATAAAGTTCGCGGACATCTTCCTCATAATAGTCCTCTGTTACTGTACCAGAAGCCTTGGTCTTTGGAATCTTAATTTTTATTTTTTTTGTCGCAAGCTGTAATAAATCCCGGTCTCCAGATACAATAGCCACATCAAATCCCGCTTCCTCGGCTTCTTTTCCGATTGTTCCCAAAATATCATCTGCCTCAATGCCTGCCTGCGTGATAATCGGAATTTCCATTGTCTTTAAAACTTCTTTCATCAACGGAACCTGCTCATGTAATTCCGCTGGCATCGGCTTTCTCGTACCCTTATATTCTTTATATTTTATATGACGAAATGTCGGTTCTTTCCGGTCAAATGCCACAAGAAGATGGGTTGGCTTCTCCTCCTCCACATAGCGGAGCATAATATTTAAAAAACCAAGCACCGCATTCGTATGCTTTCCTTCGGCATTCGTCAAATCCGGCAGACCGTAAAACGCCCGATTTAACAGGCTGTGTCCGTCTAACAGCATAATCTTATCCGCCATTATTCCCTCCTAAAATCTATTATGTACTCACAAAATCAAGTATCAGAAATGCCCTGAGAGTACATTATTTAAAATGATTAGACATTCAATTTATAACATAGATATATGTGTAGATTTTTCCTAAATTATTCAATGAAATAATACAAAAGCCTGCAACTGAATACAGATATGTCTTTCTTCAGTGCAGGCTGTACTTTAAACCATTACAGAATCATCACAGAAAATAAATACATCAAAAGCCACACGGTAACAGCAACGCTAATTGTAACAGAAGTTATTTTAACCATATTTTTCCGTCTCTGTCCCCGCGCAATCGCATTATAGCGATTATCCACTTCACTTTGAAGTTTCTCTTTAAAATCGGTGACCAGTTCTTCTCCTTCATCAAGCTGCTTTAATCCGATAAGCATAACATAATAAATTTCCAGTTCTTCCCAGCAATCTTTACAATCACGAATATGCTCAATGAATTCCTTGGTTTCTTCTTTATCTAACTTATTATTAATAAAATTCAGTACCATTGACTGCGCGTTCTGACAATTCATACATTTCTCCAGTTCCAATGTTTTTATAATTAAGACTATAAATCCACTGTTTAGAGCGTATTTGAAAATGCTCTATTATGTCGGCACATTAAAAGAACTATCTATTCTGAAATCTCAACACGCTCTAATACATTCCCGTCTTTAATCAATCCTATGCATTCTTTAAAAATGCCACATATCCCTTTTTCGCCTCATATAAATCAGACTTGCTGATAATCTCCCACGGAGCATGCATACTTAGCACTGCCACACCGCTGTCCACAACTTCCATACCGTAAAGGGCAGCAATATAAGCGATAGTTCCACCTCCGCCGTAATCTACCTTGCCAAGTTCTGCAGTCTGGAAAGCAACTTTGTTATCATCAAAAATACGGCGAAGTCTTGCAAGATATTCTGCATTCGCATCGTTAGAGCCAGACTTACCTCTTGCTCCCGTATATTTATTGATAACCATTCCTTTTCCAAAGTAAGCACAGTTTTTCTTCTCAAAGGCTTCTGCATAGGCAGGATCATAAGCGGCACTTACATCAGAAGAAAGCATTCTGGAACGGGCAAGCGTTCTTCTTACTGCTAAGTTTGAATCCTGTCCCATCAAGGCAAGAATCTCTGCAACGGTATTTTCAAAAAACATCGACTGCATACCAGTTGCCCCCACGCTTCCGATTTCTTCTTTATCAACTAAAAGACAGCAGGACGTTCTGTCCACATGACCTGCCTCCATCATTGCCGCAAAAGATGGGTACGCACATACTCTGTCATCATGTCCATATCCTGCAATCATGCTACGATCAAGCCCACAGTCTCTTGCCGGACCTGCTGGTACAACTTCAATTTCTGCAGAGAGGAAATCTTCCTCTTCTATCTGATATTTTTCTTGTAAAAGTCGTAAAATATTCGCTTTTACCGCGTCTTTTTCTTCTCCGACAAGTGGACGGCTTCCAACAAGAATATCGAGATTCTCACCTTCCACAACAACAGAACCTTTCTTCTCCATCTGCTTTCCAGCTAAATGAATCAACAAGTCTGTTACATAAACAACTGGGTCTGATGGATCTTCACCGATATTTACCGTCACTACCGTTCCGTCCTTCTTTGCCACAACACCGTGAAGGGCAAGCGGAAGTGCAACCCACTGGTACTTCTTGATTCCGCCATAATAATGGGTATCCATAAAAGATAATTCAGTATCTTCATATAATGGATTCTGCTTTAAGTCAAGACGTGGGGAATCAATGTGGGCACAAAGGATATTCATTCCTTCTGTAAGTGGCTGCCTTCCAATCTGAAAAAGGGCAATTGTCTTACCCATGCCAACACCATAGACTTTATCACCTGCTTTTAAATGGGTTCCCTGTGCGATCAGTTTATTAAGATCCTGATAACCGTGACTTTCCGCTTCTTTGATAAAATACTGCGTACACTCACGTTCTGTCTTACATTTACTTAAAAATTCTTTATACTCTTGCGCGAGAACTTCTACATTTTTATCGTCCTCTTCTGTATAACTAAGCCATGAATTTTCTCTCATAACATTACACCTCCATAAACGATTTTATTATATCCCAAGAAGCGTTCCGGGTCAATCTAACGTACAAAGAATCTTGGAAAGACGCTCCTTATCTACCTTTTTCTTCTTTCCTTTTATTGTCAGTAAAATATTACTTTGTCTGAATACTTCCCGGCAGATCTGCGTCATCCGTTCCGTTGTGACACTTCGGTAAGACTCTGTTCGTTCCTCGATATCTCTATAGTATACGTCAAGAATATGTCCTTCATAAGCTCTCACCCAGTTAAATTCTTCCGTATCATCCAATAAAAAACCTGCATTGTCTATATAATGAGGCAGAACATAGGAAAGTTCATCTGTAATTCCTTCTTTCATAGACTTTAATACTTCTATAACTGTTTCTACAGAATCATAAAGATGTTTTGGTAATACTTCATAAACAAGAGTCATCTGCCCAATATTATTATAATGCTGAAAACATGGGTCATAACTATATACATACCCTTTTTTCTCTGAGAGCTCCTGATGGATTTTACAGAACTCTCCCTCAAATAAAATATCGAATAACAAATTTTTCTCTGCCAGCGTATAGCGGGATGCATCAATATCTACAGAAAAACAGACACAGGTCTTCTTGCTGTTTTTCACATAGATCTTTGGCTTTCTCTGTCCAAATCTTTTTGGCACCGGCGCGATATTCTCCCGTTCTTCTTTTAAAAAGGAAAAAGAATATGGCTCTAGCAGCCTTGTCAGTACAGATAGGGAAGATTCCGGGTAATTTCCACTAATATAAAAGAAAATATTATTGGCAGCCAACACTTTTTTTTGAAAAGCACAAAGCTGCTTTCTTCGTATTTTATTGAGTGTCTTTTTCTTCCCGGTAATCGTTCTCTCTAACGAAGTATCTTTCCAGGCAATCTGTTTTGTAAAATAATTCAGGCTGCTCTCCTCATCTTCTTCACGAATTTCTGCTTTAATACGCTTTCTTTCTGTATCGATTGCTTCTTCTGGCAAGGTAAATGGTGCAAATATTCCTGTCAGAATTTCTGCTGCTTCCTCAAAATGTGCTGGAGCACCTGTAATAATAAACTGAATAAATTCTTCATAGGTAGACGCATTAAAATCAAGTCCACATCGATCTAGGGTCTGATACAGATTCTCTCCCATTGCATAATGAATATTTTTAAATACAATATGTTCAAAAAAATGAGAAATTCCATTCTCCTTCTTTGTCTCAAACAGTGATCCTGCCCGCACATACAAGCACAGGCAGAAACTGTGAATATTTTCATTTTTATCGTGAAATACAGATACTCCTTGCGGAGTAATATGCTCTCTTTCCATCAACACCTCCAAATTTTATTTATTTTCTTCTTCGGTCATATTGACCGTTTTGAATTCATCCTTTTCTAATGATACAAGGTCCATTTCCGGCAGTTCTGGATGGACTTCTTCTGGCTGTTCTTCCTCATCAATAATAAACGATGCGAGAAGTGTATCCTCATTGACTTCTTCTCCGTTTTTCACATAGATTTTATCAACGATACCATTTACCTTGGAAATGACGGTTGTCTCCATCTTCATCGCCTCAATAACCATAAGCTGCATGTTTTTCGTTACATGGTCTCCTTCCTTGATTTGGATATCGCAAATTGTTCCTGGCAAGGTTGCTCCAAGATGTCCCGGATTCTTCGGATCAGTCTTTAATCTGCGATCTGCTTTGACTTCAAAATGCTTGTCAAGAATCTTTACTTCCCGAAGAAATCCATTCACTTCAAACTGTAAAATGCGATATCCTTTTTCATCTGGTTCTGACTTGCCGACAAACTTAATCAACGTATCGTTGCCTTCCTCTATCTGGATGGTTGTCTCCTCTCCCGGACGAAGCCCGTAAAAGTACACATGACTCTCTAACTTCGATACATCATTATATGCCTGAAAATGCTCACAATAGTCTTCATATACCTTCGGATAAAGCGCATAGCTTAGTACTTTTTGTTCCATAACCTCTGGCTGTTCCATCGATTCCATGTAATAGTTTTCCCGAAGATGTCTGCCAATTGCCTCAAAATCCACATCAGGAAGTAAACTTCCTGGACGTACTGTAATTGGCTTCTGACCTTTTAATACAATACGTTGTAATTCTTCTGGAAAACCTCCTTCTGGCTGGCCGAGTGCACCCTTAAAATATTGTACAATAGAATCTGGATAAGACAAGTCTTTTCCTTTCTCTAAAATATTATCTTTTGTCAGGTCATTTTTCAACATAAAAATTGCCATATCTCCGACAACTTTTGAAGTTGGGGTTACTTTAATAATATTGCCAAGCACTTCGTCTGCCTCTTTATAAAGACGCTTAATATCATTA
Organism: uncultured Anaerobutyricum sp.; assembly: GCF_934307085.1. Taxonomy (GTDB): domain Bacteria; phylum Bacillota; class Clostridia; order Lachnospirales; family Lachnospiraceae; genus Anaerobutyricum. The sequence continues at coordinate 10,584 of NZ_CAKRCF010000020.1, forward strand.
AAATTATTACCCGCACCCATTTCTTTTACCTGTGCTGCAAAATTAGAATATTGTCCTCCCGGAATCTCATATTTATAAATTTCCGGATTTGGAGAATCTATATCGCTCTCAAATGGCTTATAAACTTTACGCTCATGCTCATAATAATCATTTAAAACAAGTAGTCCGTCCGGATCAATTCCAGTATCTCGCTTCGTTCCTCTCAATGCCTCCACAAGTGCATTCATAGACGGTTGACTCGTAAGAGAACTCATGGAGCCAATCGCACAGTCTACGATATCTACTCCGGCTTCTGCTGCCATCAGATAGGTGGCGATTCCATTTCCTGTCGTATCGTGGGTATGTAAATGAATCGGCACACGGACTTCTTCCTTTAATGCGGTAATCAATTCTTTTGCAGCATATGGTTTTAGCAAGGAGGACATATCCTTTAATGCAATAACATGACAACCCATCCGTTCTAACTGTCGTGCCTTTTTACAGTAATAATCAATTGTGTATTTCGCTTCTTTTGGATTTAAAATATCTCCCGTATAACAGATGGCTCCCTCGACTACCTTGCCTGTTTTTAACGCTTCCTCTACAGGCAACTTCATATTTTCCATCCAGTTCATGCTATCAAAAATACGGTAAATATCTACACCGTGGTCACTGGATACCTTGATAAACTTCTTGATAACATTATCCGGATAGGTACTGTAACCGACAACATTCGAAGCACGAAGCAACATCTGAATCATCATATTGGGCATACGCTCTCTTAAAATATCCAGTCGTTTCCATGGGGACTCCTTTAAAAAACGATACTCTGTATCATATGTTGCACCACCCCAGGCTTCGATAGAATAAGCATCTTTTAAATAGAAGTTCGTTGCTCTTGCTGCTCCCGCAACTTCTTTTGTACGCATTCTTGTCGCAAGCAAAGACTGCTGTCCATCACGCATTGTCGTATCAGTTACATACAACTTGTCACTTCGGTACACCTTCTGAGTAAATTCTTTTGCTCCAAGTCTTAAAAACTCATCTCTTGTTCCAAATAATTTCCGTTCCGTATCAATGACAGGAACCTTTCTGTCCTCAAGGAATGGCTTTGGCCCTGGATTGACATTGACCATTTTATTGGCAAGAAATTCTAATATTTTTGTTGTTCGGTCTAACTTATAATGCAATTCAAATAATTCCGGGGTTTCTTCTATAAAAGTCGTAAAACACTTTCCTTTATAAAATGTTTCATGATTTAATACGTTAATCAAAAAGGTAATATTCGTCTTCACTCCATGAATACGAAGCTCCTTTAATGCACGCACAGACTTGTGAATCGCATTCTCAAAAGTACGATCATGGGAAATAACTTTTACAAGCAGGCTGTCATAATGTGGAGTAATAACAGCTCCTGTATAAGCTGTTCCTCCATCTAGACGGATTCCACCGCCAGAACCAGAACGATATAAATCAATCTTTCCGGTATCTGGTAGAAAATGATTCGCCGGGTCTTCTGTTGTTACTCTTGCCTGCAGGGCGTAGCCGGTACATTTGACTTCATTTTGTGAGTAAATATGAATAGTTGAAGAATTTAACGGATAACCTTCCGCAACAAGAATCTGACAGATTACAATGTCGATTCCTGTCACCATTTCTGTCACAGTATGTTCCACCTGAATACGAGGATTCATCTCAATAAAATATGCATGTTCTTCCTCATCTACTAAAAATTCCATCGTTCCGGCATTTGTATAACCGACTCTTCTTGCAAGTCTTTTTGCCGAATCTAAAATCTTCTTTCTCGTCTCTTCTGAAATCGACCATGCCGGTGCAAACTCAATGACTTTCTGATTTCTTCGCTGCAGGGAACAGTCTCTGTCGTAAAGATGGACAATATTTCCATAATTATCTCCAAGAATCTGCACTTCGATATGTTTTGGATGAATGAGATATTTTTCTATAAAAAGTTTTGACTCTCCAAAAACCCGTTTTGACTCATTCTTGGATTTTTCAAATGCCTCCTCCATTTCCTCCTGACTTTGTACAATACGCATCCCTCTTCCACCACCGCCATTACTTGCCTTTAGCATGACAGGATAGCCAATCTCATCCGCAATTTTCATTGCCGTATCCGCATCATGAATAACAAAATCACTGCCATCAATAATCGGAACCTTGCTCTCCTCTGCCGCTCTCTTTGCCGAAATCTTATCTCCCATGATGTTCATTGCTTCTATATTTGGTCCAATAAAAACAATATCATTTTTCCGGCAGGCTTCAGCAAACTCTGGGTTCTCAGACAAAAATCCGTAGCCTGGATGAATCGCATCCACCTTTTTCTCCTTCGCGATTCGGATAATTGCAGGAATATCTAAATATGCATCCACTGGACCTTTATCCGGGTTTAACGGATATGCTTCATCTGCTTTTGTACGAAAAAGTGCATACCTGTCCTCTTTAGAATAGACAGCAACCGAGCTAATTCCCAACTCACTCAATGCCCGAAATACACGAATCGCAATCTCTCCCCTGTTTGCGACAAGCACTTTTTTGAACTTCTTTACTTCCATAATCATAACCTATCCTCCAAAACTGCAATATTTTTCACTCAGAAGTTATATAAGTTTCAAAACAAATAAAAATCCCCCGTATTCAAAACCTTATTATTTAGTATACCTGTATATTTTTACAAAAACAAGGTGATTTTCTGGCATTATATATACATTTTTTCTAACCCATGCTATACTATTTAGAGATTTAGGAGGAGGATAACAATGGATGTGAATAATTTTTTGCAGTCAGAAGCGACCCAGTTCGTCGGTACCGCTGCGGCAAATACTATCGGTCTTGTCATTGGAACGATTCATGATGATATCAAGGAACTCCTTGAGATTCCCGATGAATATCAGGCCATCAGTATTGTATCTTCCCGGACCGGAACTGTCGCACAGGCGATTGCGATTGATGACGCAGTAAAAGCAGTAAATGCAAAGTTACTCCGTTTTGAAATGGCAATTGATGCTGGTAAGCAGTGTGGACAGGGATGTCTCTTCGTCCTCGGTGCAGAAAACATTTCCGATGCCAGAAGGCTTGTGGAGCTTGCGTTAGAGCAGATTGATTACTGGGCTGCCTGTATCTATGTAAACGAAGTGGGACATATGGAATCTCACGTCACACCACGTGCTGGAGAGATTCTACATCAGATATTTGGCACACCACTTGGCAAGGCATTTGGTGTCATTGGTGCCGCTCCTGCCGGAATCGGCATTGTCGCTGTTGATCAGGCTATGAAAGCTGCACCTGTAGATATCGTCTGGTATGGCTCCCCATCCCATAACCTTACGATGATGAATGAATTTTCTGCTGGTATTTCCGGGGATGTTTCTGCTGTTCAGAAAGCATTAGAGGCAGGAAAGGAAGTCGGCTGTGAACTTCTCCGTGTATGCGGTATCACACCAATCTCTATCACAAAGGTTCATGAAGTCTGTGGACCGGATTATGTGAAGGAAAATTATACTCCAACATCTTGTTTAAAACCAACGGAAGAATAGAATATAGCTATTTTTCTATAATGGCTTTACAGTGACATTGCTTTTTTCATATTACTTTTTTAATGAAAACACTATGTTATTTAACAGAGACAATAGAAAACTAAAAAATATTCAAGAATGCTCCGGCATTCTTGCTTGTTATCCAAATAGATTCTTAATATCCCGTTTTATATAGTAAGGATATTGTTAAGATATGCAACAAAATTCACAGAAAGGGTTGGGATTATTTATGAAGGTATTACTTTTAAATGGAAGTCCACATCCAAAGGGATGTACCTTCCGTGCACTCTCTGAGGTGGAAAAGACACTTCAGCAGGAAGGTATCGAAACAGAGATTTTCCATATCGGTACTCAGGCAATCCGCGGCTGCATGGGCTGTGGTATGTGTCGTAAGAACAAGCTTGGAAGATGTGTATTTGGGGAAGATGCCGTAAACGTAGTCATTAAAAAAACGGAAGAATGTGACGGACTTATCGTTGGCTCTCCTGTACATTATGCAGGAGCAAGCGGTGGAATCACTTCTTTCCTTGACCGTATGTTTTACTCTACCGGTGGCTTTGCTTATAAACCAGGAGCTGCTGTTGTAAGTTGTCGCCGTGCTGGCTCTACTGCTGCCCTTGAGCAACTTAACAAATATTTTATGATGAACAATATGCCGCTCGTTCCTTCTGCTTACTGGAATATGGTGCATGGTAATACTCCGGAAGAGGTGGAGCAGGATTCAGAGGGACTTATGGTTATGCGTACTTTAGGTCGGAATATGGCATGGATGCTTAAATCTATTGATGCGGGAAAGGCACATGGGATTTTGACTCCAGCAGCGGAACCGAAGACTCGGACGAATTTTATTCGGGAATGTGCACCGATGAAAGAGGAAGCAGAAGAGAAGAATTTTGCTCCTTATTTTATCTCTTATAATAAGGTGAATAAAGCATATCAGGAGGAAGATTAGAATTCTAGATTGCCAGACAAGGAGACGCCCTCTGGGAATAAAATAGCCACCTATTTCAATTGTAATCAAAAATTATAATCAAAGCCATAAAACGCCAAAGCCCCTATCCTCCTATCTGTGATTTTAGTCGCAGTGCGTTGGATGTTCGCTTATGCGCTCATATTCAACACTTGCTCCGAAACCATAGATGGGAGGATAGGGGCTTTGGGGATTCCGTCCGTTTATAGTAAACTAACGTGGTTATCCTTATTTTGTCTCTTTATAAATTACTTTTCTTTTAATGCTACTGCCTGTTTAATCAGTTCTACCGTTCCATCAATACCTAAGATACTGCTGTCGATGCAAAGGTCATAACTCTTTAAATCTCCCCACTTCTTAGAAGTATAGTAGTTATAATAACTTGCTCGCTGCTTATCTGTCTTGATAGCTACGTCTTTGACTTTGGCTTCTGGAACTTCATACTGTTCTTGAATACGGGACTTTTTGAAGGACATTGGTGCGTGAACGAATACATTCAGCTTATTGTCGTAGTCTTTTAAGGCATAGTCTGCACAGCGGCCTACGATAATACATGGACCTTCGTCTGCTACTTTTTTGATTGCATCAAAAGAGGCAAGGAATACCTTCTGGTTGAGTGGCATATCAAAGGAAGCTGCGTTGTAACCTAATGCGTATGGATCCATTACGAGGGAATAGAGAAAACTTGTGGTTGGTTTCTCATCGAAGTTTTCGAACATCTCCTCGCAGATACCGCTTTCTTTGGCTGCTACTTTTAAAAGTTCTTTATCATAAAATGGTATGTTGTAATATTCAGCAAGTTTCTTACCGATTTCTTTTCCGCCACTTCCGTACTGTCTTCCTATTGTAATTATTGTGTTCATAAGACCACTCCTTTTGTCATTCTTTTCAGGATATGCATAAACTTTATCTAGTAATAATACAAATAATAAATATAAAGCTTTTGCATTTAGTTTTATTATACACTAGTTTTCAGACAATTTCTACAAAAATATTTTGATTTTATTGTGAATTTTATTTATTTTATAGATATTTTTCAGGGTACTTCTTTCATATATAAAACTGCAGTAATCCGCAAGACAGTTTATTTTTTTGAAATCTGTAAGCTATACAATTGAAATATCTGTCATTAGAGTGTGGTTGAAAAATACTTTCTACAATATGTGCGTTATAATTTGTGGGAGATTCCCCTTGAATGAAGACATCATAGTGGACTACGTCAACTGAATGAATAAAAATATATCATAAATTAGGATGCGTAGACTAAGGAAATACGAAAATTAAAAAATGCAAAAAACAATAATAAAATTCTGCATAATCTGAAGAACAACGAAAGATTGCACGATTTCAAAAGACAAAAAAATTACCTTGCTTGAAAACAAATGCTATCTGACAAAATAGTTCCTCTTTGTAGAGTACACTTTGTTTTTTGCATTTTAATAATTATATCGTTTTAAACTATAGTCTGTGATTCACGGAGTTTGAACACACTCTACATTACATGACTTTTTTGATATACTGCTTTCCAAATTCAATATCCTGAAAAAGCTGTGCCTGCAGTGCCTCTACAGAAGAAAATCGTGTTTCTTTTCTGTGGTAATGCAGAAGTTCTACAAGCATTTTCTCGCCGTAAACATCTTTATTAAAATCAAAGATGTTGGTTTCGACTGTTTTTTCGCTGGTATTGTTTACGGTTGGCTTTGTTCCGATATTGGTAATGCCATAGTAAACCTCGTCATTCCAGTGGATTTTTGAGACATATACACCATTTGGCGGCAGTAGTTTAAAGGACGGAACCTGCTGGTTGATAGTCGGAACTTGTATGGTTCGTCCGAGTGCATTTCCATGAAGGATTTCTCCGGAAACGCTATAGTTTCTTCCTAAAAGGGCTTTGGCATCTTCCATTTCTCCTTTTTCAAGGGAAGCTCTTATTCTTGTGCTGCTGATATCTTTGCCATTTAACTGTAGTTTTTCAACTACAATAAGGTGATATCCGCATTCTTCTTCAAGCTTCTCTAAATCTGTAATACTACCGGAGCGATTTTTTCCGAAATGGAAGTCTGTTCCAACAACGATTACCCTTGCCCCCACTTTTTCTACGAGGACTTCCCTGATAAATCTCTCAGGGGTTAATGCGGCAAATTCTTTTGTAAAAGGATGCTCGATCAATATGTCAATTCCTTGTTTTTCAAGAATTTTCCGACGTTCTTCTTTTGTATAGATTTGTTTATATTCTGTATCACCAGTAAGGGTCAGTCTGGTTGGGCGGTCAAATGTAAACACAACGCTTCGCAGTCCGTGAAGCTCCTGTTTTTTTACTTCGTCCATTAAAAGCTGATGTCCCCGGTGAATACCTTCAAACTTTCCAAGTGCAACTGCGGTGTCTTTAAAATGAAAGTCTGAGTTTGTTATATATTCCATCTTTTTCCTCCGAAACCGCTGATTTGCGGTATGGATTTTGTATTTTGCAATTATTATAGTAATATAAAATTAATTAAATAATATCCAAGCAATTATTTATAACTATACGAATGTTAATTCAGGCAGGCTCTGCCCTATATTTGAATAATTATAATTACTTTATATTATTCTTATAGTAACCTACAAAAACAATTTATAAGGCTTTAACATCTTCTTTTCCTGAAGCTGATAAATTCCTATAAAGTTTTTCTGGCTGTCATAAACACGGAACCTGTCACCAATAGATAATTTTTTATATGATGAACTCTCTTCCAAAGTACATAAGGAAAGTGAAATCGGATTCCCATTATAGAGAAGTTTTTCCCCTTCTTTTTTTACCAAAAAGGCGGGCAGACGCAGAAATACTTCATCGACTGGCACGATATGTTCCAGTAATGTATCAGCATCACGCATGGTTTCTACTTCTGAGAGTGTGAATCCATCCTCAATCTTAAAAGAAGAAACTCTTGTACGAACAAGTCCTGCCATACAGCCACCACATCCTGCTTTTTCTCCGATATCACGGCAAAGGCTACGGATGTAGGTTCCTTTTGAGCATGTTACTTCAAATGTGACATAAGGCAAATCTATTTTTTTTATAACAATAGAAGAAAGGGTTACCGGACATGGCTTTCGCTCAATGACGATTCCCTGTCTTGCCAGTTCATAAAGCTTCTTTCCGTTCACCTTTTTAGCGGAGTACATCGGCGGAATCTGGTCATAACTGCCCTGAAAAGAAAGGATAATCTCCCTAATCTCCTCTTCTGTGACGGTTACCTCGCTCTCTTTAAAAACCTGACCACTCGTATCTTCAGTATCTGTTTCCTTTCCAAGAAGAAGTACCGCTTCATAAGTCTTATCCCAGTCTCCGATAATGTCACAAAGTTTTGTTGCCTTTCCAAGACACACTGGAAGGACTCCTGTTGCATCTGGATCAAGGGTTCCGGTATGTCCGATTTTTTTCTGATGCACGATGCCGCGAAGCTTTGCCACCACATCATGTGAGGTAAATCCTGCCTCTTTTTTAATATTAAGAATTCCGCTTATCATAGATTGATTCCTGCTTTTCTTCTTGTTCATTTAACTGATGCTCTACCATGTGGGTAATATTCATTACGATATCTCTTGGCTGTCCATGTACTGTGCAGCCTGCAGCTTTGATATGTCCACCACCGCCAAAGATTTTGGCAATCGCACTGACATCAACGGCATCGTTAGAACGCATACTTACTTTAAAGTTGCCATCTTTTTTTTCATAAAGAAGAATGGCACACTCGATACCTTCTGTCACGCGAAGCTGGTCGATGATTCCATCCAAATCGCTGCTGTCGATTCCATAAAAATCAAAGTCTCTTTTTCTTACGATAGAAAAAATAACTTTTCCATGTAAAAGAACAATGCTTTCCATTAATGCACGGCCAAGAATCTGATTCTGTACATAAGACTTTTTATAGAATGTTCTGTCAATAATATCTTCGGAATGAATTCCTTTTTCAAGTAAAGCTCCTGCTGTCTCCATCGTCTTTCTAGTTGTATTTGTATGCTTGAATACACCAGTATCATGGACAATACCCATATAAAGGTCCTGTGCACAAGCAAGGGAAATCTTTTCCCAGTCAAACATATCAAACAATACTTCGCAGGTAGAAGAAGCATCCGGCACGATAAAACGTAAGTCACCAAATCCCTCATTCGTGAAATGGTGGTCTACGCATATCTTGTACTTTGCCTCTTCAAAATACCCTTTGAAATCATGGAGACGATCTGAATCAGAACAGTCAAGAGAAAAAAACAGGTCATACGGTCCGTCAGGATTCTTTTCCTGTGTAATCTGGTCCGCATATTTCAAAAATAAGAATTTATCCTGTACCGGTTCTAAAAATAATGTTACCTGTTTCTCTGGATACTGTTCCACGATGTAGGTATAGAGTCCGAGACAGGAACCAATGCAGTCCCCGTCCGGATTCATATGACCGGATATGGCAATTGTCTGTGCAGTCTGAACCTGACGTTCAAACTCTGCTTTTCTTTCGGCAAATGTCACATTTTCTCTCTTGTCTGTACTCATTCTTCGGATGCCTCTCTTTCTCTCTCATGCATTGCTGCATTAATCTCGTCAATCTTCTTTGACATATTTACGCCATATTCAATAGACTGATCAAGAATAAAGCGGACATCTGGTGTATTTCTTAAATTAATACTTCTTGCTAACTCGCGGCGGATATAACCGTGAGCACTTCTGAGTCCTTCTAACGTAGATTCCTGTGCCTCTTTATCACCAAGTACGCTGATATAAGCCTTACAGGTCTTTAAGTCCGGAGCTACTTCCACAGACACAACAGAAGTCATTGGAGCGATTCTTGGGTCCTTGATTTCTCTGGAAATAATACGGCTCAGTTCTTTTAATACCTCGGAATTAATTCGAGTATTTTTTACACTGTTCTTTCTCACAACAGCACCTCCTGTTATCTAGGAATTTCTTCCATTACGAAAGCTTCAATCTGGTCGCCTTCTTTAATATCGTTGTATTTTTCGAAAACGATACCACATTCGAAGCCTGATTTTACTTCTTTTACGTCATCTTTGAAACGTTTCAGGGATGCAAGTTCTCCTTCGTAAATAACGATACCATCACGAACGATACGTGACTGTGCATCTTTTGTAATTGCACCATCGAGGACATAACATCCGGCGATTGTTCCAACACCAGAAGCTTTGTAAATCTGACGTACTTCTACATGACCGATTACTTTTTCTCTGTAAACAGGGTCTAACATACCCTTGATAGCTGCTTCGATATCTTCAATCGCATTATAGATAACACGGTATAATCTCATGTCAACTTTTTCTCTCTCTGCTGCAGCTTTTGCCATTGCATCTGGACGTACATTAAATCCGATAATGATTGCGTTAGATGCAGAAGCTAAGATTACGTCAGATTCGTTGATGGCACCTACACCACCATGAACAACCTTAATCATAACTTCCTCATTGGAAAGCTTCATAAGACTCTGTTTTACGGCTTCTACAGAACCCTGCACATCGGCTTTCACAACAAGATTTAATTCTTTTACATTACCTGCCTGAATCTGGTCAAATAAATCATCAAGAGATAATTTATTCTTTGTCTCTTCAAGCATTTTTTCTCTTCCGTATGCGATAAATGCATCGGCAGTTGCTCTTGCTTCTTTTTCATTTCCGTGAGCCATAAGAACTTCACCGGAGAATGGTACATCGTTAAGACCAAGAATCTCTACTGGTGTAGATGGACCTGCTACTTTTACACGGTTACCCTTGTCATCCATCATCGCACGAACACGACCAAATGCGTGACCTACATTGATGCTGTCTCCTACATGAAGCGTACCTTTCTGGATAAGGATTGTAGCAACTGGTCCACGGCCTTTATCCAGTTTGGCTTCAATAACAAGACCTCTAGCTCTTCTCTTAGCATTTGCCTTAAGCTCTAATACTTCTGCTGTAAGAGTAATCATCTCTAAGAGTTCATCGATTCCTTCACCTGTCTTAGCAGAAACCGGTACGAATACCGTACTTCCACCCCAGTCTTCTGCGATAAGGCCATACTCTGTAAGTTCCTGTTTTACACGGTCAACGTTAGCGCCTTCTTTATCAATCTTGTTAACAGCAACGATAACTTCTACCTCTGCAGCTTTTGCATGGTTAATAGCCTCGATTGTCTGTGGCATAACACCGTCATCGGCAGCAACTACTAAAACAGCAATATCAGTTGCCTGTGCTCCACGAAGACGCATGGATGTAAATGCCTCATGACCTGGAGTATCTAAGAATGTAATCTTTTCTCCGTTAATCTCTACCACGTAAGCACCGATATGCTGTGTGATTCCACCAGCCTCACCTGCTGTAACGTGTGTAGAACGAATCGCATCAAGAAGAGAAGTTTTACCGTGGTCAACGTGACCCATTACACAGACAACTGGGGGTCTGCTGGTTAAGTTTCTCTCGTCCTCTTCTTCCTCTTTTAAGAGTTCTTCAATTACATCAACTTTTACTTCTTCCTCTGCGATACAGTTGTACTCTAAAGCGATTTCTGCCGCATCATCAAAAGAAAATTCTGTGTTGATCGTTACCATCTGTCCTGCCATGAAAAGCTTCTTGATAATAACAGAAGGCTGAATCTTACAAGCATCTGCCAAATCCTTTAAGGATACTGGATCTGGAAGAGTGATGTTACGGATTACATCTTCCTTTGGTTCTTCCTGCTTTGGTGGCTGTACTGGAGCCTGCTGTTTCTTATTATTATTCTTCTGCTTTCTTGATCCACCAAAATCATTATTGCGGTTATTGCGGCGGTTATTCTTGCCACCACGGTTTTCATTGCGGTTATTTTCCTTGTTGTCGCGGCTGTGCTCACGATTAATGTCATGGCGGTTTTCCTTACCATTTCTTGTTTCTTTTGCATTAATCGGAGTATCTCCCATAGAAGGTCTGTTTCTTCTGTCATTTCCGTTGCGGTTATTATTGCGGTTGTCTCCGCGATTGTCATTACGTCCACCACGGTTATCATTATTACGGTTGTTATTTCTTCCGTCTCCACGATTTTCATTGCGATTATTATTTCTATCTCCGCGATTGTCATTACGGTTGTTACGTCCGCCACGATTATCGTTATTACGGTTATTGTTTCTTCCGTCTCCGCGGTTATCATTACGTCCGTTACGATTATCGTTATTACGGTTGTTATTTCTTCCGTCTCCACGATTTTCATTGCGGTTATTATTTCTATCTCCACGGTTGTCACTTCTGTTGCCACGATTATCGTTACCACGATTTTCATTATTACCGCGGTTGTTACCAGACTCTCTTTTCTGGAATTTTGCTTTTAATTTATCTACATGTTCATCTGATACTGTACTCATATGACTCTGTACTTCAACTCCCTGCTGTTTTAATTCTGCAATAATTTCCTTGCTGCTTTTATCTAATAACTTTGCTATTTCATGTACTCTCATTTTTGGCATACACTATCCCTCCATATTCAGATTTATTTTCTTTACGATTGATTTTGCAAAACCTTCATCTAAGATACAGATGGAAGCCCTGTACGCTTTACCTATCCAATGCCCTAATTCTTCTTTTGTTGCAAAGATTTCCATAGGTACTTTATAATACTTACACATGTTTCGGAACAATTTTTTTGTATTGTCAGAAGCATCTTCTGCTACAATTACCAGACAGGCATTGCCGGATTTTACTTCCTTTTCAGTAGAAAACTCACCACTGGCAACTTTTCCTGCCTTAGCAGCAAGCCCCAACATGGATAACACCTTACTGTTTTGTGTCAAGTTCCTTCAACTCCTCTTCTAATCGGTCATATATCTCATCAGGAATGGAAATCTTTAATGATCGTTCCAGTCCTTTTGAACGTCTTGCTTTCTGAAGACACTCTGTACAAAAGCAAAGATAGGCTCCTCTGCCATTTTGCTTTCCCTTCGCATCAAGGACAACTTCATTCTCTGGAGTCTTGATTACCCGAAGCATTTCCTTTTTGGTCTTCATTTCGCGACAGCCTACACACTGTCTAAGTGGTATCTTCTTTCCCATAGCTGTTCACCAGATCCCATTCTTACTGTTCGTCTGTGTCAGCTTCCTCAGAAGAAACTTCCTCTTCGGAATCTTCCACTGTTTCTGGTTCTTCTGTTACCTCGTCTGCTTCAGATACTTTATCTGCAGCTTCGCTTTCATAAACTTCTGCCTCTTCTATCGGTGCTTCAAGATCAAAATCTGCCTCTGCATCAAAATCACCAAAATCATCACCGAAATCTAACTCTTCTGAAAGTTCGGCTGCCTGACTCTCACTCTTAATATCAATCTTATATCCTGTAAGTTTTGCTGCAAGACGGGCATTCTGACCTTCCTTACCAATAGCAAGAGAAAGCTGATAATCTGGAACTACAACACGTGCACTCTTCTCTTCTTCATCAACTTCTACAGAAACAACATTTGATGGGCTTAATGCATTCTCAATTAATACTGCTGGATCATCATTCCATTCAATAATATCGATTTTTTCTCCACGCAAATCACTTACGATAGCATTAACACGGGCACCATTAATACCTACACATGCTCCTACAGGATCTACGTTTGCATCGTTAGATACTACTGCAATCTTGGTACGAGAACCTGCCTCACGGGCAATGCTCTTAATCTCTACTGTTCCATCATAAACTTCTGCAACTTCTTTTTCAAAAAGTCTCTTGACAAGTTCTGGATGTGTTCTGGAAACTAAGATCTTAGGTCCCTTGTTTGTATCTTTTACTTCTACAATATAAAGCTTGATACGGTCTGTTGGTTTAAATACCTCACCCTTAACCTGCTCTTTTTCTGTGAGAACAGCATCTGTCTTATCATCAAGACTTACACTAATATTCTTTCCATTACAACGTTGTACTACACCTGTTACGATATCTTTTTCTTTATGTGCAAAATGTTCAAATACGACTCTTCTTTCTTCTTCTTTAATCTTCTGCACAATAACGCTTCTTGCATGCTGCGCTGCGATTCTTCCAAAGTTCTTTGGAGTCACTTCGATGTTTACTACATCACCAATCTCATAGTGGAAACGAATCATCTTAGCATCTGCTAAACTAATCTGTGTAGCTGGATCTTCTACTTCTTCCACAACTGTTTTTTCTACATAAACAGAAATATCACCAGTTTCTCTATCCATGTTTACCTTTACAATGGCATTCTTTCCAAAGTCACGGTTACATGCTGCAACTAAAGAATCCTCAATTGCCTGCATAATTACTTCTTTTTCAATATGTTTCTCTTTTTGTAATTGATTTAAAGCATCAATTAATTCACTCATTTTCTCTTATCCTCCTGCTTACTTCTATATTCTTAAAAATCAATGGCAAGACGAATCATGGCAATATCCTTACGGTCAAGTACCAGTTCGCTTTCTTCTATTTCAATAGTAACGGTATCTTCTGTAAAGTCTTTTAAGACTCCTTCGAATTCCTTTTGTTTGTCAATTGCTTTGTAAAGCTTACACTCTACTGTCTTTCCAAGACTTCTCTTAAAGTCTTTCTCCTTCTTAAGTGGTCTTCCAAGACCTGGCGAACTTACTTCTAAAATATAAGCATCGGAAATGAAATCTTCTGCGTCGAGCTTTTCTTCCAGGGCACGGCTGATTAATACGCAGTCATCAATATTGATACCGCCCTCTTTATCTGCATACACACGCAGATACCAGTTCGCACCTTCTCTTACATACTCTACATCAACAAGTTCAAAATGATTCTCCTCAATAATCGGAGTTACCAGTTCTTCCGTCTTTGCAACAATCTCTGTTCTTTTCATGTTGATTCTCACCTCTTTCCCAGACATACAATAAGAGTGGGCACCCACCCACTCTTATCATCTACAGTATACTATTTGTAGTATAACAGGTTTTTCTTTGTTTATCAAGAGATTTCTTTAAAAATTACCCGTTATCCCACTTTTTTGTGACATTTGCTTAATTCTCCTCTGTCTCAATAGGGTCTGTTTCAATAACAAACTTGACACTTCCTTCAGCATTCTTTTTAATTCCACCGAAAGATTTGTACTTTTTGTCTGCTTTCTTTACAGCTTTGAAATGATTAATTACACTGTCAAGGTCATCTCCTGCCAGATCAGAAAGCTTGCTGATTCCGTCATCATTAAATGTCTTTAATCCTTTTGTAAGTGTATCACTTCCTGTAGCAAGCTTATCGATACCAGAAGTAAGCTGGCCGCCTGCAGAATCTAACTTATTCATTCCAGAAGAAAGACTCTGTATACCGATTGCTGCTGCATTCACACCCTGTGCATATGCCTTTACTCCAGTTACTAACTGCTCACTTCCTGCTACTAACTTACCTGTTCCTGCATCTACAGAGCTTGCTCCTGTAGTAAGTGCACTGTTATTACCCATTAATGTTGCCGCTCCCTGTGTCATAGTATTAAGACCGCTAGAAAGGCTACTAATACCAGAAGTAAGTTCCTTCATACCACTTGTTAAAGTCTTATTATTTGCAGTCAGTGCTTTTGCTCCAGTATTCAGGTCATTAACGCCTTTGATAAGTGCTGGAATCTGGCTGGCTGCATCAGACAATTCCGCTGTATTTGAGGCAAACTGCTCTAAAATCGTTGCCTGCTTCTGCATATCTTTAAGAAGTGCTTCCATACTGTCAAGGCTTACATTAATCGTTCCAACATCCAATTTATCTAAGTCAGATGGCTTATCACCCAATACAGCTTTTGCATCAGAAGCTACCCCACTGATACTAATACTTCCTGTATCAACACTAATATCAATCTGATTACTGATGGCACCTTTTAATGCAGACTTCATCTCAGGTGTTAATCCATCCATATCTACACTATCAATCGCAGACGCTACCTGAGATTTTGCTTTAGATGTTGCTTCACTGTTAATAGAATTCTTCTTCTCTTCTAACTGATTATTTGCCTGACTGCTCGCCTTGCTGTCCACATCATCTAATGCAGCTTTTGCATTATTAAACTTCTCTGAAACTTCTTTATTATGTGCATCAATCTTACTATTGTGAGCTTCTACTGCTGCAGATAATTTATTTACTTTTTCAATTGCAGATTCAATCTCTGAAGCAGATTCTTTTAAGGCTTTTGCATCGCTTTCCAATGCATTAGAAGCTTCCTTTACTGCCTTTAATTCCGCATCACTTGGAAGCTTTAAGTTGCTCATTCCTGATACTTTACTATTTAGCTGTGAGATTCCTGATGCAAGACTGCTTGCACCTTCTGTATAACTTGTAATGCCCTTTGAAAGAGCTCCGGCGCCTTCCTCTAACTTGTCTGTACCACTTGCTGCTGACTGTAATCCAGCATCTAAACTAGATACACCCTTTGTGTAAGAAGAAATTCCGGAATTTAATGCTTTTGTTCCTTTTTTCAGAGCCTTTAATCCTTCATTCAAAGATTCTACTCCCGACTGTAATTGACTGCTCTTAGAGTTCAGTGTATTAAGACCAGATACAAGCTGTTTTACACCACTATTTGCAGTGGAAACCCCCTTTGTATATTCTCCGGCAGAAGAAGAAAGTGTTCCCATACCATCAGATAATGCTTCACTTCCATCGATTAACTTATCGGTTGCATCTGTAAGCTTATCCATGCTGTCTTTTAAATCATCAACATCATTTAAATCACTTGTGTCAATATCTTTTAAAGTTCCAGTTGTGGCTGCTGTTGCTGTTAACGCAAGCTCAAATTTATCTGCTTTTGCTGTTACTTCCACATATTCTGGAATATCAACATCCTGTAACTTATCATAAGAGGCGAGATTTAAACTGCTCTTTAACCCTGGAAATGCAAGGCCAACAACGACATTCTTATCTCCATCACTGATTACTTTACCATTTGTAACTTCGATATTAGAAAATACATCAGAAGAAAGAATCATTCCTGTCACCATTGTAAATGGTGTCTTTACATTATAATTCTTACCTTTTACTTTTACTGTCTGGCTGGAATTATTATAATAATCAAAACGAATCTTTACTTCACCGCTCTTACCCGCCATATCCTTTGGATCCATCTTTTTGCCATCAAGATAATAGGTAACCTTCATGCTTACTGGAAGTTCTTCGTTAGATTCTCCCTGATAATAAATATCGTTACCTTTAGAATCCCACACAATAGAACCATCGGCATTCTGAGTAAATGTCTCATCACCTTTTACATTTTTGATATTTTCAAGATTGGAAAAGTCCTCTAATGTATCACTGCTGTTATGATTTTTTAACCAGTCACTTACTGTAATCTTATCTACACTTCCATCTGCATTCGCATTGACATAGACTGTTTCTGTCTTATCTTCCTTTTTGGAATCCTTCTTATTTGCTGCACTGACCGGCATCGCAATTCCTACTGCCATCATAGCACTCATGAGAATTGCAAATGCTCTGGATGTGTGTTTTACAAATTTTCTATTTCTCATCTCTATCACTCCCTAAATTTATACTCCTGAAATCTTCTACATGACATACAATGCTGCAATTATATAAGATTTCAGGATTAAATATTATAATACAATGTCATTAGCTACTGTATCTTTATGATCATCAATATGACCCATTCCCTTTGTTGTCTTGCATATCAACTTATCAAAGATAAGGAACATTGTAGGCAGTAAGGTAAGAACAACTATCATACTGATAATAGCACCTCTTGCTAGTAATGTACAGATAGAACCAATCATATCTACCTGTGAATAGCAGGCAACACCATAGGTCGCTGCAAATAAACTCAACGCACTTGTAATAATAGAAAGCATATTTGATTTATGAGCAATGCTGATTGCCTCCAGTTTATTCTTTCCATTCTTTCGTTCTTTTAAATAACGGTTCGTGTAAACAATCGCATAGTCTACCGTCGCGCCAAGCTGTATTGTTCCGATAACAATGCTGGCAACAAATGGAAGGCTGACTCCCTGATAATAAGGGACTGCCATATTTACCGCTATCGCAAATTCAATAATTGCTACTAAAATAACCGGCAAAGATATGGACTTAAATATAATAAGAATGATAACAAAAATTGCTGCAACAGACGCAATATTTACATTTTGAATATCAATATTTGTAACATCCTCCAAGTCTTTCATCAGCGGTGCTTCACCGATTACCATAGATGTTTTATCATAAGACTTTGTTATCTTATTAATCTTGGCAATCTGCTTATTTACCTTCGGTGTTGCTGATTCGTATTTAGAACAGATAAAGGCAAGTTCATGATTGCCACTTTGCAACATACTCTTTACATTCTTTGGAATCATTGATTCCGGAACGGACGCACCAACAAGAGAACTCATGCTTATCGTCCATTTAACGCCTTCTACGTCATCAATCTCATTAAGCATATCCCTTTTATCTTTTGCATCCATGTTACTATCCATCATTACCATATGTATTGTACTCATATTAAAATCTTTTTTCAAACGGTCAGTCGCTACATTACTTGGCAAGCTAGATGGCATTGACTTGGCAATATCATAATAGATCTTTGTATTATTATTTCCATGAACCGCTGGAAGTAACATTACAAGGAAAATGATAAGCCATACCCAATGATGCTTAATAATAAAGTTAGAAGCACCATCTACGCTCTTAATAAGCGGTCTGTGCTTTGTCTTTTCAATCTGCTTATCAAAAGCAAGAATCAGTGATGGGAGAATTGTTACACAGCAAACCACACCGATTATAACACCCTTTGCCATAACAATACCTAAATCGCGTCCTAATGCAAAGGTCATAAAACAAAGAGCTGCAAATCCGGCAACTGTTGTAACAGAACTTCCAACGACCGCCTTAAATGTACTGGCAATCGCGTGCCCCATCGCCCGATTTTTATCTTCTGTGTACTTCTCTTTATATTCTTCATAACTATTCAATAGGAAAATAGAATAGTCCATCGTAACTCCAAGCTGCAATACTGCTGTAAGAGCCTTTGTAATGTAGGAAACCTGCCCTAAGAATACATTACTTCCCAAGTTATATACAATCGCAATTCCAATACTTAATAAGAAAAATACTGGTACAAGGAAAGATTCCGTCGTAAATTCAAGTACCAAAAATGATAATACTGCAGCTATAACAACATAAATTGGTAACTCATCAAGTGCTACATCCTTAATATCATTAACGACACCTGACATACCGCTGATAAAACACTGCTTATTCGCCAGTTTTCGCATCTCAGCAACTGCATTCATAGATTCATCTGATGATGTTGTATTATCAAAAAGTACAATCATCATTGTAGCATTCCCTTTAAAAAAGCCCTCTCTTAAGTTTTTCGGAATCATCTCTACCGGAAGACTTAAGTCTGCAACATCATCATACCAAAGAACATCCTTTACATGATCCACAGCTTCAAACTTTTTCTCAAGCTTTTGTACATCTTTCAGTTCCATATTCTCGACAACAACCATCGAGAATGCACCCATTCCATATTCATCTACCATAATATCCTGACCTTTTACCGTCTCAAGTGTATCTGGCAGATAACTTAGTAAATCATAATTAACTCTCGTCGTTACCATTCCTATTAAAGAAGGTATTAACAATAGAAATCCTATAAGCAATATGAGAAACTTATGTTTCGCGATCTGCTTACCCATCTTAATTAACAAGTTCATCATCCCCTCTTCATTTATTTTACTTTCCTAACCAACATTATATGCAGAAAATGACCATTGGTCAACACTGAGTAACGCACAATTTTTTTCAATAAATAAAACTGAATTTTGGTCATTTTTACGTTATTGACTTTTAGTCATTTTTGTCGCATAATGTATCCAAAGATTATTCTGTGAAGTTTGAGGTGGTATCATTTATGGGAAAAGTAGAATCAAATAAAAAGCAAAAAAATACGACATTATTGCAAACCGCTTTTGAACTTTTTACAGAAAAAGGATTTACAAAAACAACAATTTCTGACATTGTAAATCGGGCCGGTCTTGCAAAAGGAACTTTTTATTTATATTTTAAGGATAAGTATGATTTAAGAGATAAGCTTGTTATACATAAAACAGGACAACTTTTCGGGAATGCACATCTGGCTTTAATGAAGGGAAATGTTCAGGGATTTGAAAATCAGATGTTTTTTATTATTGATTATATTATTGACTGTTTAAAAAAAGATCCCGGCCTCCTTCAATTTATTTCGAAGAATCTGTCCTGGGGAATTTTTAAGAATGCTTTTGAGAAAACAATTCCAGAAGAATCAAAACAATTTTATGATTATTATCTTGATATGATGGAAAAAAATCATATTTCCTGCGAAAACCAGGAATTAATGCTCTTTACTATTTTAGAATTGGTTGGTTCCACATGTTACAGCTGTATTCTATATCACCAGCCTGTTTCTATGGATGAGTATCTTCCTTATTTGCACCAGACGATACGACAAATATTCATAGCTTTTACCAGACCGGTTTATGATTAATTCATGAATTATGAATTACACAGACAAGTAAAAAACAGGTAATCTATGTTAAATATAGTTTTCTAAACTAAATCTGATACAAAACAAAAACCCAAAGAGAGAATAGAATCTATCCGTAACCTTGAGCAGAGATTAAATGCAGGCAAGCATTTAATCTCTGCTCAAGGTTACGGATAGATTCTATTCTCTCTTTAGGTTTATTTTAGTAAATCATCTTAATAAATCAAATGATTCATTCTCTTATCATGACTTTCGGCAGGCACTTTTTCTACAATTTGGAAATCATACCCCAAAGCGGCTGTAATAATTCTTTCATGAGAACTAAGGTATTTATCATAGAATCCACCGCCATATCCAAGGCGATTGCCTCCTTTATCAAAAGCAAGCCCTGGCACAAGCATAAAACCAGGAGTTGTCACTCTGTCTTTTACTTCTCCTACCGGCTCTAAAATGCCAAAAGCCCCTGGAATACAGTCTGATAACGAAGTAATTTCATAGAAATGCATAATTTCTCCATGCACTTTTGGAACTGCAACATGTTTTCCATGAGAAAGACACCAACCGATAATATCTGCTGTCTCCAATTCATTCCGACAGGCGATGTATGCATATATCCAGTCTGCCTTTATGAACGCTGGAAGTTCCTTTAATTTTGCCAGACACTTTTCTGCAGCACGACTTTTTTCTTCGTTTGTCAATGCATTTCGCCTTGCTTTCATATCCCTCCGTAGATTCTTTTTTAAATCTTCTTTTGTCATTTTAATTTTTATCCAGCTTCTTTCCGTATTTTTCTCCGAGATTTTCGATACTTCCATCTTTATTCTGGATATCAATCCGATTCAGAGATCCACGTAAGTTTTTACGAATTGCAGTAAGATAAGCTTTACGAAGCTTTTTCTGCTCTGCTTCTTCTGCTTTTGTAAGTCCTACGGATTTAGATTTATGGTATAATTCATTAATTCTGTCGATATCAATGTTATTCATGAGATTCCTCCTTAAAAATTTTGTAAGATGTTTTGTTGAAATACAGAAAATTTCAAAGTAAAGATTTCAACAAGTATCTAGTTTACTTTATCCCTCTATAAAAGAGAGGCAGATTAACAATTTTTAATCCGTTGTATTATACACAAAGGTTGTGAATTTGTAAATATTTTTGTTTCTGTATTAAATCAAACATGCTCCAGCGACCTCCAATTAGACTTCTTCAGTTGGACAAGACCTTCTACAAATTATGATTACATTTAAAAAAGAATTTTATATTCATTCTAAAATTTTCTCCGCAATAGCCTCTGCTGTTTTAATGCCGTCCATGGCAGCGGAGGTGATTCCTCCTGCATAACCTGCTCCCTCTCCACATGGAAAGAGACCTTTTATGTTACTTTCGAACTCTCTGTTCCTTTCCATACGAAGTGGTGAAGATGTTCTTGTTTCTACTCCAGAAAAAACAGTATCTTCTGCATCATATCCTTTAATTTTATGTCCAAATGCTTTCATTCCTTCTTCAAGAGATTCACATACATAATCTGGCAGACATTCGTGTAAATTTGCAAACTGCCATTCTCCTTTTATGGATGGGGTAACGCTTCCGAATTTTGTGGATACTTGATTTTTTAAGAAATCTCCAAAAAGCTGTACCGGAATTTTTCCATTTCCAATGTTATAGGCAAGCTCTTCGAATTTACGCTGAAATTCTAATCCTGCTAATGGACTATCTGACGGAAAATCATCTGGCGTGACAGTCGTGATTAAAGCAGTATTTGAATTACGTCCTGCACGGTCATGATAACTCATTCCATTGACGCAAATTCGGCCTTTTTCTGAAGAAGAATTTACAACATAGCCACCAGGGCACATACAAAAAGAATAAATTCCTCTACCAGTACTTTTGCACTGATGAGTAAGCTTATAACTAGCTGTTGGGAGTTCCTTAGGATATCCTTCTCCATACTGACTCTCATTAATCAGATCTGCAGAATGCTCCACTCTTACACCAATAGCAAAAGCCTTCGGATTCATAGCAAGTTCTTTCTTATAAAGCATATAAAACGTATCTCTGGCACTGTGCCCGATAGCAAAAAGAACATTATGACAAAAATATTTTGTCTGAACTCCTTCTTTTTCCAAAATAAGCCCTTTTATCTTCTTTTTTTGTGTATCAGATTCTGCTTCCTGTTCAAATACAGCATTGTCCGTATCTATTTTTATAACATCTTCACATAAAATGTCACAAACTTTTGTTCTAAAATGTACTTCTCCCCCAAGGCTTTCTATCTCTTTTCGAATAGATGCTACAACATCTTTTAAAATATCTGTTCCGATATGTGGCTTTGCCTCATAAAGAATCTCCTCTGGTGCACCATGCTTTACAAATTCTTTCAGAACAAAGTGATTACGTCCAAATTTATCTTTGACTAAAGTATTTAGCTTTCCATCAGAAAATGTTCCTGCACCGCCTTCACCAAACTGTACATTTGATTCCTCATCAAGCTCTCCACTTTCAAAGAAATGCTCGACAATCTCCGAACGTTTTTCCACGCAGTCCCCTCGCTCAAAAACAACTGGTGCAAATCCTTCTCTTGCAAGGACTAAGGCCGCAAAAAGTCCTGCCGGTCCCATGCCAACAATAACCGGTCTTCTCTCGTTTTTTTCCTCTTCTGTCTGATTCGTTTCTGGTCTGTCTTCTTTTTTATAAGGAAATGTATACTTTACTACTAAAGAACTTGTCCATTTACTTTTCTTTGATGAAAGAATCTTTTTTTCATTTTCAAATTCTGCGTCAATTGTGTAAACATAAAAAAGCTGTGGCTTTTTTCTGGCATCCACAGACTTTCTCACAATATGCCATGAAAGTGGTGTCTTTCCATGTGCTTGATGGATAATTTCTTTGAGAAGCTCCTCTCTGGTATGTCCCACCTTTAGTTTTAACTGTGAAATTCGTATCATTTATTTAGGTCCCTTTCTGAAACATTCTATTTACTGTCACCTTTTTAAATCATATGACTAATATTGTTATTAAGACCGAAGAACCATCTATTCTATCTGTCTGTCACCTTTCACCTATAGCTGATTACCTGTATTCTTTATTTTAAATTTTTCGTAAAATACCTGGCAATGAATTACCAAAGATTTTCACTTAATTTTCCAAAAACTTTTGATTTCTCTCAAAAATTGCTCTTCCAGCTACTGTTCCACTTGAAAATGCCCACTGCAAATTATAACCACCACAGGTACCATCAACATCCACGACTTCTCCTGCAAAAAACAATCCTGATTGAAAAACAGACTCCAGAGAATCTGTTAGCTCTGCAAGAGAAATTCCTCCTCTTGTTACCTGGGCTTTTTCATAACCCATATATCCATTAATCTTCAATGGAAAATGACTAACAACCATAACAAGTGTATTCCACTCTTTTTCCTTTAATGTTTCTACTGGCATTTCTTCCTTTAAACCCGCTTCTCTTAAAATAACAGGACAAAGCTTTGCTGGAAATAGTCCTTTCATAAAGGAAAGAAGTTCTTTCTTCTTGTGGTTTTGCGCAAGGGACAAAAACAGTCGCAACTTTTCTTCTAAAGAAAGTTCCGGCATAAAATCAAAATATAAAGACACATTCTTTTTCTCTTCTAAAGCGGTAATTGCAAAACGGCTCAACTGAAAAACTGCTACACCAGAAATTCCATAATCTGTCCACTGAAGTTCACCATTTTCCTGTTTCACAGGCTTTTCATCAATTTCCAATGTGATTTTTGCCTGATTTCGAACTCCGCTTACTTTTTTTAAAAATGGAGCAGAGGACTTTAATGCAGTGAGTGCCGGAAGGGGATTTATGATTTCATGTCCAAATATTGCTGCAAATGTATAACCGCTGCCATCACAGCCAAACTTCGGTCCTGCAAATCCTCCTGTTGTGATAAGAAGATTTTGACAACGATAAATCTTCTCTACCTTTTTACTACTACTCTGTTTTTCTTTATCCTGTCCTTGCATTTCTCTTACTTTTACAAAAAAAAGGCCGGACTTTTTTTGAATGTTGTATACCTCAGAAGAAGGGATAAATGTAATATTGGGATTAGACAGTATTTCTGTCTCAAAACACTCTCTTACACTGGCCGCCTGCTCACTGTATGGATACACATAGCCATTTTTATCTTTTGTATAAATACCAAGACTTTTAAATAACTCCATCGCATCTTTTAATCCAAATACAGATAATACTTTTTGCACTTTTTCCGGATAATCACTTCGATAATATTCTGCTTTTTGTGCAAAATTTGTAAGGTTGCATTTGCCATTCCCGGTAACAAGAATTTTTCTTCCCATCTGACTTTGCCGATCAAGAAGTAATATTTTTTGATTCTCTTTTCCACAGGCAAGTGCAGCTGCCATACCGGCTACTCCGGCTCCAACAATAATCGTATCCCAAATTGTAGAATCCAGAACTACTTTTTCAGGAGACATCTTGCTCTTTTCTACCGTACTTCCTGGCGTTTGTTTTGCTGTCGTCTGGCCATGTCTTTTCTCTGTTTTTATCTTACTTTTTGACTGACCAGCATTTTTTTGCACTTTGGTTCTACCCTTCTTTTGATCATCATTTTGGAAACTTTTTTTGCTGCTTTTCGCCCTACTGCCATTTCCCTGTACTTTTATTCTACTTTTCGCCTGATTGCTATTTCCCTGCACTCTTGTCTTTCTCAAGCTTCCATCTCCCGAATATATCCACAGTTTTTAAGAATCTCTTCCTGTTTTGCTTCCATCACTTTGCGTTCTTCATCAATCATATGATCGTATCCCATAAGATGGAGCATACTATGTGCAACCAAAAATGCCAGTTCTCTTGTATTCGAATGTCCGTAAGCCTTCGCCTGTTCCTTTACTTTATCCATAGAAATAATAATATCTCCAAGAATCAGTTCTCCTGTTTCTGGATGAAAGGCATCCGGATCCCTTTCTTCTATATCTGAAAAATCTGCTGGTGTCGGATATTCTGCCATCGGAAAAGAAAGAACATCGGTTGGGCGATCAATCTGACGATGTTCCCTGTTAATCTCATGAATCTCCTCATTGTCCGTTAAAAGTACATATACCTGTGCCTCATACGGACATTTTTCATAATCTAATGCTGCTTCTATTACATTTTTAATAATTTTTTCATAGTCCGGTAAAACAACTTCCGGATATACATTTTCTATTTCAAATGTCATTTTTTCTCCTGCTTTCTCGTTGTTCTCTGCTTTCTTTTTTCCCTTGCTTCTTTTTTCTTATCATACTCATCATAAGCTGTGACAATCTTTTGAACAAGTGGATGACGAACAACGTCCTTGCTCGTCAGATTACATACACCAATCTCATCGATATTTTTAAGAACATGAAGTGCATCATCAAGACCAGAACGTGTACCTGATGGCAAATCTTTCTGAGTTAAATCTCCTGTAATAATTGCTTTCGAACCAAAGCCAATACGGGTAAGAAACATCTTCATCTGTGCCGGAGTCGTATTCTGTGCCTCATCCAACACAACAAAGGCATTATCTAAAGTTCGACCTCTCATATAAGCCAGTGGTGCTACTTCTATAAGACCTTTTTCCATATTTTTTGCAAAAGTATCTGCCCCCATAATCTCATACAAGGCATCATAAAGTGGTCTTAAATACGGATCAACCTTGCTTTGCAAATCTCCCGGAAGGAATCCCAGCTTTTCTCCCGCCTCAATTGCTGGTCGGGTTAAAATAATACGGTTTACTTCATTTGCCTTAAATGCGGTAATTGCCTTCGCCATCGCAAGATATGTTTTTCCAGTTCCAGCAGGCCCTACACCAAAAACAATCATCTTATCCGTAATCATATCAACGTACTTCTTCTGACCAATTGTCTTTGGCTTAATCGGTTTACCCATGATGGTATGACAAATTACATCTCCATCTAACTTAGTAACTGCCGATTCCTCATCCGTTATGGAAAGGGAGAGTGTATAATTCACATTCTGCTCTGTAATATCATTTCCTCTCTGAGATAAAAGAAGAAGCTGTTCTATTACATGCTTTGCCTTTTCACAGTCTTTCTCCCCTCCAATTAATTTTAACTTATCATCCCGGAAAATAATTGTAACATGCAATGTTTTTTCAATCTTCTTCATATTGGCATCAAACTGTCCAAAAACATTACCTGCATGTTCTGCCGGAAAAGGGAATTCCTGTTCTGCTATACTCATTCTTCGTCTGATTCTCCTCTCTTTTCACTGCCAGGGGGTTATCTGCTTCTTTTTGAAATCTAAAATTTTATAATTATTCTTCTTTATCTTGTTGTTTATTTTGCAACGCTGTAGAAATCCTCTGAATCTTTCCTACGCGTTCCCTTATTGTGATAATTCCTTTTGCAGTACATTCATTTTTATTCTCGTCTATTCTAACATTATTTTTCAGGATTATCACCCCTTTTCTCTCATATTCTTTCAAAAAGAGAGCAAGCCGTTTTTCTGCCTTTTTTTTTGCATCCTTTATATTATACCTCTTTTGTGCAACCTGACACTCCGCTTTCGTTATAACAAAAAGAGAAGCTGGCAAATAAAATTGTGGGCCGATATGTAGCAATATTTCTTTGGACTGTTCATCATAATCTAAATACTTTACTTTTCTTTCCGGCATTCTTAACATGTATCCATTAATAAGTAAGCGGTAATTTTTCTGTGTTTTTCCTGTATATATTTTTTTATACTGAATCATTGGAAAAACATCTTCGTATTCTACTTTTGAAATAGCATAAATATCTCCCTGGGCTCTTACTGCTGTCTCTTCTGCAAGTTCACCTGCATCATCCCTTATCTCCACAATTCCAGAAATAAGAACATCTCCTGCCTTCACCGTATCCCCTGGCTTTACCATAGCACTACCGCTTCTTACAAGAATACTGTCAATCTTTCCAGCTTTTGAAGCAATAAGATTACAGGGTTCTTCTTCCCTTTCCACCATTTTGTCACGCTTATCTAGTGTTTCCTTTATCCGCACTCGAAGAAGTGTCCCCTTGCGCTCGCAGGATACCCACGCAATATCTTCAAAGTCTCTTCGTATCTGTTCTTCCAATTCTGTACAGGAAATCCTGGAAATTTTTGTCCCGCTGCAAATTCCTTTTTTCTTAAGATAATCAAGCATCTCCTCCTCCGAATGTGAATAAGAACCAACTGCCTGCACCTGCCACACAAAACAGGACATTACACAAAAAATTACTATACAAACCAATAAAGTAAGCAGCAAAAATTTTCTTTTCTTATATTGGTAAAATAAATAGGGCAGTCCTTTTTTCTGCAAGCATTGATATTTACTCCCTGTTTTTTGAGCAATTTCTGCAAGCTCTCTATAACCGCCCCTGCTTATATAAAAAATATAATGTTTTCCCTCTTTTTTTACATTCCACAAAAGAATTTGTTTTGCCACACAGAGATTTAAAAAACGTTCCTGATTTGTCCCACTTAAAACAATTTTACAATATCCTGATAAAAAATGAAAAAACGAAAAGAGCATTATTTTCCCCTCTCAAAAATAGATAAAAATATATACAATCTGACTGAGCTTTTATGCATTAGACATATGACACTTTAAAAAATACATACAACCCAACTTAATTTTTACACATTGAATAATATTAGAATACAAATTTATAAAGAATCACTGGCACAGGAGACTGCCTCGAATTAAAATAAAGATTTGCCGTTTTAAAAATGAATCGAATGAATGCGACCTGTAATTTTCATATCAATATCTGTAAAGTATTCTATCAAAAGATTTTCTCCTTCAATAACCATCTTACATTCATAACAGTTTAACACAATTTTCTTGTCACTGAAATCACTGAGACTACCATAATTTTCTATACTGATTTCTTTTGTGCCATTCACTGAACAGACAAAAGGGCTCTTTCTTTCAAGCATAAAATCACAACCACATATTTTTTATATCACTATGAGAGAAAAAAGAAAAATAGAACTTCTGATTTGTAGGGGGTAAACAGACGCCGCTAGGAAAGAATAAGTAGCCAGAGTGCCAGAAAATCTTAGAAAGACACTAAAAAAACATAAAAAATATCCTATTTTACGACTTTGTGCTACGGAATTTTGACCATAGGAACTTGGGACTCCTTTCTCCCAAGTTCCTGCTTTACTGGGCAAAATGGAGCGTTTAGCACAACGGAACAAAATAGGATATTTTTTATGTTTCTCATCTAAGTACTTCTGAAAATCCGGCTACAATATCTTAAATAACGGCGTCTATTCAACTCAACAAATTAGAATTTAGCCTGTTCTTTTGATGCCTGTGCTACCTGTACTACTTCTTCAAGAGAAGCACCACCGGCAGCCACTACAGCAGCAGCGATTGCTCCCTCTGTTACAGGACAGTCAACCATCTTAATCTTACGATCCTCCATGGACTCTAATACCATCTCTGTTGTCATGACAGCGCTACCCAAATCCATAAAGATTGCTACGCCGTCGTCACTGTAAACTTCATCAATCGCTTCTGTAATCTTTTCGAAGCTTGTTCCAAACCCACCGTCATCCATTCCACCGGCTGCCTTCATCGGTGTTTCCGGTGCCATTAAAGAAGCTAATTCTATAACACCCTCTGCTAATTTCTGGCTGTGAGATACAACAACAATGCCTACCATAATCTTATTCCTTTCTCTTATGCAAGTTCCTGTACTGCTTTAAGCATTAATGTAAATGATGTAGCTCCTGGATCCTGATGTCCGATACTTCTCTCTCCGAGGTAGCTTGCACGACCCTTTGTCGCAATAATTGTCTTTGTATATTCGATACCTTCTTCGGCAGCTTTTACACCTGCTTCTAATGCTTTCTTTGCATCACCGTCTGCCTCATAAGAAGCTTTGATCGCATCGTGTGCCGGAATCATGGCATCAAGCATTGTCTTTTCGCCTTTTACAGCTTTACCACGCTTCATAATACCATCGATGGACACCTGAAGCATCTCAACAAAATCATTCATATCCATTTCTGTCTTACCATTAAGTAATGCACCAGACTTCATAAATGCAGTTCCGTATAATGGGCCAGAAGCTCCACCAACTGTAGAAACAAGTTTCATTCCGATTGCTTTTAAAATCGCTCCAATATCTTTGCCTTCAAATGTATTTTCAATTGTCTTAACTGCATCAAAACCACGAGCCAGATTAATACCATGATCACCATCACCGATTACATTATCAAGCTCTGTTAAAAATAACTTCTGCTCATCTACATCTGCAATAATCTTGTCAATGATCTCAATTACTTTTTTTACGTCTGCCATAATTGTGTCCTCTTTCTTACTTAATATTCATTACTTTAACAAAAGACCCACGCAGATTACGCCGGTCTTTCGTTAAATTCATTGTAACCGTCTAAAGCGGATATGTCAATAACCGAACCTTAGATAACAGCTATCTATTTCATTTATTATTTTACAACTGTAAGTGCTGGAGTATCTGCCTCTTCATCTAAGAGTTCTTTCATCTGATCATCCAGACGGAGTAATGTGATAGAGAATCCTTCCATCTCAAGAGATGTCATGTATTCGCCTACCATTGTCTTATAAACTTTAATACCTTTTTCTGCTAAAACATCTGCTACACGATTATTAACGATGAACAGTTCCATTAAAGGAGTAGCTCCACATCCGTTAATCATTACTGCTACTTCAGAACCGGAGTAGTCGATATCTGCTAAAATCTTCTCAAGAAGTGTATCAACAATCTCATCTGCTGTTTCAAGAGGTTTCTTCTCAACACCTGGTTCTCCGTGGATACCGATACCGATTTCCATCTCATCATCAGCCAGTTCAAATCCTGGTTCTCCAGCTGCTGGTACAGTACAAGGCTTAATAGCCATACCCATTGTTCTTACATTATCAATTACTTTCTGAGCAACAGCCTGTACTTCATCAAGGCTTGCACCTTTTTCTGCTAAAGCACCGGCAATCTTATGTACAAATACTGTTCCGGCAACACCACGACGACCTGTTGTATATAAAGAATCCTGTACAGCTACGTCATCATTAACAACAACTTCTTTTACTTCGATGCCATCCATGTCTGCTGCCATCTCTGCTGCCATCTCAAAGTTAAGAACATCACCTGTATAGTTTTTAACTACCATTAAAACGCCCTTGCCATCATCAACAGCTTTAATTCCTTCATAAATCTGGTCAGGAGTAGGAGAAGTAAATACAGCACCTGCAACTGCAGCATCTAACATACCTTTTCCAACGAATCCACCATGTGCTGGCTCATGTCCGCTTCCGCCACCACTGATCAACGCTACCTTGCCAGTCTTCTTCTCAGCTCTAACAACAACATTACCACAGTCAAGCTTCTTCACATACTGAGGAAAAGCCTTAACCATACCTTCTATCATCTGGTTCTCTACCTGGTCTACTGCATTAATAATCTTCTTCAAAATAATCTCCTCCTTCAAAGAAATAAATATCATTAGGATTATGTGCCAATCACCACACTCATCCTAATTCCAATAATATCACTTTTGCATAAATCGGTCAATTGATTTTATGTATTTTTAAAGATATTTTAGATAACTATTCACAAAAGAAAGTTTTTCTTTTGTGAACTTTACATAATCATGATTATGTATAATTTGATTTGTTTGGAGACGAAGTCTGGGAACTAAATAATCATAATTTCCATATTCTACTAGTTCAAAGCAAGCAGAAATCTAAATTTCTAAATCTCAAATCTCCCCAGGATATCCTTTCTTAGCGGTCGTCTATCCTGACGGCATGAAAAAAGGACATCCAAAACTGGATGTCCTCTTACAGCACTTATTTATATTTTCGTTTTCTAGCAGCTTCAGATTTCTTTTTACGTTTCACACTTGGTTTCTCATAGTGTTCTCTTTTACGAATCTCCTGCTGAATACCTGCTTTAGCACAGCTTCTCTTGAAACGACGAAGAGCGCTGTCTAAAGATTCGTTTTCTTTAACGATAATACTTGACATTGACTCACCTAACCTCCCTCCAGTTGCGTATTGTGCCTAATACAACTGTCTGGGTATTTTTGCACTGTCTAATATTATAGCATAAAAAACAAATTCGTCAATAACTTTTTTTAATTTTTTTAAATAAATTATTCGAATTCTCTTTTAAACACGTTCTGGCATTTCTTTTATACCATTTTTGCTCTCGTTTTTCTTATTCTTATGCTCTTTATTATATCTTTTATGAGTGAACAAATACATTGGATTCTCCATTGCCATAACTTCATGAATCGGAATTGGCTCAAACATTTTTCTTTTTAGTTTAAATTTACACCATAGTGCTGCATAAACAGCAAGAAAAACAAATATAATTCCATCAATCATGAAAATCCGACTCCGCACTGTCGGGTCACCATCAATATTCCAGATCATAAACAGGTTTCCAACCAGACCGATAATCGGGATAACTGGTCCAAATGGCACTTTGAATGTTCTTGGTGCTTTCGGAAGCTTTTTTCTAAAAATCAGTACATTGATATCGGAAATGACATAAGATATCATCCAGAATACAATTGCCACAAGAATCATAAAGGAGAGGGAATCGCTAGTGGAAAGCCCAGTTGCATTTACAAGAATCATAATCGCTCCAATCATTAAAATTCCTATATAATATGCGCCTC
This sequence comes from uncultured Anaerobutyricum sp., assembly GCF_934307085.1. Classification (GTDB taxonomy): domain Bacteria; phylum Bacillota; class Clostridia; order Lachnospirales; family Lachnospiraceae; genus Anaerobutyricum. Next base: position 42,197 of record NZ_CAKRCF010000020.1, read on the forward strand.
TCTTATTAGACTTTAAGAAAATCTCCGGCATTAATCCGATTTTTGCCATTCCCGCACACATATATGATAAAAAGTTAATTGCGGAGTTTACGGTACTAACTACGGCAAAAATAGATACAATAATCATCCAGATTGCTCCCGCATGTCCGAGAAGGGAAGTTCCGTAAAGGATATGCGGAGACTCACTCGCTCCGAGCTGACTCCACTTTGTATAGCGGCCCATTCCAAAAACGATAAGAATCTGCATTCCACAGATAATCAAAAGGCTTAATACCATACCAAGAGGAACATTTCTTCTTGCATTTTTTACATCTTTTGCTACTGGAATAACAAATTCGCTTCCTATAAAAAGGAAGAACGCCAGCCCAAGTAAGGAAAAGCAATCGGAAAAGGAGCTGGCCAGGTTTATTTTCTGATGCACCTGTGTGCCTGTTCCCAATCCCAGTATTCCAATCAGTCCCATAAGTACAAGAGAAATAATCAGCCCATAGGCGACTACATTCTGAATTTTTGCAAACATATCCACGCCAAGCAGGTTAGCGATAATTAAAATTACCAAAAGTGCAATACATAATACAGAAGAAGGAACCCCTGTGTGAAATACAGAATTTACGGCATTTCCAAACATAGCACATTCTACGGAATCTGCAATGGACTGGCATACGATATACCCACCTACCATTGTAACGATTGTAACAAATGGTCCGATTCCTGCCAATGTGTACTGCGCAAGCCCTCCAGTAAGATTCGGCATGACGGCATTTAATTCTGCCAGACAAAGTGCGGTACATATATTAATCGCACAGGCAAGAATCATTGATACGATAAATCCTGTCCCCAATGCTCCCGCTCCCTGACCAAGAGACATCAGGCAGCTTGTCGCTACAATAAGCCCTACTGCTGTGGAAATGACGCTCGGCAGTCCTAATTTTTGATTGTTCATATTTTCATCTCCCAACATGAAAATTTATTTTAATGCATCTTCGCCTTCTTCACCGGTTCTTACACGAATAATATTTGAAATTGGAGAAATGAGAATCTTTCCATCTCCGATATGTCCGGTATATAGTTCCTTTTTAATGAGTTCTACAACATCATCCAGTTTATCATTTTCGATGATAATCATAATCAACTGCTTTGGCAGCAATTCCATCTCTGCATTTTCTGCCACTTCAAATTCAAATGTACCTTTCTGTACACCGCAGCCAATGACCTGAAAAACGGTAATACCGCTAACTCCCATTTTGCTTAATGCAGATTTTAAATTCGATAATTTATTCATTGATGTGATTACTTCGATTTTTGAAAATTCCATTGTTCTGTCCTCCTGTTAATTAAATACATGATTCTTTAGACCATTTTCGGTGTTTCCCAAAGATTTAATTTCTTACCGATTCCTTTTTTCAGTGCATTTCTATATACCATGCTGCCCCAGGCAATATCTTCTACTGGCATACCGCCTACGGAATAGATCACGACTTCATCCTCGGAACGATGTACTGGAACTTTGCCAAGAAGAACATCTCCAAGATCATCAATCTGTTCTGGTTTCATTCTTCCCTGTGCAATCAAGTCTTCTACACGAACTGCCGGAATTGGAATCGTATTATATGCATCTGGCTTCATTTCCTCTTCCCAGGCCTCGTAAAGCTTGATATTATCGGTAACAGTTCTTGCCCGGTTAATCACAAAGTCATCATCAAAACGAAGAGCTGCTGTACTTTCAATAATTGCTCCCGGTTTAATCCATTCTTCTGCGATGTAAGGATATAATTCTGGATCACCTGTTGGGGAAGAAGTGGAAACTGAAACAATGTCGCTGTCTCTTACCGCTTCCTCAATCGTGTCTACTGCATACACGGTAACACCCGGATAATTCTTCTCTACATATTTGATAAATTTATTTAAGCTTGCCTGTCCTCTTCCTTTTACTTTTACTGTTTCAATGGAAGGTCTGACTGCCATTGCTGCTGCCAAAGCGGTTTTGCTCATAACACCAGGTCCAACAATTCCAATTGTCTTTGCATCTTCTTTTGCAAAATATTTAAATCCGACACCTGGAACGGCTCCTGTACGGTAAGCAGATAAAATATTCGCGGACATAAATGCTAGGGGAGCTCCGGTATCTTTATCATTTAAAATTAAGGTAAGAATGGAACGTGGCAATCCTTTCTTTTTATTCTCTGCGTTAGAACCATACCATTTCATTCCTGCCATATCGAACTTGCCGCCAAGATATGCCGGCATTGCCATGAATCTTCGGTCAGGCCCATCAACCGGCATTTCCGGGAATGGAGAAGATTCCGGAAACATAACCATACAGCCATGACTGTTTCCGTTTGCGCCACCCATACGGTAATCGCCAACTTTCATCAGCTTAAACATCTCTTCCATCGCTTCCACACAGCCTGCCATATCCTTTACACCTGCGGCAATCATATCATCTTCATTTAAATATAATAAATCAATTTTCGGATATTCCATTGTTTTTTCCTGCTGTTTTTTAATTGTTTGTGTTTAAATTACTCTTTTTCTTTTTATCTTACTTGTATAAATCGGAACTGTTATGAATTATTTTCTTGTATTCCCTTCATCTTTAGTCAAAATCTTTGTTTCCTGAATCTGTTTTTTATATTTATGCGCTTCGGAAAGCTTCAGATATTTTAATGGAGTTATCCCACAGTATGCCTTAAAATCCCTGATAAATTGTGGCTGGTCATAATAACCAAGATACACTGCCGCATCGGTCATCTTATCCGGCGCCCCATAATTCAAGAATTCAAGCGTTCTTTGAAATTGAATAATTTTGCAAAAAACCTTCGGAGAAAATCCCATTTCATCAATAAATACTTTATTGATATATCTCTCTGAATATCCAGTTTTTTCTCTTAACTCTGCAATTCGGATTTTTCCATCACTTTCATAGACTAAGCACTTCACTGCCCAGACAAGTTCTTCCTTTTCCACTGACTTTTTCTTTTCCCACTGGCGCATACTTTTTGTATATTGCTGAAGGAAAACACGGATTCGCTGGTAAAAATCTTTCTGCTCTGCCATAAGCGGAATCAGTTTCTCATCAAGTACTATATCGGATAAAGGCACACGTTCATCTGCCAGATCTTTCATCTTAGCACGAATAATTCCTGGCTGTACACCCGGCATAAACCGGACACCAAATACTTCTCGTCTGCCTCTCCATTCATGGGACGTAAATCGAAGAGGTGACCCACATGCATAGGCTTCTAAACCTTCCTGTGTGTACTCAAAAAATAAATCAATACACGCATCCGGCACGGCATTTAACATCTGCGGCTTCTCCACTTCAAATGTATAAAAATGAGAGATTCCCTGCTGTAAATAAACTTCCTGTCTGAAATTTTTTGAATCAAGCACAAAGTAAGGTTGTGTCGGTCGAAGTTTATCTTTTTTCCATAACATATCTTTCCCTGCTTTCCATACATTTTCTATATCTTTTATTTTCCTATTCTATTTTTCAAAACATCACGGGAACTGTGTTATTATTTTACCGCTTAATTTCCTAAAAATCATATTCTCTTTTTCTATTATAATATAGAATCCTTTTATAGTTTAATAAAAATCACTTTTCCTTAGATTTTTGCCTTAAAACGATTATAATGTAATGCACTTAAATCTACGGTTGTAGTTCCTGTAGTGATTAATTCTGCAAGCTGATCGGACGCTCCCGGTGCAATACCAAATCCATGACCGGAAAATCCACAGGCAAGTACTAATCCTGGCACTTCCTCGACGTTGCCAAGTACCGGAACACCATCCGCACAGCGGTCCATCCAGCCCGCCCATGTTCTTACAATCTTCGCATCGGCAAGGTCTGGGAAATACTTCATGATACCACGACAGATACAAGGAGCTGTTTTACTATAGCAAATCGGAGTCCCGTTATCCTTTGTATAACCTTCCAGACCAGAAGAGCCACCAAATACAAAGGAACCATGTTTTGTCTGATGTCCGTAAAAGTCTGCTTCGGCAGTTCCAAGCATCTGGTCAAACATCTTTGGTTCTGCCTCTGTGACAAGTGCCTCAAGCATCGCTTTCTGCATTGGGATATCAATACCAACCGTAGCTGCAATTGCTCTTGATTCATAACCAGCCGCAAGAACTACTGTTTCTCCCTCAAAAACATCTCCAGATGCACAGACTACCTGACGAAGCTTTCCTTTTATTTTTCTTAATTCTACCACGGTTTCTCCAGAAATGAAATGCACTCCAAGCTTTCTTGCTGTTTTATAATAGCCAAGTGTTGTTGTCAGTGGATTGGCATGTCCGTCTGTCGGACACCAGCTCGCACAGGTTACTTCATCGGATAAATACGGATTAATGCGGCGCACTTCATCTCCGTCAATCATTTTTACATCCAGACCAACTTTTACTGCACGCTCAGTAAGTCCTGTGAGGATTTCTTTGTGCTTTTCTGTTTTTCCAAGTCTTAAGTTTCCGTCCTGATGGTATTCACAGTCTACCTCTAATTCTTCGGAAAGTGTCGGCCAGAAATTTTTAATACCGTACATAACAAGCGGAAGTTCTCTTGGATCACGACCAGACTGACGGACACCCCCTCCGTTTCTGCTAGAGCCACCATTTCCGAAATGGTCGGAGCCCTCAAGACAAATGACGCTCACACCTCTTTTTGCCAGATAATAACTGATAGAACAACCAATAATTCCACCACCGATTACTACGACTTCTGCTGTATGATTACTCATTTTTCTCACCCTCCTTTGTCTCATTTGCAAAAACATGCATCTCTATCGGACGCATCGGCACTCTTGATGTCGCCGGTTCTAATTCTGCAGGAGAAATTCCCAGTTCTCTTGCCACGATACCTTTTACTAATTTGGCACAGGTCTGCCCCTGGCAAAGTCCCATACCAGTTCTTAAATATCTCCTGATTTCAGTGATCGTCCACATGCTCTCGTGAACGGCCTTTCTAATCTCGCCTTTTGTTACTTCCTCGCAACGGCAAATCAGCATATCATCATCTGCCGCAGGGACAAATGGTCCAATGTCCCTTGATCTATCATTTACTGCGTTCATAATCCATCCTCCTTGCTGCCAATTGCCACGTTTTATTGTTTGCTCTGATATTTTTATAACTACAATCTTTCCCGCGACATTTCCTATTGTAATACTCTTTCTTATCACATTTTCAGCCAAAATATTCTGCTTTTTTATACTTTTCTTTTTGGCATTACTTCAGAAATATTTATTGTAACCATTTTTATTTTAATATTTGAAAAATCGTGCTTTCATAGCATATTCTTTTGGCACGCACATTGTTAAAAGATTTGTCTTATCGTATACTTTCGTGCTTTTTACATTGACCACTTCCGCTTCGCAAACTTTTTCTCCATTACGTCCTAATGCCGCACCTTTCGTTCCCTTTTCCGGTAAAGGTAAAAATTCATACGGAATTGTAACCGTTGCCGTATCATCGCCACAATCTTCATCTACAAGGAAAATCGCCTGACCAGAACAGCTTGCTACACACATGCCACAGTTGATACACTGTGCATCTTCTACTACAATTGGAAGAGAAGTAATATTTTCTCCGATAGAAATACATCCTTTCGGGCAGGCATCCTGACATGGATTACATGGAATATTCTGTGTACATTCCATAACTGGATGAATGCCGATTCGATGTGTCACGCCCGGAAATCTCTCGATTTCATCGTCTGCCACATAACCTTTCTTTAAAAGACTTTCGGAAATTGGAATTCCCTCTTCTGTTTTTTCAATCGCTTTTCCTCTGTTCTTTGGCGCAAACATTCCCTGACGAAGACCATCTAACGCTTTATCAAGACTGGAAAGTTCTGCGTCCATCTCCTCTTTTTCCAAATAACCAAGATATTCGCAAGCCGCAATTCCTGCCATTCTTCCTTCAATCATCGCTGAGGAAGCTTCCTCAATTCCTGATACATCGCCGGCCACAAAAATTCCTGGTAAAGAAGTTCTTCCATATTCATCACAGATTGGAACCTGCCCGCCTCTCTTTGGATTGTCTTCCATCTCACAGCCAATCATTTTAAGAAGCTGTGACATTGGAGAAAGACCAACAGCAAGGCAAATCGTATCGATATCAAAATGTTTTTCTGTTCCCGGTATAAACTGGAAATGACTGTCTATCTCTGCAATCGTTACACCAGTAACACTCTCTTCTCCCTCTGCCTTTACAATCGTATGGGATAAATAAAATGGAACACCGGTTCTTGCCACCTTTGCTGCATGAACACCATAACCACCAACTCTTGGAGCGGCATCAACAAGGGCAACTACCTCACAGCCACACTGCATCAACTGGAAAGAAACAACCAGACCAACATTTCCAGAACCAAGCATTAACACTTTCTTTCCCGGAAGAACACCATGCAGGTTCATCATCGTCTGAGCAGCTCCGGCACCGATAACACCCGGAAGTGTCCAGCCTGGGAAGGTAACCATATTTTCAGCTGCTCCTGTCGCAACGATAATGGCATCTCCCTTAAAATGTGTAATCGCATCACCGATTTTTACAACGACTTCTTTTTCCTGATAAAGCCCGATTACCGTTGCATTAAGAACAACTTCAACGCCTGCTTCATCTGCTTCATCTAAAAGCTGCTGTCCAATCACAAAACCTCGAATCTTCGCTCTGTGTTCCTTTGAACCAAAAAACTTATGTATCTGCTTAAAGAGCTGACCTCCCGGCTTTTCATTCTCATCAAAAACAACTACTTTCATACCTCTTTTGGCTGCTTCAATCGCTGCGGACAGTCCGGATGGACCAGCTCCGACAATTATTAAATCATATCTTTTCATCTCTGTATCCTCCTTACTGTCTACTGTTCTTCAAATGGTTTTGCACTTACACCATACTGTGTTCTTACATCCATGGCTTCTTTTAACGGTGTGATACAGGTTCTCACATTCGGCACATTGTCAACAACCATAACACAGTCGGTACATCTTCCAATCGCACAAAAGATACCTCTCGGTTTGTGCTGCTTCTTCGTATATCTATGAACCATCACTCCATTTGCCTTTAAAGCGGCGGCAATTGGTTCTCCCTCAAATCCCTGTAATTCCTTTCCATCAAATGTAAAGGTCACTGGTCTGCCTTTTTCCTGAATCCCTAAAATCGGATGTTCCTTTATTCTTTCTGCCATAATCTCTTTCACCCTTTCCAAGATTTTTCGTATAAAAGAAAAGGAGCCTGAATGAGAAAATCTCATCCAGACTCCTTTGTCTGTTTCGTTTTGTATGTTTTATAAGTCAAATTTTAGCACAGATTCTTGAAAAAAATTGTAAAAATCGGAACGGAGCAAGGAGACGCCCACGAAGAGAGACTATCCCCTATATTTGTGACTTTAGTCGCGGCGGTTTGAATGTTCGCTTAAATAGATTCTCTTCGGGCGGCTGACTTTGGCTACTGGAGTATAGCCGGAATTCATATCGAAAAAATTTGATGAATTCTCCAAAAGATTATCGTTTTTCAACAAATCAAATTTAAAATCTGATGCTACAAATTGATTAAGTATATTAAAAAAGAATATCATCAAAAATTTCATTAGGCTTCTGTATTCCAATATAGCCCAAAGAGCATTGGTGAATATTGACAGAAAATCAAAATTTCATAGTACACCTTTACAGAAAAAAGATATATTTGTAGATAACAATAGGAAAAATAAAAACTCTAATTTTGCTCCTATAGCCAAAGAACAGCACCCAAAAAGAGAAGACACCTTATATTTGTGGCCTTAGAACGAGGATTGAATGCGAGCGCGGAGGCGAACATTCAACCCGCAAGTGATAAAGTCAAAGATATAGGGTATCTGCTCTCTTTCGGTGCGTCAGCTTGCCACATAACTCAGAATCTAAATAATTATCCCCTCGCAGTGGTCCACCTCATGCTGTATAATCTGCGCCACCCAGCCTTTATACTTTTGATGCTGTTTTTTAAAGTGAATATCTTCATATTCTACCTCTATCTCCTGATAGCGAATTGTCTTACGAACTCCCTTAAGAGACAAACAACCTTCTTCCGCTTCATATGGTTCTTTTTTACTTACAATCACCGGATTTAACATCGCGATATTCGCAAATCCCATATTCACCGCAATAATTCTTTTATTTACCCCAATCATATTTGCTGCCATTCCTACACAGCCAACTTCATTTGCTTTTAACGTATCAAGTAAATCCTGTACCACCTGCATATCGTCTTTTGTTGCAGGAACTGCTTTCTTTTTGAGAAATAAAACATCTCTCATAATTGGTCGAATCATAATTTATCCTCCTATCGAAATTCTAATTTGTTGATTTGAACAGATGCTGTTGAAAAGGAATTTGTGATCAGATTGCATAGAGGACTTCTAAAAGAGAGACGAAATAATATCCCCTTTTTAAGCCTTTGTGCTGTGTAATTTTGACCATAGAAACTTCGCATTCGTTACTGCGAAGTTTCTGCTTTACTGGGCAAAATGGAACATTTAGCACAACAGTTCAAAAAGGGGATATTATTTCGTCTCTCTGTTCAATATTACTTCTGGTAATCTGACTACTTATTCTTCACCAGC
>NZ_CAKRCF010000021.1 GCF_934307085.1 uncultured Anaerobutyricum sp.
ATCAAACTCTCAAATAAAATGTTTAAGATGTCAGATCGAGGTCCAGAACCACTGGTTCTTTTCCTGTCATTACTGTTATATTTAGGTTTTGAACTTTCGTTCTGTTCCATGGACTTTCCTGCAGACATCACTCTCAGGAAAACCCGAATGAAATTTGAATTAACGTTCAAGGTTGTTTTGTTATTCAGTTATCAAGGTTTTGAGCTTCCTCTTTCAAAAGCTTTTATATTTTATCACATCACTTTGTTCTTGTCAAGAACTTTTTTAAACTTTCTTTCATCTTCTTTCGAGGATTTTTGTTTTTTCGTGATGCGAACTTTTATATGTTATCACACAATTCTTAATCTGTCAAGAAGTTTTTTGACTTCATTTTCGATTTTCTTACATCTTTCTTTCAAAAATGTATTTCTCATGTGCAACGAATAATATGATATCACAACCAAATCTCTAAGTCAAGCTTTTTTTGAGGTTTTTTATTTTATCAAAAAGCACTTGATATTGTGCTTTTTCTGTATTTTTATCATCTACAACACATATCCGTTTTTCTACATTGATATATTTTTATCATTTTAATATATTTTATATTTGTCATTTCTTTTCAAGTTTACAAATTTATATTAAATCAATTAAAATCCTTCCCTCTTGTAACGATTTTTGTAACAACTTTTCAATTTTTGCTTTTTCTGCTGGAATCACTAAAATTTTTACCGTTTTTCTGATTCCCTCAAAAGTTGCCGAATACACTTTTCGTAGATTTCTTCCACCAAAATAAATCTCTCTTAAGTGTTCATTCCCGGCAAATGCCTTTTTCCCCAAGGAATGCAACTTTGCATCAGGCCCCTTTCCTAAAACAACTTTTTCTAGTCGTTTGCAGTTCATAAACGCTCCATCATCTACGATATGGACACAGTCTGGTAAGGTAAGGATTCTCATTTTCACACAATCACAAAACGCTCGGATTGCAATTTCTTCTATAAAGTAATAGTAATCCCCTATTTGTACTCGTTCTGGAATTTGTATCTGACTGGCATCTTGTGTATAAGATAACAGACGGACACTTCCATTTGTTATAGATGGATTTAAAATCTGATAGCGGTTTCCATTCACCTCAAAAACTTTTCCGACAGAGTTAGAAAATATCCAGCTTGCGTGGATTTCTTCGTTTTGTATCACTGTTTCTGGATGGATATTCCACTGCAAAGTGTAACCTTTTTTTCTCAATACAGGATATTCTATTATATCTCCATAGTGATAGAATCTTTCTTCTACTAAGTATTCTTGGGTAGCATTTGTCTCCTGCTGTTCATAAATGCTCACCCTGTATTCATTATAAATAGAAGAAAATACTGCATGAACTTCCGTATTTTCTTTGATATTGTCAAAGGTAGTGTCCCAGCCATCAAAAATATAATGGTATACTTTATCTGGCTGTTTTACTGGAGATTCCGGCTCTTGGGCTGCCTGTCCATACAGAACATTTTCTTCTTTTAAAAGGGTTCCATCCTCATGAAAGAAGCGTACCACAAATGAACGCTGCCGCTCCTCAAAGACAGCCTTTGCCATCGTGTCTTTTTCTATATGAGAAAGGTCATTATTCCAGCCTTTAAATACATAATAATACTCCTCTGTATGTGGCTTTTGCGGGTGATAGGGCTGTGTTGCCGCCTGACCATAGGGAACAGTCTCTGTTCCGAGCATCTTGCCATTTTCGTGGAAATACATGATTAGGTATTCTTTGGGCACTTCTTTATAGACTGCCTTTACTACCAGGTTCTCTTTTACACTGGAGATGTCTTTATCCCACCCCTTGAACTTTATCTCATGATGTACAGATTCACCCCTTTTTTCAGGCATTTCAGGAGGGAGTGCCGCTTCTTCATGAGAAACAAAAGAAGTCTTTAAGACATTGCCCTCTTCATCCTGAAATACAACAATATGCTTTTTTGCTTTCTTTATGTCTGCCAACGTTCTTTCCTCCCGAAATTTTTACTATCCTACATTGTTTAGTATACAATAATATCATAAGACTTTTCAAAAACTTCCCCGGCTTTTAATGTATTAACCCCTGGTTTTTCAGAGATTTCTCCCTCAAATCCTCTGTTATCACAACGACCGCACCATGGTTCTAAACATACATATGGAGCACCTGGTTTTGACCAGATTCCGAAGTTCGGGAAGCCTTTGCTTTCCAAGGCGATATATGGCTTTCCGTCAGGAAGTGCGAGTGCCGCCCACTCAATCTGTCCATTGTCAAATACGAGAGCATCTTTATCGAACATATCCTTTTTCAGTGCGTATTTGCTGTCTGTCAATTTTAATTTATAGGTTTTGTCGGCGATTGCAGTTCCGCTCTCCGTATCTAAAAGGACATAAGAAAGACTCTCTGTTCCCTCTTTAAATACAAGGAAATAGTCCTCAAAGTCTGTATCTGGTAATACATTTACATTAAATGCTGGATGTCCGCCGATTGTAAAATACATTTCTTTATTATCTGTATTCTTTACAGTCCATTCTACAGACAGACGATTCCCCTGCAATCTATGTGTAATCTCTAATATAAAATCAAATGGATATGCTTTCTTTGTCTCTTCATCTGCACACAGACGATAAGTCACAAAGTCTTCTCCTGCTGCTACCTGTTCAAATTCTTTGTCTCTTGCAAATCCATGCTGTCCCATTGGGTACTCTTTGCCATTATAAGTAAAATATCCACCATAATACTTTCCTACATTTGGGAAAAGTACGGGTGCATGCCGGTTCCAGAATGCCTGGTCTGCCTGCCATACAAGCTCTCTGTCATTTTCCTTGTCATAAATGCTGCTCAGTTCTGCCCCATGAACGGCGATTTTTACGGATAACTTTTCGTTTTCGATTGTGTAAGCTGCCATTTTGTTCTCCCCTTTTCTTTTCTCAATTTTTAACAAATTCATTAAATGAATCAACATCAAAGACCCGGCAGACCTGTAAATCTGCCGGGTCTTTTTAGAAGTATATCATATATCCCACTCTAATCCAAATCAAAAAGCTGTCTTGGTCTTAAGCCGATGGATGTCCATGTTTCTTTGTTTGCTGTTGTTCCATACAAAGTAACCGTACTCTCAATCTTTGCAAAAATGCGACAATTTTTCTTATAAGTTCCATCCGACTTTTTCAGATAACTTTCCATATTGTTTAAAACAAACTGGAAAGTATCATTACCTGGAAGTTTAAACTTACCATCACTTACTGTAATCGTTCCTCCATCGGAATATTTTTTAAGAGATGATATTTTATCTGAAGTAGAAAGTTTACTTACCTTAACCTTTGTTCCATTAATCGTCATTTCTGTTCCATTTGGATCTTCAATATAAAGCTCCATTGACAAAGAACTACTAGTATTATCGTTATAATTTAAGTTCGAAGCAACCATGTTATAGTCACGGATTCGAATATTAAATGCATTACTTCCATTTAAGATATTACTTTCTGTTCCACTTAACTCCGAAGCTTTCAAACGATCTGGCATATAGTAACGATAATCTTCCTGATCTGCTGTTGGATTAAAATCATCCACAAAAGTTGCTTCTGGTTCTACAGCAGTAACGTTTGCCGCTGCAATAATTGCATTTGCAAAGAGTTCTCTTTCCTGATTCGTATTTCCTGACTTATGGCCTACACCAGTATAAATTACGTTTCCTTTACTATAAAAATAATAGTTATTCCGAACATCATTGGGACTTTGCACATAAGTAGAATCTCCATCTGACAGGCAATACCATACAACAATATCATTTGTTCCATCTTTATCAGAATCCTCCTCTAAGGCAAGCTGATAATATTGTGAATGGGTGGAAGCTGTTGAAATCTTATTCGACACATAATATGGATACTGTGTAATTGCACCTTCGTTTACCTTACTGGCATTATATGTTTCCTGAACACCGTTTGCTACATGATATAAAACATTATTACTAAATCCCTGCGTCATAAGGCTTGATTTACTCTTCTTCGTGCCAAATATATATGCCATGTCATATACCTTCTTTTGTATCGACTCAAAAACATTCGTTCCCGATTGTAAATCTTCTCCTTTTTTCAATTCCTTACTAACCGTTGTTTTTCCCCCGTCTACAGTAATCGCCTCATCAGAAGTAATTCCATACCGATCCATTCCTACGCTTGCACGAAGATAAGTATTTAATGAATATCCCCACACCCAGGTCTCAGGACCATTAACTCTACTATTTTCACCATCATAAAGAGTTGCGTCATCATATGTTCTGTTAATAAACGAAGTCGTATCGTGGGCAAAAATAACACTTTTTCCATCTTCAATAAACTTACGGATTGCATCAACTTCTCCATTGGCATTTGAAATATTATCTACACCAAAACCGTCAGCAAATCCAATAATGACCATCTGATAGTCATCTAACATATTTTTTCCTTCATTTTTATATTCCTTGAACTTTGTCTCATAAGTTCTCGTTTGCATCGCTGTGATTGTAATATCAAAATCTGTCACTTTCTGAAGCATCTGCTGAAAGCTTGTATCTGTCTGGAGATTCCATGTTACCGGTGCATTACTTCTTTTTTGCTCTGGATAAATCTGCAGTACCTTAATTGTCTGTTTTTCTCCCGCTTCCCGCTTCGTAAATCCCATTCTTGAAGTCCGGATTGACGGATTATCATTATTGCTAATCTGCAGTTTCCATGTAATAACCTTATAATAATCCTTCGGAACCTTTCTGGTTAACACATATTCCCTGCCAATCTTCAAATGATACTTTCCATTCTCCTTTTTAACTACATTTCCAGAAGAATCCTGAATTTGTATATATTCGGACTGTTCTTCGCTTGAAGATAAATTACCATCAAAATTTAAGTCAAGAAACAGTTCACAATTATATGTTGCGTTCGCTGTAGATATTTCAGATTCATTTTTTATTGTAAATTTGTATTTTAGTCCATCTTCACTCTGAGCTAAAAGCCCCTGCTTTGCCTCGGCATTATACGTATAAGTTGAAGCATTCAAGCGCTGTGGTTCCGGTGGCATTCCATTCTCTGAAAAACTAATCTCCGGTTTTGCCAGATAGAAGAAAAAATTAAGATTCTCCTTTTTATCTGCCACAGACTTAGACATGACATTCACTCTGCCATTCTCCAATGCATCCGTTAAAAATTCATACATATAGGAAGAAGAATCTACCACATTTGTATTTACTGCACTTGCATCACTATTTAACAGCTTATCTCCTATTATAATCGGATAACCACTTGATAGAAAATCTTTTAATTCACTCACCTGCTGTTTTGTAATGTCATTACCAGAGCCACGCATTACACCAATCTTTCCAACATATTCTTTTGGAAACGCATTTGAATTTGGACTCCATATCAACTTCGAGCCATTACTTAAAGTCACATAATCATTATCCAAAAGTCCCATGAGTCGTGTATTATACCAACGGTGCTGTGCTGCATCATTTCCCAAAGCCTCATCCTTTGTTCCGCCAAATACACCACCAATATGAGCATATAAGCTTGTCTTTTGATTATTGTCATCAATATCTCCATTTCGGAGAAAATTCCAGTTATTATAGCTATCACCAAAATAAATTGCATCATACTTTGTATTAATATCATCAATATGTCCAACAAATTCGGAGCTTGTCATATGCGTAATATTAATTTCTGTATTTGCTTCTGTATCATCATCGTTATTTGTATATAATGTACTAAACTCCGCACAGGTCGCATATTCTGAAGAGTGTTTTGTATTTGTTTCTTCATTATTGTAACAATCCGTAAAAACAACTTTGATATAACTTACATTTTTCACAGATTTCGAAAATACATAATCTTTCTCTGTCCACTGGTTTAATTCTGATACACTTTCTGATAGCTTTGCCGTTTCCTGTTGTAGCAGCTTTCCACTTGCATCATACATTTCTATCGTTAATGTAAGCGGCTTTCCATTTGCATAACCATTCGTATTTGGTCTTGCTACATAACGGAAGCCTTTTAATTTTCTCTTACTGTCTGCACTGCTAAGCTTATACTCAAACCAATGTGGCCCTGCTTCTTTATCTGAACTCCATCTCGAATGCCAATATGTTGTTTTGCTACCATCCAGCATGTTTTTCGCATACCCGTGTGCTGTACCTTCTTTATCTGCTTCTTCACAACAAAAGCCTTTAATCGTTCCTCTGGCTGTCTCTCCTTTTAATTCATCCCCTGTTTCCGAAAGACCAAGCCATTTTCGCACATTATTTTTTGTCAGGCTCGCCGTTACACTCGCCGGTTCAATATCTAATACATTAACTGTTGCTTTTTTATTTACTTTTCTCTTATATTTATAATTAATAATGTATTCAATAACTCTTGCCTGAGAAATTTCCTCACTTAACGGATCTGTTTTCTGATTATTTTCTCCTGTTTCAATTAATTCTCGATAGTTATTCTCGCTTGTAATGTATTTTGAAATTTCTGCATAATTATTTAATTCTGTTGATGAAAAAGTCTGATCAAACTTTAAATTAAATAAATCTGTATTAATAAAATATTTATTTTGTGATACATAAGCTTCTCCAGATAAATCTATATCTACCCAAGCGGCAAATGTTTCATTCATAACATCTACATTTGTCGTCTTCTGATTTAATATTGCCGGAACCTTCGTATTTGAAGCAACTTTCTCCGCCTGTGCAGACGTAAGTTCTCCATTGATATATACAAGGTCATACTCCGACAAATCCGATAAATCAATATCACTGTCGCTGTTTATAATCTTCGTATCTACTTTTATCGAAAGGTTTTTAAATTGCTTTTTTATTGTTTCATCGGTACTATTAGGATCAAGATGGAAGACATAGTGTTTAAACCAGTCATGGTTCGTATAACCACCCTGATAGAAAAGATGATCTAATTCTATTGTTTTTTCACTATCCGTATCGCTTTGTACAAAGTCGTAATTACCTTTGCCCGGCGTTAATGTATATTGTGCCTCAGAAATATAATGGGTTGCATCATACTGTAATACAGCCGCTAAACCATCTGTAGCGTCACTGTCATCCTCTTGTATCTCAATATAAACATCTTCGTTGGACGGATGGGATGCGTAGTACCAGCCATAATATATATAATCTTCCGGATCTGCTTTGTTTCCTTTATCTGAAAGTTTACAACAATAGTTCACACTACTTACTTTGTAATAATAGTTATAGGCAAAATCTTCCGGGATTGCCCGTACCTGATTCGAAGAAACTGCCTGACGACCAGTAACGATATAAAGTGCCTCTTTTTTTAATATGGTATCACTTCCATCAGCTGCTGCCTGCACAGAAGTATCATCGTTATCTGTTGCCCCTGCTTCCGTGGTCGCTTCTTCTGGCTGTGTATCTGTCCCAGTTGCTCCCGTATTATCTTCTGTCCCCGCTTCGGTAGCTTCTGGACTTGTATCTTCTGTAGAATCACTTTCATCGCCACTATCTGTACTTTCCGCACTCCAATACCAATACTGGTCTGATTCTAAAGTAATATCTCCATCTTTACGTTCTGTTGTTCCTGCACATTCTTCTGCTTTTGCCTTTACCGCTGCTAAGTCTCCAATTAATGTATATTTATAATATGGATGTTCTTCAATATTTTCTCCTCGGTAAATATATGGATTTTCCTGTGTTCCCGCTGTATCTTCATCCCCAACAGGCGCTGTCACATCATCTTCTCCACCCATATTATTATCTGGTGTTTCCGTATCAGAAATCGTTGGATTCTCTCCTGGAAACATATATTTTTTATTTGCAATATTGTCTGTAATTTCAGATGTTAGTTCACTATATAGATTCTCATAATAGCCAAAGCCACCTTTGTTATAATCATAGGCTTCCTCAATCTCCTGTCCATCCCCGGAAAGAGAAGCATTGACCTCAGCATTATCTACTGGTTCAAAAGAAAGGTGATATGGTGCAGAAGCTTCTGTATCGTCTGAATAAAAAAAGTTCTTTATATTCTCACGATATTTCTGTGTACTGCTTCCATCAGTATCTACATCCTCACGAATCGGATAATATTGCTGTTCTTCTTTTGTATAGTCCCCTGTTCCATCGGAATTTTCCTCATAGTGTCCTTTCAATGTTTCTTTTCGTGCTTTTTTAAAATCTACACGATTCCACTTTGTACTGTCATCTGTTTTCGAAAGGA
Organism: uncultured Anaerobutyricum sp.; assembly: GCF_934307085.1. Classification (GTDB taxonomy): domain Bacteria; phylum Bacillota; class Clostridia; order Lachnospirales; family Lachnospiraceae; genus Anaerobutyricum. The sequence goes on from NZ_CAKRCF010000021.1 coordinate 8,182, forward strand.
AATATTTTTCTGCATAAGACTTAAAAGAAAGAGGATAATCTTCTTCCTTTGTTGTTCCTGGATTATTTACTTTCCATGAAAGGTCTAATGGATTTTTTACCATACTACTAGACCCCTCCACGAACTCTTTTCGAAGCTTTGTTGTTGGAAGCACAGAAAGTCCCTCTTCTACAGAAGAAAATGTCTGGCTTTTTTCGGTCGTTCCATCGGATTTTTCCGGCGTGTAAGTGTACTGACTAAGATATGGCTCCTGCCCGGAAATATAGTAACCGATTTCTGCATCAGAAGACTGATTCACCAGTTCAAGGATACGAAACGGCGTCTGATTTGACTTTTCATCAATAATCTGTTCGATTCCCGGCATCATTTCTGAAGATGCCTGCACATTTAACATACTTAGTAATATAGCCCCGATACCTAGACCGAGGGCTAATATAACTGCGCTTATTGTATATAGAATTCTCTTTGTGCCTGTCTTCATTGTTACGAACCTCCCGTTTATTCCTGTGTCTCTTCTTTGCCCGGTGCCGCAATCACGACATCATTTCGTAAGGTTACTGTTTCTGTCTTTTCGATTTCTCTTCCATTGACTTTCGTTACTAACTTAAAGCGTACTGTATGTTGGTCAGACGCATGATGTATATCCACGGCAAACTGTGTGACATTCTCTGCTAACACTTCTTTTGTACCGTTTCCTTCGCCTGTACCTGTGCCGCCGCTTTGCTTTAGCGACTGCGGATAATAATACAACGTCTCTTTATCCGCATCCCATATAATGGAATAATAATTCTTAATTCCATCCTCACCCTGTATTCCCCAAAAAAGTGTTTTTGATTGTATTAACGGTGCATCTATGTCGCTGTCGTTCGCCACTTTTTCTCCTGGTGTGCTCGCCTTATTTATTCCTTTTGTATAATATACACTCAGATTGGCATTTACCATATAACCCTCAAGCTGATCTAATGCATCCTGCATATCGATCTGTGACTGTGCCCCTCCTGAAGTATAACGGTAACTCTTTGACGCTCCGGCTATAAATGTAAGAATCACACCGGAAAAAACCATACCGATTGCCACTGTCACAATCAACTCTATAAGTGTAAGGCCCCTATTGTCTTCTTTCATTTATCTTATCCTTCCTGTTCTAACTTATCAGCCGGATGTAACGGTACATTTTCCTGTTGTCTGGTTTAAAGAAATAATTCTTTTTTTCACTGTTCCACTAACGATAATATCACAACACTCCGCACCATCTATATCATGATACGTAATATCCTCATTATTATCAATCAAAGCATTCACTTCATCTGTTGTTACTGCCGCAGACTGCAATGGTCGAAATCCCTTTGTACTTCTATCTACTGTGAGAATAATAGACTCCCCTGTTTTTATTTCCGCAGAGTCCTTCATAGCAAGACGATATTTTATGCTCGTTCTTGCTGGTGCTATTTTCTCTTCATCCGTCCAGACCATTCCTGCCTGCTTTCCTTTATGAAGACAATAGCTGATATAATATCCATCACTCTTTTTTTCAAGCTTCATCTCCGCCACAAGACGACTCATCGCTTCTGTACGCATTCGTTCTAAACCGCTGCTGATCGACTTTGCTGCACGGGTGGCACGGTAATCAACAAGAGTATTCAGCGAAGGGATAAGTATGCCAAGCAAAATAGCAAAAATACTTAAAATAATCATCATCTCTACCAATGTAAAACCTTTATCTTTTAACTGTTTTTTCCTTGTCATTTTCTCACCCCTTTTTTGCAAATGCACATTTTCTCTGTTCTACATCTTCTTCCAGTTCTTATAATTTACATAATCTTCTACATGATAAAAACTAGAATCTTTATCTGTATTCTTATTATCATCAGAACTCTGACTGTTTCCAAGGACGTATTTATCACCTTCCCAGAAAAAGTCCTTCGGTGAAGTACCATCTGCATTTATCTGAGACTGGAACGCCTTTGCCGCATCAAGAGGCGAAGAAATCAGCTTTGCTCCTGGCTCTAACGTAATCGTTCCTTTCGCCATGATAATTCCATAGAAGGTAACTCCTGATTCAATCTTGACATCTCCTGTACATACAACAAGACGAAGTTTCTTTGCCATACTATCTGTAATAACAAGCTCCTTATTTGATCCTGATACAGTTACTTCTCTTGTATTTATCTGCGTATTTCCTGTTTCTGAAGAAGAACCACTGTCCTCTTTTACTGAAAAAGTACTACTTACTCCATTATGTGCCATGATCGTCTGCAACCCATCGTTTTCTTCTGATGCAGTAAATGTATATATCAGATTCTTTGTCTCACTTTCATGCTTTTTAATAAACTGTACCATTTCCTTTTCATTTACCAGGTTATCAAAAACACTTCTGTCCACATCCGTCTCATTATGCGCAATCCCCTCACTATCCTTTACATTATTTTTTAAAAGGTCATAGCTTCCAATCATCTTTCGCTTTAATGCATACCACATATTTTGATAACCTGTTTCTTCATCCATCACAGAAGAAGAGATCTCTTCATCTGTCCCACTGTCAAGTCTTCCTGTCTTGGTACTTCCATTATAGGAAAGGATATTGCCACCAACAACATAACGAAGATAAGCGGATGGATTCTTCATAGAAATACCCGAACTTTCTCCAGAAAAATAGAAGGATAAATACCCATTCATTGCCTCTTTTAAAGAAGGATTGTTGTTATAATAATTCTGCATAAATTCTGAAGCTTTTTTCTCATTGGTAAAATTCAAATAAAAATAAACAAAACCGCCACCGTCCGAACTTCCATCGCTGTAAAAAACCGTTTTTATCGGTTCATCGGTATCAACTCCAATCTGTGAAAGTGTTTTATTTCCAAGAGTTTTGGCTACGGTATTCATTTTTACTGCCTCTTTTGCAAAGATTTTTATCTTTTCTTTTACCGTCGCAGCATCGTCTGTTTCTGTAATTCCTGCCGCTTCCATGTACTTATCATAAGACATCGGATTGTGGTAAGAATCACTTCCCTTTTGAAGCAAAGAATCCGGTACAAGATAAGCAAGCTGTGTTCCTTTTACAGTAAGACTCTCACCAGTTAACACATCATCCCTATTTCCATTACTACTTGTTCCACTTCCCGGTAATCCTGTTGTAGAAAGTGCCTTACTTGCGATATAGTTCTTACCAGCAAGCATCAGTCGCTCTAATCCTGAAAGATCTAATGTCGTATTCTTTCCGTTAATAGTAATTGCACTCGAAAGGGCCGATGCACTCTTCTTTGCATATGTTTTCGTAGTCTGCGCATAATCCGTACTGCTTCCGTAACCATATTCTATTCTATTACGAGAACGCAATGCCGACTCGGTATCTCCATAACCATAATATTCTCCAGAAAGCTTTACGTAACTGCCTGTACCCGGTTTTATTGTAAGATCATCCGCAAGATAGGTTCTTCCAAGAAGATTCGCTGTGGCTGAAGAAACATTCACGCCCTGTGCCCAAAGTGCCGTTTCTGCAGCGCTATTAAAAGTACTTCCCTTTGCAAGTGTTACCTCTCCTGCACACACAGCTCGTTCTCCTTTTAAAAAGTTTAAATTTCTTCCTGCAGCCAGATAGATACTAGTGTCTGTCACTCCAGTAATTCCCGCCTGCTGCAACTTTTCTGCTGGAAGGATTCCTGCATAAATACTTCCCTGAATCTCATTATCCCCTGTTGAAACCCCCGTCGCACTTCCTGTCTTACAGTAGATTCCCTTATCGGCAACAACAATCATATTCATAAGATCCGGAAGAGTAGATGGCGTTGGAAACTGAATATCCGGTACACCAAGCTGAATATCTGTACGAATAACCGCTGCCTGTCCCTTCGCATCCACATAAATGACTTTAATATTCTTTATAACAATCTGCTTTTTAGCGGAATCTACCGTCATCTGTGGTATCATTCCATTTGGATTTGTTACAATGAGAACTTCCTTTTGCGTATCAAAAGAACTTTCCTTTTCAAGATCTACATAATTACGAATCTTTGCCATATCATAATAACCGTCTCTCGTCTCACTTCCCTTTAAGCGTGTCCGTAAAATATTTAAAAATAATTTTTCATAAGCAGCCTGTCTTTGTGCATCAAGGGAAATATCTGTCCTTGTTGTACTCTCATTATAACTTTCCATAACATTCGTATATGCTTCAGACATTGCCTCGGCCACGTCTTCCTGCAATCCAGTACGAATCTCTTCCAGAGCCCGCTCTGCCGTATAAAAAGCATCCTTTTCCTTTAATCCAGACATCTTCATTCGAAAGTTTGCAAGAACCATATAGGCAACAAGCATTACAAGAATTCCGACAAGTGCTACTGCCAAAATTACTGTAATCAAGGAAAATCCCATATTTGATTTTGTATGTAAATCCTTTTTCTTTTCCATTCTATTGTCTCCATCTGCTGCTTTCTGGTGTATATTTGAAAACCATTTCCTGTGTATTGATCTCACTGATATTTTTCTGAAAATCAACGAGATGGTGTACTAATTTTCTTTTGAACCGTCTAAAGTTAAAATCTTATCCTCATCCGGAAAGTTCTTCTTTGCCGCCCCCTCTTTATAAATAGTTACTTTTGCCGTGTATATTCGGTCATAGGCCTCCTTATCATCGAGCGAATTAAAATCCAGTACGGTCTTTGCACTATTTCCCGTTGCCTTCTTTACAAGACCACTATCCGTTGTTTCCCGATACGTCAGCTTCATCTGATTTAATTTTGGCCTGCTGCTTTGCGTCAGATTACTAATATCATAATCTAAATTACTGCGAAGACGTATCTGTGCACGATACAATCCAAGATTTGTATTCCAGTTTGCATTCCCTCTTGCTGTCGGATTTTCTTCCACAGTAAAGGACATTCGATAATTTGCCTCCTGTGTCGTTGTTGGCGGATTTTTTACAAGATCTGCCGTAGCATCCTCGCTGCTTTTTACCATCGGAATCTGCTTTGTCACATAAAGGTCAAACTTTAAATTATCTGTATTGTCTACTACAATTTCATCAAGAGGATTTACACTGCTTGTTGAATTATAGTTTGGATAATAAAATATATAAATTCCCTCAAGATCATTTCCCGCTTCAGAACTATAAAATGCTGTATACGCACTTACATACGTACAAAAACAGTTCTGAATCCAGTCAGAATCTGACTGGCTCTTTCCCAGATTTTTTCCACCACATGGACAAATAGACATTGTCTCATATTTATTCTCCGGATTCTTATAATTATATGCCCAGAGAGTATATCTGGCTTTAGCAGTTACAACTCCTGCTTCTTTTGTTACTTTGATTTCAAGAATACGCTTTGTATTTGAATAAACCTCTTCATAATTCAACTCTTTTGGCTCTTCTGAAGAGTCTTTATCTATAAGATACTGCCTTTCTGCCTCTACATGCTGTTCCTTTATCATCGTATCCATCGCATTTTTATCCCAATCTTTATCCATGATCAAAAATGCATTTTTTTCCGTATCAAGCTTCGAAATATTTGGCATCAGATAATCATTCTTGCCACTTACTTTACTTGAAGAACCCTTTTTATAACCAGAACTTTTACTTCCATCAAATTCTACCAATGCATCAAATGTATTCTTCTGATTTCTTACATTTTCCATGGAAAAATAATACTTTGAAGCACTTGTTCCCTTTGTCTTTGGAAGAAATGTATATGTTTTTCCACTATCCGTAGAAAGAATGGATGCCGTTACTTTATCTGCATCCTTACCTACATCCTCATAAAGCCTTGCTTTTTTGTAAGTATTATCTGACTTTAAAAGCTCCTTTGTTGTAACAGAAGATTCCCTTCCATCTGTCGTGGTGTCCTGAAGATCTTGTAAAAAGCCAAAACGATTCTCATTTGTAATCGGATTTATTGGATAATTAAAAGCAAGTGCAACCTGTGCAAATGTCTTTGACTTAATCTCTTCCATGATATTTTGCGCCATTGTTGTCGCAGAAAGATAGATTCCTGACTTTTTATTTAACCTTGAAGAACTGATAAATCCCCGAAAAAGAACAAGCGCAAGAATCATAAAAATGCTGACTGCCACAACTAACTCAAGCAAACTCATACCTGCGTTATCCTGTCTCAATGTTTTTTTGTCCATTGCAGTCACTTCCTTTCTCTTTATATGTATGATTAAAACCTTCCCATGTATAAAATTCTAAACATACCTGTCCATTCTTGCGCCTTTATCCGTATTATATTTTTATTATAATATTAAGTTACTTTCTGTCCTTTTTTATTCCTTTATTTACTGTTCTTTTGCTTTTCAAGAGTTCCAAACAAGTTCTTCTTTCCATAATTAGATGTTCCGGCATCCGGCTCCTGATATGTTGTTCCAATTCCACTCATAGAGTAAATATTTACTGTGATTACTCCGGTTATTCCTCCCGTTCCCGAGTCAAAAGTTGTTGTGATACTATCTACCGTCATTCTTCCTGTCTGACTGTTAATATACTGTACCGCCTTCTTCAGATTCGCGTAAGTTCCCGTATACTCTAATGTGTCCTGTGTCCGGTAAAGTGTTGGCGTATCCTCCACAAGTGCATCTGCCGTCTGTGTCTGTCCGGTTTCTGTACTTTCTGTTGTGTTTCCCTCAATCTGGTCTACCTGTTCTTTGGTTGCCTGATTATCCTGTTCACTTAATGTCTGCTGGTCTCCTGAATCCTGCGAATCATCAATGGTACCATCTTCTGAAACCATCAGGCGGACTCCCGTTCCTACTGTTTCAATAGAAATTCCGGAAAACTTTTCAATGTTTTGTGCAAGAACAATTCCATCTTCTTCCTTAATATCTGCCGGAAACTGTGCACAATAACTATCAATTTCCTGCTGCATCTCATCACTTTTACTCTGATAATATTCTTTCTTTGATGCCATATCAAGGAGCTGATTTAAACGGGCATCAAGCTCTACATTCTGGTCAGAAAGTGCAGAAGCCTTTTCCATCTGTGGACGAAATACAAACAAGTAACTCGCTACCAGTAAAAGAACACCAAAAAACATCAATAATATTCGTTTTTCTCGATTCGATATACTTGAAAGATTAAGATTCATGCTCATGCCCTCCTACTGTTGTTCTGTACTTGCCATTGCTGCCGGCTGTGCATAATTTGCGGTTACCGACATCGTTATAATACCACTCTCATCCTCGGCAGTTCCCGTTGTCGTCACAGAAGTTAACGATTCAAACTTTCGAAGCTGCATTAACGTATTGGCTGCCTCTTTTTTATTCGACACCTCAACAGTAAAGGAAATCCCTATTCCTGTTGAATTAAAATCTTCTATAACAAGTGTAGACGGCATCTTTTGCTCTAATTCCTCTAAAAAGGAAACAAGCGATTCATTTGGTGTATTCGTGTAGCCATACATCTGTTCATACTGGCTGTACTTTTTCTTCATGTCTTTATATTCGTTATAAATTGTCTCTGCTGACTCATTTTTCGTAATTTCTGTATTTAACCTTTTCTGTCTCTGTGCATGGTACAAATGACTTCCACAGGAAAAGAGAACAAGAATAATCGATGCCGCTGCTCCAATCACAAATACAACAACTGCTCCGCGAATATCCTCTCCATCCCTCTTTTTCCTGGTCTTTTTCACCTTTTCCATCAGGTTTGCACTTGTAGCATCCACACCAAATAATGCAATATAGATGGATTCTGCATTATCTATCTCATCGCTCTTGGCAAATTTATGTCCTTCAATTGGCTGCAGTGGGGTAACTTTTTGCGCAAGCTCATGCGATAAAAGCTTTGTCATCCCTAAAACTGCCGCACCAATTCCACAACACTGAATCGTATCAAAACCATTTCCCGGATTTCTTGCAAGATAGTAGTCCATAATTCGGGAAATATTTCCCACAAGATAACGAAGACTCTGGGCAACTTCTGTTCTGGCTTCTTTCATCTCTTCTGTTTCATCTTCCGGCTCCGCAATGACAGAATTCGGGTTCAGTGTTCTTCTGACACAGTTTTTCTTCATCATAAGTGAAAGAGCTTCTTCATAATCAAGATGCTCCCCAAAAACCGGAAACATCTGTACTGTCTCAATCGCTCCATTAATACCATAGTTGATATTTCTCTGCATTCGAAGTTCTCCATCACGAATTACAGAGACAAGCATCGCATCTTCCTCTATCTTAACAAGCATATGTGTTCCCTGTATAAATGCCTTTCGCACCGCCATATAAATACTGTCTCCAATATGGGCGAGGCAGTCAATGATAAGTCCGGAAGCTTCTGCCAGCTGATTATAAGATTCTGCTACTTCCTTTGGGCACGCATAGACCATAAGATGATATTTCTTTTCTTTTTCCTTTCCTTCTCCCTCTTCTTCAATATCAATGATTCGATAAGAAATACTATACTCCAATGGATCAATCGGAAAATAATCTGCAGCATTTGTCTCTAGCAAATCCTGTATTCTGTTTTTCTTAATGAAAGGGATTCGGACTTCTCGACTTGCAATTCGACTGGATGCGGCAATAAATCGAACCTTTCTTGCTGAAATCTTTCTGGAGAGCAATTCATTCTTAAGCTGTTCCCCTAGTGTCTGTGCATCCCGAATCGTACCATCTTCTACAAGTCCCTGCGGCACAGCAAAACGAAAGCACCGTCGTATACTGCTGCTTTTCTTTTCTTCTTTCATCTCGGCCACACGAATTTCGGTGGAACCAACTTCTATCGTTAATATATTCGCCATAAAGCCTTCCTCCAACTTGTATCTTTCTCTGTAATGCACCTGACACTGACGCGTTCTCTCTTTTTCAATATAAAAATACAGGCATTTGTTATATCATTGTTATGCTATAACTGCTTACCATCTTTTCCTGTATATTATCCTGTACTTTTATATTGAAAAAGCACAAAAATATTCTCTCTTAGCTTATAAAAGTTCCCTGCTTAAAATCCGGCTTATAAAGTCAGATTCCAAGCAGAGAAAGATACCAGGTAATCCATCCCCGTCCAAATAGTGCTGCAAGAAATACTCCTGCTGCCAGATAAGGACCCATCGCAAGGATATGTCCCTCTCCTCTTACTTTCATTCGGATTATATGGATTATGGATCCTAAAATACAGCCCAGTAAAAATGCCAGAATGATTCTCTGCCACCCGATCAGTAGCCCGCACGCTGCCATCAGCTTTATATCTCCTCCCCCAATGGCTCTCCCCTGGGTTAAGACATATAAAAGAAGCAAAAAAACACTGACACACACTGCACCAATGATGTGACTAAGCCATTCTTCTTTATCAAGAACGACTGCCACAAGACCTAAAATTCCAAGGAATACATTGATTCCAAACGGAATCTCAAAGGTCCGCCAGTCAATGACAGAAAGTGTAAGGAGTGCTGATGTCATAAAACAATATACCAAACTCATTCCATTCATGCCATTTACTATAAATACAAATACCCACAGAATGCCATTTAAGCCTTCTATTAATGGATACTGTATTGAAATCGCTGCCTTACATCGGCGGCATCGTCCACGCAAGATTAGCCAGCTAAACAGCGGGACTAAGTCATACCATCGAAGCTGCGCCCCACAGCTCATGCAGTGGGACGGAACTTTTACGATGGATTCCTGCTTCGGCAGGCGGTAGATGCATACATTTAAGAAGCTGCCTACTACGATACCGAAGAGGAAAATTGTCACATATGGTATTATTTCTAATAAAAGAAGCATAGGAAAATCTTTCTTTATGTAATTAGGTTAACGGGTTGCTGGGGTTCTCCGTGTGATAGAGGAGAATACTTAAAATCCAATTAGTTTCCAGCTGTTGTAGGTTTACTTAAAATAAAGTTTTCTAATTTTACTGGAGTATATGTTACTTTGGTTCCACCATTATTATCCACTACAATTTTAGCTACAATTGGTGTGTTTTCCTTACCATCTTCCCATTTGCTGGATTTTAATTTTGTGTGTTCATAATCTGGAGCAGTTTCAGCAACAGCTTTCTTGACCGCTGTTAATCCCTCATCTGTGCCACCTGTAATTTCTGTATTATCCTTAGAAATTGTAATTATATAAGTTCCTGCTGGAAGACTACTTTCAGCATCAGCAGCATAAATCTGTACTGCATTTACCATCTCAGATAAGTTACTTGCGTCTGCAGATTTTCTTGATTTCTCTACGTATTTAATGTACTGTGGTGCTAAGAGACCTACTAAGATAGCCAGGATAGCTACTACGATAATTAATTCTACAAGAGAGAAACCCTTGTTATCTTTTTTCTTTTTGTTAAGGAATTTTAACATGTTCATTTCTCCTTTTTCTCTTTATTCTGTTATTTTGTTTTTGATCTATGATGATTGCAGTCTCCCTATGCCAAGACTACATTTCACCCACGAATTAGGACTTTTTATTCTTCAGAATCAAACAGCTGTATTCATTCGGCCGTTTCTGAATGATTATATATTGTCCAAACCTTCATACATTGCGGCTATCGGAAGGATAGAGGCAATGACTAAGGAGCCGACAACAACTGCCATAAATACGATGATTAATGGCTCCATTGCGGCGAGGATGGTCTGGGTGGTAATCTCCACTTCCTCATCATAATAGTCGGCAAGCTTATTTAACATGGATTCTATATTACCAGTTTCCTCACCGATACCAGTCATATGGTATACCATCGGTGGGAATATCCCGGCATTTCTTAAAGGTTCCGATAACGGAATACCCTTCATAACATCTTCTCTCGCTTCTTTGATTGCTATCGAATAATGTACATTCGTTACAATTCGCGAAACGATATCAAGGCAGTCAATCATTGGCACACCGGCGGCAAGAAGAGTACTGGCTGTTCTTGCGAATCTCGAACAGTTGGACTTTACAACAAGTTGCCCAAATAATGGCATCTTCATCTTAATCTTGTCGATGTTCTTTCTTCCATTCTCCGTCCGGTAATATGCCTGATATCCGGCAAATATTGCTGCTACGACAGCAACAATAATATAAATATGGGTTCCTGCCCACTCACTGACACCCATAACAAACATGGTAAATGCAGGCATTTCCATATCAATTTCTTTGAACATATCGATGAAAATAGGGATAACGTATAATAACATGACTGCGATAACACCAATACATGCACATACAAGAACAATTGGGTAAACGGTCGCCTTTCGAATTGTTGCCTTTAACTTGGCTTCCTTTTCAAACTGCTCTGCCATTCTTGAGAATGCCATCTCTAAGTTACCGGAACTCTCTCCGGCCTCTACCATGTTAATTAACATTGGCGGAAAGACATGACTCTCGCCACGCATCGCATCTGCTAACGTATTACCCTTTTCAATATTCGTTAGTGTCGTTCCAATCGACTTTTTTAATGTTTTATTCTCTGTCTGTTCCTCAAGCATCGCCAGTGCTTCCTTCATCGGCACACCGGCTTCTAAAATGCTGACAAACTGCCGACAGAATACAGATAAATCTCGTGGTTTCATCTTCCTGCTCATTGAAAAGTTCATATCAAACGACTGACTCTGTTCTTCTAAAGAAAGAATCATATAACCATCTTTCTTTAAAATCTCCTTCGCACTGTCTTTGTTATTCGCCTCGACTTTACCACGCTTCTCTTTCCCGGATTTATCTGCCACAATATAATAATAACCAGGCATGATTCATTCCTTCCCCAAGTATTTAATGCAGCAGAACTTTATTTAAAAATCATATCTTCTTATTTTTTTGTTCTGCAACTTTTCTGAATCGTTACATAAAGTTAATCTTTTTATTCATTCCAACTGGATCCTGTGCATAGCTTACCGCCATCTCACCGTCAATCATACGCTGCATATATAAGTCATACAGTGCATCATCCATCATCCGCATTCCGAGCCTCTTACTTGTCTGGATAATCGATGCAATCTGGAAAGTCTTTCCCTCACGAATCAGGTTACGAACTGCATTATTAGCAAACAGTACTTCTAATGCTGCCACTCGTCCATTTCCATCCGAACGCTTTAAAAGCTGCTGGGATACGACGCACTCTAATACGGCAGCAAGCTGGATTCTTACCTGCTGCTGCTGATCTGGTGGGAATACATCAATAATTCGGTCAATCGTCTTGTCCGCTCCAATCGTATGCAAAGTCGATAAGACAAGATGACCTGTCTCAGCTGCGGTAATCGCTGTGGAAATGGTCTCTAAATCTCGCATTTCTCCTACTAAAATAACATCGGGATCTTCTCGAAGTGCGGCACGGAGAGCCTTCGCATAGTTCTCTGTGTCACTTCCAATCTCTCTTTGATTGACAATGGATTTGTCATGCTTATGCAAATATTCAATTGGATCTTCCAGTGTGATGATATGGTCGGCACGAGTACGGTTAATGACCTGAATCAACGAAGCAAGTGTCGTAGACTTTCCACTTCCAGTCGGCCCCGTTACAAGAATAAGTCCTCTCTTCTTCTCCGTTACTGCCACTACCTCTGGTGGAATTCCCAATGTTTCTGGTTCTGGAATCTTAAATGGCAAGGTTCTCATAACGCAGGCAAGGGTTCCTCTTTGTTTAAATACATTCACACGGAATCGTCCCACGCCAGGAATCGCATGCGCAAAGTCTGTCTGCCCACTTTCCTGTAATTCTTTTGCATGCCTTTCATCTAATAAAGGCGTTATCAGCTTCTTGACATCATCCGGCATTAACCGTTCTTCCCCTTTTATATGCAAGGCACCATCAATACGATAGTTTGGTGCTCTTCCAACCGAAAGATGAATATCAGAAGCTTTACACTCTACCGAATGTATCAAAATTTCATTTAAATCGTACATATCTTTCCCCTTAAGAGTTCCAGTGTATCCCTGCACTGTACTTTCTCATTGTTTCACGTTTCTTTGTTGTATTATACTATATCAGATATTTGGGTATCTGTTTCTATTCCGTTTCTATTTTGATTCTATTCTGATTTTACTTTATATTTAATTTATTTCTATTCTGCACTCAGTTTTGTTTGCCTCTACTTTGTATCTGGTTATATCCTGTATCGGCTCTTCTATATCTGCTTTTTATTCGTAGGAAGCCTTCTGCATCTCTTCTATAGAAGTAATTCCTTCAAGGACATCACGAATACCATTCTCTCTAAGAGTGTGCATTCCATTTCTTCTTGCCGCATCAATCAACTGCTTTGAACTTTTCCCTTCTGCAATCAGTCTCCGAAGCTCCTCATTCACTTCCATAATCTCAAAAATACCTTTTCGCCCATAATATCCGGTATTATTACAAAGATTACAGCCGCCCGGCTCATAAATCTCCACATCCTGTTCCTCAGGAAGACGCATCATCTTCTTCTCTTCTAAAGTAGCCAGACGTTTCTTACGACAATACGGACAAAGCTTTCTTACAAGACGCTGTGCGATAACTCCGACAACAGAATCTGCGAGCATATACCGTTCTACTCCCATATCTACCATTCTGTCAAGAGTTCCTGTTGCACTGTTCGTATGTAAAGTAGATACTACCAAATGTCCCGTGATAGATGCCTGTACTGCAATGGATGCTGTCTCGCTGTCTCGAATCTCACCGATCATAATGATATCTGGATCCTGACGAAGAATCGAACGAAGCGCTGCTGCGAAAGTAAGATCTACTTTATTATTTACCTGAATCTGATTGATTCCTTCCAATGCCGCCTCTACCGGATCTTCTACAGTTACAATGTTCACTTCCTCACAATTCAACTCAGAAAGTGCGGTATATAATGTCGTAGACTTTCCACTTCCAGTCGGTCCCGTTACGAAAATAATTCCGTGTGGGTGCGCCATCATATGTTCAAATCTCTTAAGCTCATCTGGTGCAAGCCCTAACTCTTTTTTATCCTTTGTCAGATTCACCTTCGAAGAAACTCGAAGTACAAGTTTTTCTCCATAAACAGTTGGTATGGAAGAAATTCGGATGTCATATTCCTGTCCGTCTACCATCATAGAAATTCGTCCATCCTGCGGCTTTCTCTTCTCCGCAATATCCATGCCACCCATAATCTTAATACGGGTAGAAATAGCAGGAAGTAAGCTGTTATCATACTCCATCTTCGAACAGAGGGCCCCATCAATACGATAACGCACACGTACTTTATTCTCTAATGCCTCAATATGAATATCACTTGCTCTCTGTCTTACCGCCTGCTCTAATATGGAACGAACCAGCTGTACGATAGGTGCATCATTAATCTCACTGTCATCCGCTGCCGCTGCCACATTTCCACGAAGCTGCGCTCTCTCCTGTGCGAAACGATTCACCGCATCAATAGTCTCTGCTGCACCATAATTCCGGTCAATTGCAGACTTTACTTCTCTTCTTGTCGCAATAAATGGCTCAATCTGCATATTTGTTACAATTGCAATATCGTCAATTGCCTCAATATCTAATGGATCCGCCATCGCTAAATGCAAAATATTTGCATTATAAGGATCTAATTCAAAAGGAAAAACAGTATACTTCTTCAGTAACTTGACGTCAACTAAGTCCTTAATCTCCTTTGGCACCGTAAGTCCTCGAAGCTGTACTGTTTTCAGCCCCATCTGTGCCTCTAAGGCTCTGGTAATCATCTCTTCTGTAATGAAACCTTCCTCAACGAGAATCTCACCAATCTTCTTATGCGTACCCTTCTGAAGACGCAATGCTTCCTGTAACTGTTCCTGTGTCAGTACATTCTGCTGAATCAGCAAGTCTCCCAATCGTAGTCGGTTTCGTCGTCTTAACGCCATGTTATTTCCTTCTTTCCCCTTAAATTTCCCCGTTCTATTTTAATATATCTTGCTCTGTATTAGCACTCATTCATACTACTTACAAGCCCAAAAAAAGCTACATTAGAATCTCTTTGTTCAAATGCAGCTTTCTTCGTCTGTATCCTTATCTTTTTAACCTATCTATGTTTCATTCACTGTCTAACTTCAATCAAAATCTAGTATAATCTTTCTAAAAGTTCTTTTTAATAGTATTCCCACAAACGCCAAACAGCTAGATGTTTTGACGATACTTCGTCACTGCTAATTTTCTAATCAAAATCTACCATATAGAGTATTTGGTTGTCAATTATAAATTCAAAAAATGTCGATTTTAGGGTAATTTAATTTGTTAATGAAGAACAGACGAAGCCCGGAAGAGAGAAGTGTCCATTCGTTATTTAATTAAATTAGTGTGTGTGAAAAATCCTGTTGATTTTATTCTTCATTTATACGATAATATTTTTGGCAGATATCCATTGCGAATCTGACCTTTCATTTAAGGAGATTGGAAAATGAAAAAATTAACAAGACAGGAGAAACACGAACAGTGTATCCGTGAGATTCGTGGAACGCTAATCGTAGTCGCAATCTGTTGTGTATGGCACATCGCCAGTGCATTTTTATTAAATGGCACCGGGCTTTATTTTCTTGGAATGCCTGCGTGGTTTAGCGTATCTACTTTAGGAACAATCGTGCTTTCTCTTCTCGGGGTATGGTATTTATTAAAGAAGGTATTCATTAATTTCGAATACGAAGATGAAGAGGAAGGAGGCGAGGAATAATGTCCACAAACCAGAAGATTATTCTTACTATTTTTGTTGTTTACCTCGCTTTAAATGCTATCATCGGCATCGTATTTAGTAAGCGTCAGGGAAGTAAGCAACATATCTCCTCTGAGAAGAAGTTCTTTATTGGCGGAAGAAATATGAATGGCCTGCTTTTGGCTATGACAACAATGGCAACCTACACTTCTGTAAGTTCCTTTATTTCCGGACCGGGTGCAGCAGGTCTTACTTATGGATATGCACAGGCATGGATTGCCACAGTGCAGGTTCCTGTTACCTTTTTGGTATTAGGTGTTCTTGGTAATAAGCTGGCAATGGTTTCAAGAAGAACAGGAGCCGTTACAGTTGTCGGTTATTTAAAGGCTCGTTATAAGAGTGATGCGTTAGTTATTATCACAAGTTTACTTATGGTCGCCTTCTTCATGGCACAGATGATCGGACAGTTTACTGGTGGAGCAACACTGATTTCTTCTATTACCGGACTTGACCATGTTGTTTCCCTTTTAATTTTTGGTGCTGTAGTAATTATTTATACCTCTTTTGGTGGTTTCAGTGCCGTTGCTATCACTGATACAATTCAGGGAATTGTTATGTGTATCGGTACTTTCCTGTTTATTTTCTTCGTATTAAAAGCAGGCGGTGGGCTTGCTGGTATTGATGCCGGACTTGCAAAGAACCTTCCTGGTGTATATGATAACCTTTTTTCTATATACACTCCAGGTACTTTAATTAGTTTCTGGGTTCTTGTAGGATTTGGTACTCTTGGACTTCCACAGACAGCTGTTCGTTCGATGGGATTTAAGAATACAAAGAGTCTTCATTCTGCGATGTGGATTGGTGCGTTAACCTGCAGTTTTATTATTGTTGGTATGCATATGGCTGGTACATGGGCTGGTGCATTAGTAGATACAAATAATCTTCCTACTTCTGATTATTTTATTCCTTACATCGTTCAGAAGATTATGCCGGTAGGGGTTGCAGGAACTTTTCTTGCCGCTCCTATGGCTGCTGTTATGTCCACAGCAGACTCCCTTCTGATTCTTGCATCTGCAGCTATCGTAAAGGATTTATGGCGTAACTATGTTGTAAAAGATGACCCGGAAAAGATTGCTTCCTACAATAGAAATGTGGGAAAATTAAGTACGCTTGTTACTTTTGCTTTCGGTGTTATTATCATTTTACTGACAATCAATCCACCAGATATCATTTTCTTCCTGAACCTTTTTGCTTTAGGCGGCTTGGAATGCAGTTTCTTCTGGCCTCTCATTGGCGGATTATTCTGGAAAAAGGGAACAAAACAGGCAGCAATCAGCAGTTCTATCGGAGCCGCTGCCACTTATGTGTTCTGCTACTATAATGTACATATAGCAGGAATTAATGCGGTTGTGTGGGGATTGCTCGCTGGAGCGATATTGTATTTTGTTGTGGGAAAAGCCACTTGTAAGAATGGACTGGATACAGATATTATTAAGAATTGCTTCTAGGAGTTTAGTCTAAAAACAGACGAAAACAAAACGCTCTGGCAATTGTGACTTTAGTCACTGTAAAAAATGTCCTAATAAACAGCCCCACTTAATATTGATTTTGACTCCGTTGTAAAAAATATAAAAGTCGCAAAATCAATATTAAGTGGGGCTGTTTATTAGATTTGTCTCCGTAAAGAGTCAATCATTCTTTACAGACATCCGCATACTGTCCTTTCGTGATTTTCAACAAATCATCTGGTTTACATTCTACCTGGGTTCCTATCTTTCCACCACTTACCATGATAACCGGATTTGTCTGTGCAGTTTCATGATAGGTTGTGATAAACTGTTTTTTCATTCCGACTGGTGAACAGCCACCACGAATATATCCTGTAATTTTGTTAATGTCTTTTACATGAATCATCTCGATGGACTTTGCACCTACAGCTTTAGCTGCCTTTTTTAAGTCAAGTTCCTTTGCTACCGGAAGCACGAATACGAAGTATTCCTTTTTATTACTTACGGTTACAAGAGTTTTAAAAACGTAGTCAGGATTTTGTCCTGTTAATTCTGCTACTGTCACTCCGTCTACCGCTTCTTTTCCATGTGGATAATAATGTGCCTCATAAGGTACTTTTTCTTTTTCAAGAATACGCATTACATTTGTTTTCAGTTCTTTTTTCATTATGTGATTAAACCTCCAGTCAGGCGTTTAATTCCCGCTTAAATGTGCGGATATATTCTTTCGCCACATCCAGATTATAATCGTTTTCTTCCATAAGTTCAATAAAATGTGTTCCAACAATGCAGCCGTCGATAGTATCTTTTAATCCGGCTACGTCTTCTGCCGTACGGATTCCAAATCCCATCATAACTGGAATCTTTGATGCAGCTTTTACATTCTCCAGATAATTTCTTACGTTTTTGTGGAAATGTGCTGCCTGTCCGGTTACACCCATAGAAGATACGCAGTAGACATAACCCCTTGCATTTTCTAAAATCATTGGGATTCTGTCCGCAGATACTGGTGCAACAAGCTGAATGAGGATTGGTGCATTTTCTGTGTTATCGAGTGCCTCTACTAATTCGAATTGTTCTTCTTTTGGAAGATCTGGAATAATCAGACCGTCTACGCCTACTTCGGCACATTTCTTGGCAAATGCATCCACGCCATAATAAAGAATGGTATTATAGTACATCATAAATACCAGTGGCACATCACAGTCTTTTCTTACTTCCTCTACCGCTGCAAATACACCTTTTAAGTTTGTGCCTTTACATATGGAACGGTAAGAAGCATCCTGAATGACCGGACCGTCTGCTGTTGGATCTGAAAATGGGATTCCTAATTCAATAACGTCAATTCCTGCTTTATCCTGTGCCTTGATTAAAGCTTTTGTTCCTTCCATATCCGGCAGTCCGGCAGTCATATATGTTACAAACGCTTTTTCATTTTTATTTTGTAATTCTTCCATTCTTTTTCCAATGCGGTTCATTTGTCTATCCTCCTTATTTTTCTATTACGTATTACTTATCTTTAAAATACTCTGCAATTGTATGTACGTCTTTATCTCCACGTCCGGAAAGGTTTACAACCATAATCTGGTCTTCTGTCATTATTTTTGCCTTTTTAAATGCGTATGCTAATGCGTGTGCACTCTCGATTGCTGGAATGATTCCTTCTTCGCGGCAAAGTTCTCTTAATGCCTGCATTGCCTCATCATCTGTGATGGAAACATAGGTTGCTCTTCCGCTGTCGTGTAAGTAAGCGTGTTCTGGTCCAACACCTGGGTAATCAAGGCCTGCTGAGATAGAGCTTGCAATCTGGATATTCCCGTCATCGTTCTGAAGCAAATAGGAGCGCATTCCGTGAAGAACACCTGCTTTTCCAGCTGCAAATGCACTGGCATGTTTTCCCGTCTCAATTCCGAATCCTGCTGCCTCCACACCAATTAATTCTACATCTTTTTCATCAATGAATTCTGCGAACATTCCGATGGAATTAGAACCGCCGCCTACGCAGGCAAGTACACAATCTGGAAGTCTTCCTTCTTTTTCAAGAATCTGTTTCTTTGTCTCTACACTGATAACTTTCTGAAATTCTTTTACCATCTGTGGATATGGATGTGGACCTACGGCAGAACCGATAATATAGAAAGTGTCCTCTGCATTTTTAGCCCATGTACGGATTGCCTCGTTTGTGGCATCTTTTAAGGTACGACTTCCGCTCTTTACACATTCTACCTTTGTTCCAAGCATTTCCATACGGAATACGTTTAATGCCTGACGTTCCATATCTTCTTCACCCATAAATACGGTACATTCCATATCAAAAAGGGCTGCTCCTGTCGCTGTTGCCACACCATGCTGGCCAGCTCCTGTCTCCGCGATAACTTTCTTTTTACCCATACGTTTTGCTAAAAGAATCTGTCCAATTACGTTGTTAATCTTATGTGCACCAGTATGGTTTAAATCCTCACGTTTTAAATAAATTTTTGTGCCGTACTTTTTAGAAAGCTTTTCTGCAAAGTAAAGAGGCGTCTCTCTTCCAACATATTCTCTTAAATAATAGTTATATTCTTCGATAAATTTCGGGTCATTAATTGCCTCATTATATGCTATCTCTAATTCTGCTAATACATTCATCAGAGATTCTGCTACATATTGTCCACCGTATTCACCATATTTCTTATTCTGCATAATAAAGTCCTTTCATCAACCATGTACCATTGTTACTATTATTCTTATTTTCTCTGAATCCTTTCCGTGAAAAGTTTCATCATCACTTGTTTTTTCTACCGCGGAGCTTAAATCAATCACATCCGGGGCTACTTCTGAAATTGCCCGTTTTACATTCATTTCATCAATTCCTCCTGCAAGAAAAATCATTTTTTTAGTATCTTTATTAGAAACATCGTTGTTCGATGCAACTGTCTTTTGTTTTCGTCTGATATCATCAAGCAAACTCCAGTCAAATGTTTTGCCGCTTCCAGGTGTTTTGCTGTCAAATACATAGCCTTTTATTTTGTCCTTTGCTTCATATTCTTCTAATTTATCTAAGTCAGACACATTAAAAGCTCTTAAAATCGGAAGCTTGCATTGCTCATATACCTCATCAGTAACAGTTCCATGAATTTGAATATAATTAAATCCAACTTCCTCGATTTGCTTTACCTGTTCTGTTGTCGGTGAGACAATGACTGCTACAGTCTCTATTTTTTCATCTACTTTTTCAAGTAACTGCTTCGCCTGCTCTATCGAAATGTTTCGCTTGCTTTTCGGGAAAAATAAAACAAATCCAATATAGTCTGGCAGGTAAGTGTTGACTGCCTCAATATCTGCATCACAAGTCATTCCACAAATTTTAATTTTCGTCATATAATACCTTCCATTCCGCCGCAAGTTTCTTTGGATGTTCCGATAACATAAACGCACCACCAATTAACAAAGCATCCACTTTACACTCTTTTAAAAATGCAATATGTTCGTTTGTTGTTACTCCGCTTTCGGAGACAAATACCGTCCCTTCCGGCACCATTGGACGAAGCCTTTTTGTATTTTCAAGAGAAATCGTAAAGTCTTTTAAATTGCGGTTATTTACGCCAATAATTTTCGGCTGGATTTTTAATGCCCGCTCCATTTCTTCTTCATCGTGTGTTTCTACTAATACGTCCATGCCAAGTTCCATTGCCAGCTTATAATATTCCTCCATCTGCCCATCGGTGAGAATCGCTGCAATTAAAAGGATACAGTCTGCTCCAATCACCTTTGCCTCATAAATCTGATATGAGTCGATAATGAAGTCTTTTCGAATCATCGGCAGTGGAGAAATGCTTCGGATTTCTTTAAAATAATCGGTATTTCCAAGAAAATGGTCTTCCTCCGTCAGACAGGAAATGGCATCGACTGATGCGTTATATTCATCAATTCTGTCTGTAAGTTCCATCGTCATCTCAATTTTTCCCATGCTGGGAGATGCTTTTTTAAACTCTCCGATAATGGATAATCCCGGCTTTGCTAACGCTTCATAAAAGGAAATGCTTTTTCTTTCTGAAGCAAGGGCAAGCTCTTTTATTTGTTCCTCGCTAATGCGGGCTTTATGCTCTTTTAAACGTTTTTTCTTATCTTCTACAATTACATCTAAAATCATCGTTTTTTGTCACCTCTTTTTTATCAACTTATAACTTTCCGCAAACTTTGCTTTTAAATATTCTTTAAAATACTCTGTTTTTATTCCTACCATATTTTTAGATATGACGTTTCACATAGTTCGTTATTATATCTTTAAGAAAAGCTATTTTTTATAATCGGCTACTATTTTAGAAAATGTTCTCTTATTTTTATTATGTTTATTTATTATAATCTCGATAAAATTTTTATCATGGTTAGTTACTATAACTTCAGGAAATTCTCTATCATCTTTTTACCGTGGTCAGTATAAATGGATTCTGGATGAAACTGAATTCCGATTAAAGAATATTCTTTATGCTGTATCGCCATGATTTCTCCATCTTCTGTTCTTGCTAATATTTCAAAAATGTCTGGCAATGTTTTTTCATCTACCGCAAGGGAATGGTATCTTGCCACATGAACTGGACTTGGGATTCCCTCAAAAACGCCTTTTCCATCGTGCTCAATCAATGACTGCTTTCCATGCATCAGCTCTTTTGCATGAATAATCTCGGCTCCAAATGCGGCTCCGATACTCTGATGTCCAAGGCAGATACCAAGAATCGGCTTTTTCTTGTAAAAATGTCTTACAACATCTATGCAGATACCGGCTTCCTTCGGACTTTTCGGTCCGGGTGAAAGAACGATTCTGTCTGGATCTAACTGCTCGATTTCCTCTATTGTGATTTTGTCATTTCGAACGACTTTAATATCTTTTTCAAAGATTCCCATGTACTGATATAAGTTGTATGTAAAGGAATCATAATTATCAATTAGTAATATCATAAGTTTTCCTCCCGAACTAACACTTTGGCAAGAGCTCTTACTTTATTGCAGCATTCGTTATATTCACTTTCCGGATTGCTATCTGCCACGATACCGGCTCCTGCCTGAATATAAACTTTATTGGCTTTTTTAATCATCGTTCGAATAGTAATACAAAAGTCCATATCTCCGTTAAAATCAATATAACCAATTGCTCCGCCGTAAAGTCCTCTTCTTACAGATTCAAGTTCATCGATAATTTCCATCGCACGAACTTTCGGTGCACCGCTTAATGTTCCCGCTGGAAGAAATGCATTTACAAGGTCAAGTGGATGATACTCTCCCTTTTTTCTTCCCTCCACTAAAGAAACGATGTGCATGACGTGGGAGTATTTCTGAATGTGCATGAAGTCTCTTACTTTTACCGTTCCAAACTCTGCGATTCGTCCCATATCATTTCTTGCGAGATCAACTAACATAACGTGCTCTGCCTTTTCCTTCGGATCTTGCATCAGTCCTTCTGCAAGTTTCTGATCTTCCGCCTCATCTTTTCCTCGAGGTCTTGTTCCGGCAATTGGACAGGTCAGAACTTTGTTGTCTTTCTGCTTTACAATCATTTCCGGAGAACTTCCGATGATTTCAAATACCTCAAAGTTGAAATAATACATATATGGGGAAGGATTGATTTCTCTAAGTTCTTTATATAAGTCAAAACTGTTCTGCTTCGTCTCAATCGTCCATCTCTGAGAAAGCACTGTCTGAAACACGTGTCCATCAACAATATACTGTTTAATTTTGTTAACCTTTTCGCTGTATTCCTCTAATGTATCGGACTGCTTTATGATTTTTCCATCTGGAATGAACTCTGACTTTTCCTCCTTTTGAATACCAGAAAACGCTTCCTTTACCATTTCTTCGCAGCGGGCAGCTGCTCTTTCTCTTCCCTCTTTTGTATCATGATCCACAACAACTGCTGTCATTGTCTCTGCAAAATGGTCAATAGATAAAAACTCTGTCACAAGCATCAATGAAATCGTACTGATTCCGATCTCATCCGGATTATTGTCCGGCAGTTCCTCTTTGTATCTTACAAAGTCATAACCAAGTGCCCCGACAAGTCCTCCGGTAAATGCAAGCTGCTCATCATCTTTACGAATCTCGAAATCACTGTAGTATCCTTTTAAAAGGTCTACGGGATTACCGCTAAGCTCTCTCTTTGTTCCATCCGCTCTCTCAATAACCAAACCGTTTTCTTTACTTTTAATGACTTCCTCCGGATCCTTTCCCACAAAGACGTAACGTCCGTTATTCTTATCATAACTTTCCAGAAGAAACCCTTTTTTCTTTCCTACAAAACTCTGATAAATCTGTACTGCTGTTTCATCAATAAGACTGACCGTTTTACTGTATGCTCTTCTTATTCGTTTCATTTGTACTCCCTTCTGTCTGTAGGCTGCTTTCTGTTTTTATGTTGTGGAAGCTTTTTATGGCATTAAAAAAGTCCCTGACGTTCATTAAAAACGTCAGGGACGAAATATTCCGCGGTGCCACCCTTATTAATCACTTAAAATTATTCTTCAAAAAACCTCTTCCATCTTTCAGCTGTCTGGCTTCCAATATAAAAGTAAAATCTTCTGGAATAATTCTCTGTCATTCTCTCTAAATCCGATACGGACAAAAATCTCTTACAATCTCTGTCGATATCCTACCCCTATAACGCGAGGACGCGGCATCAGCTACTGTTAATTCACCTTGCATCTCCCAAATCCATTCTCTCTTCCCTCACATATCGGCTTCCACCTAATCCGACTCTCTGGTATGCTGTGGATAAAAGGTACTACTTTTGTTCAACGATTTTCCTACAGTCTTAATATGTTTTACAGTATAACAACTTTTACGCTTTATGTCAATAAATTATTTTAAATTTGTGGGGAGAATAAAACAGACGAAGTCCCGAAACTCCTAATATATAAAAATGCTTCGTATCTCTGCACTCTTAATGCTCGCCCGCATTAAGAGCTTGCTCTAAGGCGCATTTTTATATATTAGGGGCTTCGAGACTTCTGTTCTTTCTAAGTCTTAACTTACAATTTTTTCTCTGCTTCTGTGTATTCTACTCCCACAAATATAGGGGATAGGCTCTCTTTGCGGGTGTCAGCTTTGCCTGCGGCAAACCAGAATTCCCTACTCTCTTATTGTAGTTAAAAGTGCATCACACACACCTTCTATGCTATATTCCCCGCTTCCAGCAGTAAGGAAAATGCTATCTCCCTTTTTGTAAGATACGCTCTCACCATTGCTGGTGATGGTTCCTTCGCCGTCTAAAACGAGAATGCTTAAGAAGGATTTTTCCGAAACATTTCCCTGAAGTTTGTTAAAGGTTGTTCCATCGAGGTTCAGTTTGTCTACTGTAAAGTAGTCGCAGTCAGCGATATGTGGATAATGACTGTCATCCTTTTTCGCTGGTGCACAGTTCGTTACAGCAACGGCTTTCTCGATGTGGAGTTCTCTCTTCTTTCCGTCCTTTCCAACTCTGCCATAATCGTATACACGATAAGTTACGTTGGAGTTCTGCTGGATTTCTGCGATGATGAGTCCTTTACCGATAGCATGAATTGTTCCAGCTTCGATAAAGAATACATCTCCTTTATGAACAGGTACTTTATTCAGTACTTCAAGAAGAGTATCTTCTTCGATTCTTTTTGCAAATTCATCTTTGCTGATTTCTCTGTTAAATCCGTGGTAGAGGCAGGCTCCTTCTTCTGCATCCACTACATACCACATCTCGGTTTTGCCATATTGCCCTTCATTTTTTAAGGCATACTCATTATCTGGATGTACCTGGATAGAAAGGTTGTCCTGTGCATCGATGAATTTTGTTAAAATAGGAAAGTCCTCAAAACGCTCGCAGTTTGTTCCGAGTACTTTCTTTCCGTGTTCCTCAATATACTGTCTTAATGTCTTGCCAGCATCTTCGCCATTGGCAACAAAGCTTGGACCGTCTGGATGACAGGATAATTCCCATGTCTCTGCTAACCGGTCGCCTGTCATTTCTTTTCCGTAGTTGTCTACGAGTTTATGTCCGCCCCAGATGTAATCTTTTCCGCTTGGTTTTAATTTTAAAATTGCCATCTTTTTTCTCCCTTTAAATGAAATAGAAATGTATATATATATATATCAGATGTCAGATGTGCAGAAGAAGTATGTCATGCATTGCATGACGCACATCTCGCAGCAAGAATGCCGGGGCATTCTTGAATAATTGCTAAAATGTTTTTTAATATACTCTGCTTTTATTTTTTAAACGCTCTTTTTAACACGTCAAAAAAGCTTAAGGAGCGAACCATATGGTCAGATGGAACATAATTTCTTACCGCGCGAAGAAGTTCTTTTGGGTTCTTTGCTGCAAAGGTAAAGGTTCCGCTTCTTTTTGTCTGAATGGCGAAGCGAGGAATATATTTGCCCTTAAACATAACAGATGCTATGACATAATCAACCTCTTCCCATGGAATCTGGATATAGTCATTCATCTTTTTTTCGTTATAATATTCGAAACCTCTGTCGCCAATCATAATTTTTCCGTAATTATTCATTCCGTGAAAGGAAGTGGCATCCATAACCAGATCCACTTTAGTGTTGAGTGATTGTGCCATTATGCATCCTCCTGTTTTACTATTTAAACGAATATCATTTTGATATTAAACTTAAATTTTGAAATGCTACAAATACAATACTGCTTATATTGTATACATAACATAGAAAGGGCCGTGCAAAAATATCAAAAATATTTTTGCCACAGCCCCCTTTGTATTGTTTATTCCGCTTTAATTAAACTTAAATTACAGAATACCTACTACATGTCCTAAGATACCTACTACGAACAGTGCAAGGATGATTACGATAGGAGAAACTTTCTTCTTGAGTAACCACATACATAACAGTGTAAGTAATAATGGCATAAGTCCAGGAATTAAGGAATTTAAGTTGTCCTGTAAAGTTGTAACCTTTGTAGAATCTAAAGCCATTCCAGAAGTATACTGGGATAATGCTGTCTTGATACCTTCTGTTCCTGCTGGAAGACTGTTCCAGTCGATGTAAGCACCATCACTTAATTTTACTTTAGATACAACTGGTGTGAAGTTGATACTTACCCAGCGTTCAATCAGCGAACCAAGTACGAACATACCAAGAATAGATGCAATCTTTGTTACTTTCTGTAAAAGTCCGCCAGAAAGGTCTTCAGAAATCTTGCTACCAGCCTGGTAACCAAATTCCTGTGTATACCACATAAATGCCCAACGGATTACGTTCCATAATACGAAGAATAAGATTGGTCCTAAGATGCTTCCGCCCATAGCGAGGGATGCACCTAATGCACCAAGCATTGGACGAGCAGTAAACCAGAATACTGGATCACCAACACCGGCTAAAGGTCCCATCATACCTACTTTTACACCCTGAATAGCTGCATCATCTACCTGAGCACCGTTTGCTTTCTCTTCCTCTAAAGCAAGAGTTACACCAAGTACTGGAGAAGCTACATATGGATGTGTGTTGAAGAACTCAAGGTGTCTCTTTAAAGCTGCCTTCTGATCTTCTTTGTTTGTGTACAGTTTCTTAATCGCCGGAATCATGGCGAAACACCATCCACCGTTCTGCATACGTTCATAGTTCCATGAACCCTGAAGGAAAGTAGAGCGGAGTGCAACAGATCTACGATCTTGTTTTGATAAAGTAATTTTTTCTTCTGCCATTTCTATACCCTCCTTACTTTTTAGTAGTCATTTAAAATGTCATCGAGTGGATCACCAACATTTCCGCCGCCGTTTCCATTTCCACCATTCTCAGATAAGTTGATGTAGATGAAAGCGATTGCAAGGGCGATTGCACCAAGAGCGATCAGTGTAAGGTCTGAAATAGCTGCCAGACAGAAACCGATTGCGAAGAATGGCCAAACTTCCTTTGTTGCGATCATGTTGATAACCATTGCATAACCAACAGCTACTACCATACCACCACCGATGGACATACCATCTGTTAACCATGCAGGCATAGACTGTAAGAAGTGCTGTACTGTTTCAGTAGGGATTGCAAGAAGACATGCTGCAGGGATTGCGATACGAAGACCCTGTAAGCAGATGGCAATGATGTGCCATAATTCAATACCCTTGAAGTTTGCTTTTTCAGCTTCAGCGTCCATACGGTGAACACATGCTACAGAAAGAGTACGAACAACCATTGTTAAGAATAAACCTGCTACAGCAAGAGGGATAGCTACAGCGATCGCTGTACTTACACCTTTTACTCCCTGTCCACCAAGAACAAGAATAATAGCAGATGCAACAGATGCTAAAGCAGCATCCGGTGCTACAGCAGCTCCGATGTTAGCCCATCCAAGAGCGATCATCTGAAGACTACCACCAAGAACAATACCTGCCTCAAGATTGCCTGTTACCAGACCAATCAATGTACATGCTACCAAAGGCTGATGGAACTGGAATTCATCAACAACACCTTCGATACCAGCGAGAAAGGCAACTATAACAACTAAAATCATTGAAATAATTGACATGACTTTTCCTCCTAATATTAATTGCTAAATACTATTTTGCTAATTCAGCTTTTGCTTTTTTAAGAATCTCATCCATGTTATCCTGAGAATCACTTGGAACTTTACGAACGTCAAACTTAACGCCTAACTTCTTAAGTTCTTCGAATGTCTCGATATCTTTTTCATCTAAAGATAATACTTTGCTGACTGCTACCTTGCCAACAGAGTGAGCCATAGAACCAATGTTAAGTTCCTTAATATCTACTCCACCTTTGATTGCTGCAAGAGCATCCTGCGGTGTTTCAAATAATAATAATGCCTTTGTGTTTCCAAAACGAGTATCTTTTGATACCTGAATCATCTTGCTGATTGGAACTACATTCGCTTTTACCCCTGGAGGCGCTGCTTCACGAATCATACTCTTACGAAGGTCATCGTGAGCTACACCGTCAGATACGACGATAATTCTGTTTGGCCCTGTAGTCTTTGTCCATGCTGTTGCTACCTGTCCATGGAGCAGACGGGAATCGATACGTGCAAGCACATATTTAATCTTTCCATCTCCTACTACAGTTCCTTCTGGTAATGCTCCCCTTGGCTGTCCATCGGAAGCAGCTGCTACCTTTTTCTCTTCCTTTGGCTCTAAGCTTTCTGGGTAAATCTTAACGCCTTCTTTTGCACTTCCGGAAATCTGGGCAGCAAGTTCATGTGCTGTATCCATCATCATACGGGAAGCATAAGCGTCAATGAGCATTGGCAGGTTAAGACCAGCAACAATTGCCCATGTATCCTCGTGACCAGCGATCAGACCATTAGCCTGATTAAATGGAGTACCTCCCCATAAATCAACGAGAATTAACACCTGTTCCGGGTCTTCGAAAGATGCAACTGCTTCTTCCATTTTCTTTCTCACATCATCCGGTCCTTCGTTAGGCTGCAGTGTTACGGCTGCCACGTTTGGCTGTTCACCAAAAATCATGGAAGCTGACTGCTGGATACCGGTCGCAAAATTGCCATGTGTTGCGAGAATAATTCCTACCATGTTAACTTCACATCCTTTCCTCTCCTGTTAGAAATTATTAGTTACTCTATCTCAATATTTGAAACAGCTTTTGTCTAAAAACTTCATCTGGAAGATTCTTTTCCATCTGAAGTTTTTTGATACTTTCCTCTACTTCCGGATCTGCCATCGTCCGGTAAAACGTATTAAAAAGCATCGGTTTTTCTTTGAGCATCTCTGCAGATACTGCAAATAAAAATGCACAGCTTACTTTAGAATCATCCCACAAAAGTGGCTGATTCATTCTTCCAATAACAAGTCTTGTGTTCTGCACCATTGCCGGATTTCCATGTGGCAGGGCAATGTGATTAAGACTTGTAGAAGACATCTCTTCTCTTTCAAGAACAGACTGCAAATATTCTTCTATTACAAAATCTTCTTCTAAAAGCGGCTGTACCATCGCTTTTACTGCGGATTCCATATTCTTTTCTTCAATTGGAAGAATAATTGCTTCTAATATATTCAATTCCAATAAATGGTTTACCTGAATTTCTTTAATTCCTTCCTTAATCTTTTGCATCTCACGCTCCGGAAGAGCCATAGAAATGTAGATAATCGGAAAATCTGCTTTGAGAATACGCTCGGTTGTCACAATACAGTCGCAGTCTGGATTCTTAAGCTGCTTAAATTCCTGCAGAGAATACATTCCTGTGACTTCCACACCGACAAGCTTTCTCTCGATTTTAGAGCGGATAATTCTGGCCGCTGCCGCACCGAAATGACAGACAATAATAATTTTCGTCTTCTCACCCGCATCCTTCATTCGCTCTATCGCCGCCTGAAAATGAATGGCTAAATAAATAAGATCATTCTCTTTCATAGACAGATTATACATATCTGCTATGTAATCTGCCGCAATGGCCGCCATCTCGAATCCAAAAGGATATTGACGTTTCATGGACTTTAACATATATTCATCTGTCTCAATATCCAAATGATTTCCACGAAGAATCGTCGTATAAATATGAGAAGATAACCCCTCAATCAAATCTTCGTCCTCGCTGAAATCTGCACTGAGCCTCTCCCTGATTCCTTTAAGAATCTCCTTAATCGGATGCCTCATCTTATCCATAATCTGATCCTGACAGGCGATTTTTTGTTTACGCAACGATAACAGTAATGTGTACATATATCGCAGTTCTTCTTTAGAATCCGGCAGACAAAATTCCTGACACCATCCAGGTATCCATTCATACAATCCATCAAATTCCTGCGTATTAATAAAATCTTCCTGTACCGCAACCGGCTTTTCTGTATTCTCACTGTCTGCATGACGCGTGAGAAACAAAATATAAAGGAAAAGCTGCTGCAAGGATTCATCGGTAAGCTGAAACCATTCCAGTCTCTGCAATGCCTGAATTGCTCCTCTTGTCCTTAACATCTGTTCCTTTGTAAAATAATGAAACAGTGGAAAATGAAGACTATCAAACTGCTCTAAAGCTGCAATGTAATCCTCCCCGAATAAATATGGAAAAAGTATTTTTACAAATACCTCTCTTCTCTTATTCTGGGATGCTGCATAGCGGATACCATAATGCCGCTGTGCCTGAATATCTTCCGGATACTTTTTCATGATTGCCGCTAAATGCTTCTCTGCGTAAGACTTGCTTACTAAAAGCTCATCTGCAATTTCCTGTATGGTAAGGAAATTATCATGTAGTACCAGAAGTAAGAGGAATCTTCTTTCAAATTCCATCTCAAAGCGAGGGATGCCCACACTCATCACTTCCGCAAACTTTTCATGTCCCTTTACAAGTATCTGATTACTTGAAACAAATTGGACATCTACTCCGAATTCCTTCAGCATCTCGGATAACTCCTTTAACTGATTTTTCAGAGTCTTTACAGATACTCCTAGATACTCCGACATTGTCTTAAGCTCGACTACTTCATAATCTCTTAAGTACTCTATCATCTTCATATCCCGTCTTGTGAATCTCATGTTTACGAACCACTCCTCACTCACCAAAATTCTATCAAATTCTTCAAAAATGTAAAACTCATAGTTTGACTTATTTTTGAACAAAAGATGTGCTTAACTTAAGATTTTATTTCATTTTACTTGCAATTTCAATATGCGAGAGGGTATTTTTTTGAAAAAAATGTCAACTTTGTACGGTCTGTTTCTATTTATTGGAATCCTATTCATTTTTTTCTTGTCTTTCTTTCGCCTGTTTCTTTTTAAACGCCAGCACAATCGCAACAGAAAGTGCCGTTCCAGCTAACACGCAAAGGACATATAATGACATATAATTTGTCGCTTTAAATAGGGCAACAACAATTCCTCCATGTGGCACCGCAGAAGTTACTCCGCACACAGCAGCTGCCGCTCCAGTAAATGCTGAACCTGCAACAATCGCAGGTAGAACGTGTCCAGGATCCGAAGCTGCAAATGGTATTGCACCCTCGCTGATTCCTATGATTCCCATAAATATCGTATATATTCCTGCACTTTTTTCCTCAGGTGTGAACTTATCTTTTCCAACAACTGCTGCGATTCCCATAGAGAGCGGAGCCACTGCAATGGAAGTAGATACAATCCCCATAATCTGAAGATTTCCCTGTGCAATTGAAGTCACACCAAAGAAAAAGGCGACCTTATTAATCGGACCTCCCATATCTATACCAACCATCGCACCAAGCACAATACCTAGCACAACTGCACTGGAAGGATTCTTCGCAAGTTGCACAAGCAAACTGTTTAACATATCCGTTATCAGTGTAACTGGCTTTCCAAGCACAAATATAAACAAAGCGGATACTACTGCGACACCGGTCAGCGGAATAATAAATATCGGCATCATCGGCTTAAACTCCTTAGCAATATTCCAGCTGTTCATCCATTTCACAAGATAGCCAACAAGATAGCCGACAATAATACAGCCGATAAATCCCGTTCCTGCCTCCGTTCCAAGAATCTCTCCATCGGTTGCCACCATCGCCCCGATCATCGCCGGAGCAAGGCTTGCCCTTCCTGCAATGGAAAAAGCAATAAAGCCTGACAAAATTGGATACATCAGCGTAAAGGCAAGATTACCGATGGCATGAATCTTATTCCATAAACCAATATAGACAACCGTTCCGTCTGCCGAAGTCTGTCCCCCCATTGATAACGACAACGATACTAACAACCCTCCCACAACAACAAATGGTATCATATAGGAAGCTCCATTCATAAGCTGTCCTATAATATCAATATCTGAAGGGGCTTTGGGCTCTTTTTCCTGTTTCTTTTCTTTTTTTGTTTTTACTATCTTATTCTTACTATTTTTATTACTTCGTTTTGCTTTATCCTCCCCGGATATTGACTGTTCATTTTCCAGTTCTTTCCTGTAGCCTTTTCCGACTATCTTTTCAGCTTTCTGATTTTCTTGCGTATTTTCAACTATTCTACTTCTATTTATCGCATTTTGGTACGTTATATTTTGGGTTGCCGCATCTCCATTTTTTTCTCTGTTTTCAATATCTTTATCTTCTGTATTTTCAGCATTTTTATCTTTTGTATTTTTATTTTGAAAATCCTCTACATTTCCAGAGTTTTCATTTCTGTTTTGATTATTCTCATTTTGAAAAGAAGCCCCTCCCATAATAAAAGAGTCCGCTTCTAATTGTTCAAAAACACCCTCTGTATTTTTAAGCAACGGTTTAATCCTTGTTTTTAATATCCTCTTACCATAAAAACGTTCCGGCTCCTCAATCACTACATCCGCAGCTATAATTACATAATCTGCCTTTGCAATCTCTCGTTTGGTAAGCTTATTCTCTGTTCCTTGCGCCCCCTGGGTTTCCACCTTTACCTCATATCCCCGCTTCTCACATTCTTTTTCTATGCGTGCCGCTGCCATATAGGTATGTGCGATTCCTGTCGGGCACTTGGTAACTCCAACTATTCTCATACTTTCCTCTATCACATATACTCATCCTATTTGTATTATCTTATTCCAAATGACTTTAAAATTATTCTAATTCATTTTTTACATACTGATAAACCGCTTCTGAACTCCTACAGCTACGAAAATCAGCAACAAATTTTTCATCTACAAGCTTTCTTGCAAGCCTCGACAAAAATGTCAGATATTTTTCCTGTCCCTTTTCTTCCGGTGCAATAATCGCAAACGCAATATCTACTTTCTTGTCATCAAATGAATCCCACTCTATTGGATATCGAAACCGAACAATAAATAACTCTACTTCATCAATTTCTTTTATAATTGCATGAGGAATGGCGATTCCTTCCCCACATCCTGTCGAATCCCATTCTTCTCTCTTCCAGAATGCTTCCTCTAACTGTGCCACATCTAACATAGCCTGTTTTGCACAAAGTCTGCTTATCGTTCTTATCGCTTCTTTTTTTGTGCCAGAAACCGCTACAATATTGTCAAATATTCTTTCCCTTTTTATTAGCGTATTCAATGCTGCTCTCCCTTATTTCCAGTCTTATTTCTGGTCTTTATTCTTTTACGGTTTTCATTGACACAGTCCCATCTATATTCTATTTTTCCCTACTCTACTGTTTTTATTGTACCAAAAGAAAAACAACAGTAAAACTCTTTCTTTTTCCGTTTTTGTCTGTTCATATGCGTCTTTCAACTGTCATTTTTTGTTTCTTTTTCAGGACAATTAGCCATTTTGCTTATAATAATTGTTCTCCTGTCGATGCAATCAGAATCCATTTATTCACAATGCCAAGAAAAGACGCAAAAAAACGGTTATTCTTGTCAAACTCATGCATAGACAATTCGGGATAAAATTGGTATACTAGAGCCAAGATGAGTGATACGATTTCATCTCGTCTCAACTATTCAATTAAATTATCCAATAGAGCAGTCACTCCTCCTCCTTCAATGTGACTGCTCGCAAGAACACCGTTTCCAATCAGCCATCAGAACGGTGTTTTTTTGCATCTGTTTTTAGTTTGTATTTTTTTGCATGTCTTTGGCATTTTCCTCATAGGATGTAAAAAAGATTTCAGGACAGGATTTTATAATGAGGGATTATATTGAATTACGTGCTATTGAGGTTGGGAAGTACATTATTGATTCGAAGGCTACGGTGAGGAAGACAGCTACGAGGTTTGGAGTTAGCAAGTCAACGGTACATAAGGATTTGACAGAGCGACTGCCTCAGATTGATCATCATCTGGCGGAGGAGGTTCGTGATATTTTAAATATTAATAAGTCAGAAAGACATATCCGGGGTGGTATGGCTACGAAACAGAAATATTTGCTTCTTCATAGGGCAAACTAATAAAAGATAAATTCTCTTTTAAATTGTTATAAAATATTTCTGAAGCTAAATATATTAGAATATTCTTGAAAATGTCCCAACAAAATATTTTCAAAAATTAAGATATTTTCAAAAAATATATTTAAAAATTGAACGGATATTTTTTGTTATAAAAAAATCTAGAAAAACTCCTGTTTGTTTCTTATTCATCTTTTTCGATGTTTCTGAAACAAACAGGAGTTTTTATTTTTCCTTATTTTCCATTTGTTGTTGTAGTCGTTCAAGTTGTTCTCCTACTACATCAAAGTGTCGTTGCATCGCAAAGCTTCCCGCCGCAAAGTCTTTTGCCACTAAGGAATCATAAATATTCCAGTGGGCACGTCGCAGTGCTTCTGCCTGTCTTTGATTCGCCATGATACGTCCACGAAAATCTGTGATAAACTGGTTCATTAACTCTGCAATCATCGATGTGTATAATACAATCATACGGTTATGGGAAGCCTCAATGAGTTTATTATGAAATTGCATATCAAGCTTACCACTTTCTTTTGGGTCTTTAATCTCATCCATCTTAATTAAAATCTGATGAAGATCCTCTATTTCTTCTTTTGTTGCATATTTAATCGCAAGTCGCAACGCTACTGTCTCATATCCCATACGAATATCATATACTTCTGTATATTCAATATTCTGGAGCGACATGACTATATTCATGAACTTTACCATATAATCCTGTGGCTCACAGCGGATATAATTTCCGCTTCCCTGTCGGCAATCAAGCAGCCCGTTAATTTCTAACATATGCATTACTTCACGAATGGAATTACGACTTACGTCCAACTTCTCTGCGATTTCTCTTTCTGGCAAAATCTTATCATTTATTTTTAATTCACCGGATAAAATCTGCTCAGAAAAATAATCGAACACATATTGATATGTCTTTTGGTTTTTCATTTTGTAAGTCTTAAAATCTGTGAATTCATTCATCATCCCGCCGCCTCCTTGTCATTTTTTTATCATTCTTTATATCTGAATGTCTATTTTATAAGATTCTTGCTCTTTTTGCAAGTGGAAAACTTTAACACAACAAGGTAAAAAAGTGTTCATTTCCGCAAACACAATCCACATATTTATTCAAAACCAGCATGATTTTGAATATTCATATATCGTATATAAAAAACTGACTCAGACTAAAAACAAGGCAGTACGATAAACATCAAATAGTTGCACATTATAAAAAAATGGCGGACCTGCTGCTCATTTGCAGGTCCGCCTACAAAATGTGAAAAATGAATTTCACATTAAGCAAACATGTTTTGGCTTATGGCTTGTTTAGAAATATTTTTCAAACAAACTTTATTGTTCCGGTTTTTTTACCATAACGGAAACGCCATCCGGAATAATTGAAATATGGGCATCTTTTCCCTTTTCTTTTATGGCCATCTCCAAGGCTTCATTTACGTCGTTTGCAACGATAAAGCCCATCTCCTGTGCCATTTTGCGATGCTCTTCGCACATGACATAAATAACCTTATGCTGCATTAAAATACGACACTGTATCTGATATTCCCACTGATCTGGTTTTGTCTGATCCTGTGGAACTTTTAAGATTTCTGCCATGAGGTCAGCCGGGCTGGAGCAGTTTTTCAATGCTTCATAGAAGCCTTCTCCTCCATGGCCATCCCCACAATTGGAAACCATAATAAGAATACCATCATCTTTTGCTGCGGCCTCTGCAGCAGTCATTCCTTTTACGGACTGATACATATTCTGATCAAGTGGATATCCGCCGTTAGTAGATATAGCAATGTCTGCGGCTTTCTTAGGAACTACCTGGCAATAATCCTGCAAGAACTTACATCCTGCAGCATGGGCTTCAATTGCATCGCCTGCAACGGCGTGTACCACTTTCTTGTCTGCATCAATAATGACGTTAACAATATATTGCTGATGTGCCATTTTACTGGCAGCAATCATATCTTTATGAATCGGATTGCCCTCCAAAACTCCTGTTCTGCTATATGGAGAATCAATAAATTTTGAACAGTGGTTTCCGAGTACCGTTACTTTGCTGGATACTCCAGGAAGGATGCTCTTTCTTCCTCCTGAGAAACCTGCAAAGAAATGGGTTTCTATAAATCCTTCACTTACAAGAAGGTCTGCATTTGCAGCAACTTTATTGATTAAAAGTGGAGCTCCTGATGGTAAAATTCCGATATTCTCCATCGCATCCATGTCCTGACTGTCATGAATAACAATGTTTTCGTTATCTACGATTTCTTCACCGAATTTACCAACTAACTCTTCTCTTGTTGTTGCTCTGTGGAATCCTGTTGCAATTAAAAGGGTGATTTTTGCGTCTGGATTTCCTTCCCTAATCTCTTTCAGCATAAACGGAATGATATGCTTACTTGGAACCGGTCTTGTGTGGTCAGAACAAATAATTACTACATTTTCTTTTCCTTTTGAAAGCTCTGAAAGCTTTGGAGAACCAATTGGATGCGCCATTGCCTCAAGAACGATTTCATCTTCTGTCTTATCGCTCTTTGGCATGGACTCGATGGACGAGGATAAAACCTCGTAGTCCATCGAATCGTCTATGTGCAGCATCATACCTGTGGTTGAAAAAGGTAATTTCATATCCATGCTGCTCAACTCCTTAACTATTTAACACCCATCCATCCAGAGATAACCATCATCTGTACTTCAGAAGTTCCTTCATAGATTTCTGTAATCTTAGCGTCGCGCATCATTCTCTCGATTGGATAATCTTTTGTATATCCATATCCACCATATAACTGTAAGCAACGTGTTGTTACATCCATAGCATTTCTAGCTGCTACTAACTTAGCCATAGCTGCTTTGTGTGAGAATGGTTCGTGGTCATCTTTTGCACATGCTGCCTGATAAACAAGAAGTTTTGCTGCTTCTGTCTGTGCACGCATCTGAGCCATTTCGAACTGTGTATTCTGGAACTGAGAAATTCTTCTTCCGAACTGTTTTCTCTCAGTGATATATTTTGTTGTTTCTTCTAATGCACCTTCTGCAATACCAAGTGCCTGTGCTGCGATACCAACACGTCCACCATCTAATGTCATCATTGCATATTTGAAACCTTTTCCAAGTTCACCAACAAGGTTTTCTTTAGGAACGATACAGTCTTCAAAAATAAGTTCGCATGTGGAAGATGCACGGATACCTAATTTATCTTCCTGTTTACCAATGGAGAAACCTTTGAATCCTTTTTCTACGATAAATGCGGAAATACCTTTTGTTCCCTGAGATTTATCTGTCATAGCAAGTACGAAGAATACATCTGCTGCACCTGCGTTTGTGATAAAAATCTTAGATCCATTTAATACCCAGTGGTCACCAGCGTCTACTGCAACTGTCTGCTGTCCGGATGCATCTGTACCAGCGTTAGGTTCTGTTAATGCGAAAGCACCAATCCATTCACCAGAACATAACTTAGGAAGATATTTCTGTTTCTGTTCTTCAGAACCGAACTGGTAAATAGGTGTTGCACATAAAGATGTATGAGCAGAAAGAATAACACCTGTAGATGCACAGTATTTACTTAATTCTTCTACTGTCTGGATATATGCTAATGTATCCATTCCAGCTCCGCCGTACTCTTCTGGGAAAGGAATTCCCATCAGTCCCATTTCTGCCATCATTTTGACATTTTTCATTGGGAACTCTTCTGTTCTGTCGATTTCAGCAGCTAAAGGTTTTACTTCGTTTACTGCAAAGTCATGCACCATTTCTAATATATCCTGATGTTCCTCGTCCTGTCTAAAATTCATAACTATTTCCTCCTGTCACAGTCGTTTTTATTATTTCATTGCTTTGAATTTAAAATAATGAATTTAAAATGTTGAATTTAAAATAAAGCCACAACAATATATAATATTGTTCACTTGTTTTACCTTTCATCGATTTTTCAAGCATTTTCTGCTCTGAAAACTCGACTACAATTACTTTTTCTTTGTTATCATGTTACGTTTTTGTTGATATTTTTTTAACAAATTCATCTGTGACTTAATTCACAATACTCTTACCTGACGGTTATTTCATTTTATATCGTACTGGAAATCTCTGCAGGATTGATATATTGCTTTTATGTGTTTAGATCTGACCCTCCAGCTTGGGAGGGCCAGATAATGACAAACTTGGTAATACTATTTTTATACTTTGTCTTTCTTTATTCTATACTTTGCATTTATACTATGCGTTTCTCTCAACCATTTTCTAAGGATTGATTCATTATGCTTTTAAGCTTAATTTATATTCTTAAGCTTTCTCTGCTTTAAATGCTTCTGTTAATGCAGGAACTACTTCATTTAAGTTTCCAACGATTCCGTAGTCTGCTACATCAAAGATTGGAGCATCTGGATCTTTATTGATTGCTACGATTGTATCGGAACCGGAGATACCTGCTACGTGCTGGATAGCACCGGAAATACCGATTGCAAAGTATAACTTAGGAGCAACTGTCTTACCTGACTGTCCTACCTGATGCGCATGTGGCATCCAGCCTGCATCTACTACTGCACGGCTGCATCCAACTGTTGCACCAAGTACATCTGCGAGATCCTGTAACAGTTTGAAGTTCTCTTCAGAACCAACACCACGTCCACCGGAAACAATGATTTCTGCTTCTTCTAAGTTAACAGATTCTGCTACTTCTTTTACTCTTTCTACGAGAGTTGTACGAATCTCTTCTGCTGGAACTGTGATATCTTCTTTGATGATTTCTCCAGTTTTACCTTCTTCGTAAGCACCTTTCTTAAATACACCAGGACGAACCGTTCCCATCTGAGGTCTGTTATCTGGGCACATGATTGTTGCCATAAGGTTTCCACCGAATGTAGGACGTGTCCATGCAATATTTCCACTTTCTTCATCAATGTCAATACCAGTACAATCTGCTGTAAGTCCTGTCTTTAATCTGCAGGATACTCTAGGTCCTAAATCACGACCATTGTTTGTAGCACCAATCATTAATGTTTCTGGTTTATACTTTTCAACTAATGTTACCATTGCTTTTGCAAAAGCATCTGTTGTGTAGTATTCGTACTCTGGTCCGTCTACGATAATTGCAGAATCTGCACCATAAGCGATTGCATCTTTTGCAACACCCTCGATATCTTTACCGATAACAACTGCTACTAATTCACAGCCCTTTGCCTGTGCAAGTGGTTTTGCTACATTTAATAATTCGTAACCAACTGTTTTTGGTTTACCACATTCTGTTTCAATAAAAACCCAAATATTTTTATAATCTGCAAGATTCATTATTCAGTCCTCCTTACAAAATTTTTGCGTCGTAAATTAATTTAACAACCTCTTTTGCTGCATCTTCTGCTTCCATACCTTCAAGTTTTACACCATTCTTTTCTGTTACTGGTGTATATGTTTTCTTTACTTTTGTTGGAGAACCACTTAAACCGCAACGCTCCAGGTTGA
The DNA here is from genome assembly GCF_934307085.1 of uncultured Anaerobutyricum sp. GTDB lineage: Bacteria > Bacillota > Clostridia > Lachnospirales > Lachnospiraceae > Anaerobutyricum. Next base: position 47,428 of record NZ_CAKRCF010000021.1, read on the forward strand.
TTGCAGGAATATCTTCTTCTGTAAGAACAGGAATCTCTTTTTTCTTTGCAGCCATTTTACTCTTGATGGTTGGATATCTAGGTTCGTAAGGAAGTCTAACTACTGTAACTACTGCTGGAAGCTGTGTAGAAATCATATCGTAACCTTCATCGCATTCACGTTTTACCTGAATATCTCCGTCTTTTTCAATGATGTCTAATGCGTATGTAATCTGTGGAAGTCCAAGATGTTCTGCGATTTCCGGTCCAACCTGTGCGGTATCACCGTCAACTGCCTGTTTACCACAGAGAATTAAATCAAATTTTAATCCTTCTTTTTCCTCTACTGCTTTGATTGCTTCAGAAAGGATATAACTTGTTGCTAATGTATCAGATCCACCGAACTTTCTGCTGGAAATAAGGTATCCTGCGTCAGCTCCTACGGAAAGACAGGTTTTGATTGCATCTTTTGCCTGTTCTGGTCCCATGGAAATTACAACAACTTTACCGCCTAATTTTTCTTTTAAGCGGACACCTACTTCTTGTGCGTAGGTATCAAAAGGATTCACGATACTTGGAACACCTTTTCTTACCAGTGTATGTGTAACTGGATCAATTTTAATCTCATTAGTATCAGGTACTTGTTTGATACAAACACAAATATTCATTCTTCTTCCTCCTTAATATTACAGACGGTAGCAAACTTTGCCTGGATTTAAGATCATCTTAGGGTCAAATACTCTCTTGATGCCTTCCATGATTGCCATGTTTGTTTCTCCAACAGAATCAACTAAGTATTTTACTTTACCTGAACCGATTCCGTGTTCACCAGAAACAAGACCGCCGCAATTTGTTGCTTCTTTATAAATAATGTCAAAGAATTTATCCACTCTCTTCTTGAACTCTTCTTCTTCCAGATCATTAGAGCACTGGTAGATATGAAGGTTTCCATCTCCGGCATGTCCGAAGGATTTAATAACAAGACCACATTCTTCTCCGGTCTTATTTACAAATGTAAGGTATTCTGCAATCTTATTAACAGGTACAACTACGTCACACTCGTCAAGAAGCTTTGTCTCTTCCATGATAGCCTCTAAGAAAGAAGAACGTGCTGCCCATGCATCTTTCATCTTAGCAGATGTATCAGCTACTAATACATCAATTGCTCCTGCTTCTAATACAAGCTCTGCAGCCTGCTCGATTAATGCGTCTACTTCATCTTCACTGTTACCATCTAATGTGACAAGAAGATATGCACCAATCTGAACTCCTTCTAATTCCTGTGGGAATACGGACTTTCCAATGTAACGCTCGGAAGCAAGTACGATTTCTCTTTCCATGAACTCGATTGCCTGTGGGTTCATGTGAGCCATCTTAAATTTAGGTACAGTTGCAAGTGCTGTCTCTAAGTCTTCGTAAGGAATGATTAAAGATGCAACAGCCTTTGGTGCTGGGATAATCTTTAATGTTAATTCTGTGATGATACCGAGTGTTCCTTCAGAACCAATCATAAGATTTAATAAGGAATATCCTGAAGATGTTTTGGAAACAGTTGCTCCAAGATGTGTAATCTCACCAGTTGGTAATACAACAGTCATTGCTCTTACGTAATCACGTGTTGCTCCATATTTAACAGCTCTCATACCACCTGCGTTTGTCGCTACGTTACCACCAACACATGCGAACTTTTCACCTGGATCTGGTGGATATAACATTCCTTTGGACTGGCAATCCTCTGCTAAGTCGTTTAACAGAACACCGGCTTCAATCTCAACAACGAAGTTCTCCATATCGTAGGATTTAATCTTATTCATCTTAGAAATATCAATTAAAACACCGCCATATAATGGAACTGCTCCACCTGCAAGACCAGTACCAGCTCCTCTAGGTGTTACAGGAATATTATTCTCATAACAAATCTTCATTACTGCTGCAACTTCTTCTGTAGAACGTGGCTGTACTGCTAAATCTGGCATATGCGTGCCGTAAATAGGCATCTCGTCCTTCGCATAATCCGGATTAATCTCTTCACCTAAGAAGACGTTATTGGAAACTTTTTTGATTTCTTCGATAATTTCCGGTGTCAACTGATTGTACATATTTCTACCTCCTAATCATTTCCTTCTTTATATTTGAAATAATAAAGTTCTTAA
>NZ_CAKRCF010000022.1 GCF_934307085.1 uncultured Anaerobutyricum sp.
TGAGAATCAAATCATCTATATTTGTGATTTTCGTCGCTACGAGAAGTCGTCTTCTAAGAAAAGGCCGGCATGAAAAGTTATTGATTTTGACTCAGTTGTACAAAACACAAAGTCGTCAAAATCAATAACTTTTCATGTCGGCCTTTTCTAACATTTTACTACAGTCTCGTAGCTCCGAGGCCACAAATATAGGATATCTTATCTCTTCCCGGGCTGGCTTCGTCTGTAGTTCACTTAATGAATCAAATAGTAAATCTCTTGCTTTTGAGGATAAAGTTTGTTATAATTGTAACAAGAAACCGGGGTTACAGACGGTTTTTGCAGCAATTTTTTCTATTAAGAGAAAGAGAGGTATTTTTTATGGCAAACATTATTATCAGTCCAGCGAAGTATGTACAGGGAAAAGGCGAACTTACTAACATCGCACAGTATGCTACAAAGCTTGGAAAGAAGCCTTTTATTTTAATTAGTGAAGGTGGAAAGAAACGTGTTGGTGGAATTATTGAAGATAGTTTCAAAGATACAGGCTGTGAACTTGTTTTTGAAGCATTCCATGGAGAATGTTCTAAGAACGAGATTAACCGTTTAGTGGCCATCGTAAAAGAAAAAGGATGCGATTTAGTCATTGGTGTCGGCGGTGGAAAGATTTTTGATACAGCCAAAGCGGTTGCTTATTATGTAGAGAGCCCTGTTATTGTATGTCCTACAATCGCAGCAACAGATGCTCCTTGCTCTGCACTTACAGTAGTATATACAGATGATGGTGTATTTGAAGAATACTTATGGTTACCTGCTAATCCAAACCTTGTTTTAGTAGATACAGATATTATTGCAAAAGCTCCAGCAAGACTTTTAGTTTCTGGTATGGGTGATGCACTTGCTACATATTTTGAAGCAAAAGCTTGTCAGGCAAGCAATGCGACAAGCTGTGCAGGCGGACATATTACCATCGCAGCTATTACATTAGCAAAAGCTTGTTACCAGACATTAATTGAAGAAGGTGTAAAGGCTAAACTTGCAGTAGAAGCTGGTGTATGTACAACAGCAGTGGAAAAAGTAATCGAAGCTAATACATTATTATCCGGTATGGGCTTTGAAAGTGGCGGATTAGCTGGTGCACATGCTATTCATAACGGACTTACCTGTATTAAAGACTGCCATCATTTATATCACGGTGAAAAGGTTGCTTTTGGTACTTTAACACAGCTTGTTTTAGAGAATGCGGACGAAGACTTATTAGATGAAGTGATTACATTCTGCATGGACGTAGGACTTCCTACAACATTTGCAGATTTAGGAATTGAACATCCAGATAAAGATGCTCTTATGGAAGCAGCAACCTTAGCAGCTTCACCAGACGATACTTTAGGAAATGAACCGTTAGAGGTTACACCAGATAAAGTATATGCAGCAATGATTGGAGCAGATGCTTTAGGAAGATATTATAAAGGATTATAATCATTTTTTGATCTTTATTTCGACCCCGCTCTCCCATTTTTGGAGGCGGGGAATTTTATATTTCCACTTTAATCGGATGAATGTATTAAACTATTTTTATCTCTAAGAATATTCTAAATTAATCTGACTTCCTTTCTGTGACAAATCGGATGGTGTTACCAACAGCTTTAGAGGAACTCGCGCCTGAATCGCTTCCACATGGCTGATGATACCGATACTTCTCTTTTTTGACTGCAGTCGTTCTAAGCTATTCATAACTGTGTCTAACAAATCATCGTCAAGACTGCCAAATCCTTCATCTAAGAAGAAAAATTCCAGAGGTGCGGCACCATTAAGCTGGATAGAAGAGGAAAGTGCTAATGCCAAAGAGAGAGAAGTAATAAATAGCTCTCCTCCAGATAAGGTATCCGAAGGCCGGACGGCACCCCCATTTTTATTATCCCGGATGATAAATTCTGCGGAATCGTTAATTTCAAGGGCGTAATTGCCACCAGATATTTTCGATAGTATGATGGAGGCTTCTCTGGCAATATAGGACAGTTTTGACTGTGCAACATATTCAATGAAGGCATTGCCTTTGAAAAGTTGTTCTAGTTCTTTTATCATGTCCTTTTTGTGGGATTCCTTTTCCCATTTCTGTTCTAATTTCTCTTTTTTTGAAAGGTCGTTTGTCATGACTTCAATTTGATGATTTAAGAGAAGAATGGAGGATTCTAGTTCCTTTACCTGCTGTCTAGTATCTGTCAGTTCTTCTTTTTGGCGAGTCCACTCACTTTCTTCGATTTCTTTCTTTCCGAGTTTTTCCTGAAGGTAACGGATGCGTTCGTCACTTTGGCGTATATCATCATAATAGGAAGCAATTTCTTTTTCTAATTTTGTTAACTCTTTTTCTTCCATATAGTATAACTCAGGTTGGTCTGTTTTGGAAAAACCAAGTAATTTTTTTTGAGTAAGATAGAGCTCCTGTACCTGTTTTAAATGTATCTCAGAGGAACGGTTGGCACTCTGACAAGAGCTAAATTCTTCATTTTTTCGCTGTAATTCTTTTAAACTTTGTTGATAAGCCGTTTCGGTATTTTTGAGAGTCAGGTTAATCTCTTGCTGGTATTTCTGGTTCTTTGCAATTTCTGCAACAAAATTTGTGTCTATAGAAAGTGTTTTTGGAAACTTTTCTGTTTGTTCTGTAATAACTTTCTCACAGTTTTCAATATTTGCGGTGAGGGAAGAACTTTTATTTTCTAAGGTAGCAATTTCATCAGAAAGAGCCTTTATATGCAGACGGAGATTTTCCAAATTCTGTCTTTTTTCTTTGATAGCTTTTTCCTTCTGTTGGTGCTTTTGTTCTTTTTGCTGAAGAGTCTCTAAAGCGTTCGAAAAATTCTCAATATTATTCTCTTTTCGGAGTGTAAAAATTTTTTCTGCGTAAGTTTGTAAGGCGAAATGTTGTTCTTTTAAATCGGCTGTCTGTTTCATATACTGTTCTTTTTGTCTCCGTAATTCTCCTTTTGCCTGCAGATAAGTAGAAATCTGCTTGGAAATGGAAGGATAATCTATAGGCTGCTTTGCTATGTCGGAGGAGTCTAAGGATATATTTTTATTTATAGTATCTTCTGTATTATATTTTGCATTCTCTTTATCTGTAATCTCTAAGGCATTTCTTAAATTAGAAATATGTGTATTTAAAGAGTAAAGTTCCTGTTCAAGTTGTTGGATAAAATTCTGCTGTGTTTGCTGTTGCTTTTCTAATTTTATCAGTTCTTTTTCAAGTTCTTTAAAAGAAATATCAGACTCAGTAGTAGGAGAGTGTGAAGCATGCTCTTTGTAAGGTGTCCCACAAACTGGGCAGAGAGCTCCTTCTTCTAATTCTTCTCGTAAAAGCTGTGCCATATGGTTTTGTTGCCAGGATTTTTGTTGCCGTTTGTTTTGATCTTCTTTTTCTTTTATAATGTATAACTCTTTTTTAGCAGTAGAATGCTGTTCATTTAAAGAAGAAAGTCGGTGGCAAAGCTGTATATAAATATCTATCAGAGATTTCTGCTGATTGGAAAAGATAAGGCTTTCTTTTTCAATTTCTGTTTTTAAGGCAGAAAGGGATTTTGCATTGGTATCATAATTTCCTCTCTTTTCCCGATAGGTTTCTTCCATAACATTGCCTTTTTCAAGAAGCTGTTTTCTTTCGGGGCTGATTTTGTCGGCTTCAATTGATTTTTCGGATTCGAGAATCTCTAAATAAAGCTGATGTTCTTTTTTTGAATGTTTTTCCTGCTTTTCTTTTAAAGGAGCCAGAGAGGTTGAGATTTTTATCAGTTCTTTTTGTGTATTATCTTTTGTCTGTTTCCATGTATGAATTGTGTCAGCAGTAGACTGTGCGGTATACAGCAGTTGTTCTTTTGTCTGGAGCAATGGAAGTTCTTCTTTTTGTGCAGTACCAGCAGCTTTATATTCTTTTTCTGTCTTTTCGAAGTGAGTCTGTAAAGAAGAAACTTCTTTTTGAACAGTCTCTAGTTTTTCACAAGCCCTCTCATAAGCAGTCTGTGCGTTTGAAACTTGAGTAGAAAAAGGACGGAGCTGGTTCGCTTTTTTTGTAATATCTAAATGGTTGTCTTTTTCCTTTATGGACGGGAGAAGAAGTTCTTTTTCCTTTTTCGCTTCTTTTAAAGGGAGAAGCTCTTGCTGTATATTATATAGTTCCTCTGTTTCCTGAAAACTTTTTTCTAATTTGGTAAGCTTTTTGGACAGGCGGGAATGTTGTTTTGCATCACTTTTTGCTTGCTTTTTCAATTGGGAAAGCTGTGTGGAAGAAATCTCTTCAAAGTTCTTTTTTTCACCGTCAAGTTTACTTAAAAGAAGTTCCTGTTTCTGTTTTGCCCTGCTAATCTTACTGGTGAGTTCGATTCCGTATTTTTCAAGATGGAAGATGCGCTGGAGCATGACGCGGCGTTCTTTGTTCTTAAGATGTAAAAACTCGCTGAACTGTCCCTGTGGTAGAACGACAGTCCGCATAAAGTCTTCACTGGTAAGACCGAGTAAACGGATACATTCTGCAGTTACCTCAGTAGGTTTATCAGCTAAAACGTTTTCAATTTCACCATCATAGACAATCAGGCGACCGGTCGTATTGCGGACCGTCGAGGTGTATGTGTTATTGTGATAGCGAAAAGAACGTTCTGCAAGATACTTTCTGGTACGGTCTGTCGTAATAGAAAAAAGAAAGGAAACAGAGGCACTTTTTTCATTTGTATTAATAAAGTTCTTTGTATCGCGAGGCAGCTTTGCATATAAGGCGAGAGTCATGGCATCTAAAATAGTGGACTTTCCGCTTCCAGTAGGACCAAAGATGCCGAAAAGTCCCTGTGAAGTCAGCGTTTCAAAATCAATGATCTGTTCTTCGCGGTAACTATTGATGCCTTTTAATTTTAGTTGAAGTGGTCGCATATTAATTCTCCTCTATAATGCTCATTAAAAGAGAGAAAGTTTCCTCTCCGATGTCGATGTGAAACTTTTTGCGGTAAAAATTCTTTACAAGCTCATCAAAAGGCTGTTCTTTAATATCGGAGGAAGAGAAATCCTCAGTTTCATCCTCAGGTAGAACAGGGGTAATGGAGAGTATATCCGCTTTTAATTCCTTCATTTTTTTGATGTCTTCTTCATGGATGTAATGGTCTGTCTTAATCTCTAAATAGACCCAGCATTCTCTGTCGGAATTAGCCTTGCATTGTTCAAGAGCATCATCGACATTCTCGCAATGCCATATCTCAATTGGTTTATATATGGAAAGGGGCAGTTCGCGGATAACACAAGGGGAGCCGGCAGTAAGTGTGACGGCGATTACCTGTTTGTCAAAAGAGGTCTCTCTGATGTTAAAAGGCAGGGGAGAACCGCTGTATCTTGCTTTTGGACAGCCAGGAACTTTCTGAGGTTTATGGACGTGGCCAAGAGCAATATAATCCGCACTGTCCGGGAAAATCTCACCACCTACCATATAACTTCCACCGAGCTGGATGCTTCGCTCGGAACCGTCCTCTACGCTGTTCATGACAAAGAGATGACTTACAATAAGGTGGATGGAATCCTCGTGAAAATGGGTTTCTAATGAGGCGAAAAGGGAGAACATTTTATCACTATAAGAAGCTGCCTTTTTTGTCTCTTCTTCTGTCTCTGTAAGATAGACTTCATTTAATCGTTTTTCACTTGGAAAAGGAACAAGCAGCATATCAACGTCCTCTCCATGAACAATGGCATGTATATAACCGGCATCGCTTTTTGTAATCTCATTCTTGCCGTACATACCGGGAGGGATAACAGAGTTCGGTGTTCCTGCCATGACAATACCGTGATCTCTGGCAAGGGGAACAGAAGCAACCAGACGTTCTGGGTTGTCGTGGTTGCCGGCAATGACAATAGTCATACATTCTCCATTTCTGGATAATTGCTTTAATGTATTATAAAAAAGCTGTTCTGCCATGGCAGAAGGATTATAGTTATCATAGATGTCCCCGGCGATGATAATCATATCTGCCTGTTCTTCTTCACATATGTTTATAAAATCTTTTAAAAACAGCCGTTGTTCTTCCAAACGGCTGTGTCCTTCAATATTTTTTCCAAGATGCCAGTCGGCGGTGTGGATTAATTTCATCCTGACTCTCCTTTAATTATAGCGTAGCCAGATTATGTCATTGGCAAACATATAGCAGATTGTACGGAAAAACTTGTAAATCTGCAATATGACTTATAATAGAATATGGTAAATTTCTTATATCTGTATTGTATAGTATTTGATTTTCAAATGCAAGAATATAGAATGTAAAACCGAACGAATATTCTGCGAAAACGTAAGGATTTCATTTAAAGAGGAGCTAAGAAAACTTGTTTGACAGATGCACTGGGACTAGTATAGAATAGAACGGCAAAGTAACTACATAAATAGAGAATAAGCATTGTAGAAAATAATTACAGAAAATATATTTAAAAATAGTGCAGTAAAATGCATGACATAGTAATACCTGTTCTACAAGGTTGGATTTGTAGTACTTTATGAAATGACATAATGGATATATAGAATAAAAGGAGGAAAAGTTTTGAAAGAACAATGGATGCAAAAGACAGTCGTTGTCTGGTTCTTAGCCATGATATGCTGTCTGCTTTGGGGAAGTGCATTTCCCTGTATAAAAATAGGATACAAGATGTTTCATATCGCATCAGCGGATGCCTCATCACAGTTGTTATTTGCGGGCTGCCGCTTTTTTCTTGCCGGTGTTTTAGTGCTTTTACTTGGAACTTCCGGTAATTTTAAGTTAAAAAAGACAGAGATTCCGATGGCAATGACTTTAGCTGTTTTTCAGACAATATTACAGTATGTATTTTTCTATATGGGACTTGCCCATGCAACAGGAGTAAAGTCTTCCATTATTAATGGAGCAAACTCATTTCTTGTTATTATTATTGCAAGTCTTGTTTTTCATCAGGAAAAGCTGACAGGACCGAAGATTCTTGGCTGCATTATCGGCTTTGCAGGTGTTGTGCTTGTCAATCTTGGTGGAGCGGGGCTGGATATGAGTTTCCACTGGAACGGAGAATTTTTTATATTGATTTCCACAGTCTCTGCGGCATGTTCGTCTGCCTTTATTAAGAAGTTTTCTACAAAGGCAAATCCCGTATTACTTAGTGGATGGCAGTTTATGATGGGAGGAACCGTTCTTATCATTATAGGGAAATTAATGGGAGGAAAGCTTCAGTTTGAAGGAGTAAAACCGTTTATCCTTTTATTATATATGGCGTGTATTTCCGCAGTAGCCTATACACTCTGGTCCTTACTTTTAAAATACAATCCACCGTCAAGAATTGCAGTTTTTGGTTTTATGAATCCTGTGTTTGGTGTTATGCTTTCTGCCCTTTTATTAAAAGAAAAAGGCCAGGCATTCTCCTTAACCGGCCTGACCTCATTAATTCTTGTATGTATCGGAATTTATATTGTTAATCGGGAGAACCCTTTGAAAGAAGCATCGACAGATAAGATTTCCGCGTAGTTTCTTTCAGGCTGCTGCCCATATCCATAAGAAGTGACTCAATGCTTTGCAGGGCACTTTCTTTTTGCTTTGGATTTTCAACGAGAATTTCTAATTCTAAAAAAGAACCAAGTCCCTCTACCTGATCGACACAGGCAGTCATTTCTCCTTTATGATAGTATTGGCGAAGCTTCGTCACCGGATACAGCTTTTTATAGCCAAGGGAGACAAGAATCTCCCTTGTAATATCTGCATCTTCTATACGAGTTTCTAATTCTTTTCTTGTGGTAGAAACGCTGTCAAGTTTTGCACCTTTGTAAGTAAGAAAAGAAATGGTTTCTCTTGTTGTAAAGTTATCACAGGTCCGAATGCGGAGTGCCTCGTCTGTTTTCATAAAGTCGTGAAAGTCGCTGGTAAAATAAAAGTCAGATTCTTTTACGAGGGCTCCTGCTTCAAATCCACAGTCCGTTAATACATGTTCTGTTATGGAACGGCGGAAGAGTGGAAGTTTAATTTCTACTTCAATCATAAATAAGCTCCATTAATATTCATCGAGAGTAAGTTTATAAGTTGTTTTGCCAAGTTTTAAAGTTAACTGCTTATCCTTTAATGTATAGGAAAGCTTTGTATTATCCATCTTTTCAAATTTTTTATAAAGGTCGTTGTCTGTGCCGATAGATTCCTCACTTACATCTTTGTCAAAATGATAGGTTATAGTGTTCTTCTTTTCATTAATGTTTACCTCTCCGGCAACATATTGTGGATTAGCAGCATCTTCTTCTTCATTTGTTACATAAAGATAGAGGGTGTTCGTGTCTGGATTCATGGTAAAGTAACTGAAATGGTCTGTAGAATCAAACTTCCAGTTAAAACACGTATCACAAAGTCTGTAGGAATCGCTGTCTGTTTTTAATCCATAAATTACATTATTATAAAAAGAAAGACTCTTTCCATTGTAAAATAAGGTAATGGAATCATCCTTAACCTTCATAGTAATGGTGGATTTTGAAAAACCGTCTGGTAAATCTTTTAAAAAGTCTGGAAGCTTCATTGTTCCCTCTTTATAGGTATAGAAGGTAAATTTATTATCTCTGCTTGACAGATAGAAGAAGTTTGTAAGAAAAGTAGCCTCTCCTTCGGCAGCTGCTTTAGAATCAATAGAATAAAGCTCCATGTAATTATCATACAGGCTTAATTCATAAGTAGTTTTATCTTCGCTACTGCCATCATTGCTGTACCAGACATCATTCTCTGCAAGATTTAAGAGAAGACTTGTAGAATGATTTTTTGACCCCTGCTTTGTATTGTCTATTTGCTTTTCAAAAAGATAGGTTACATTATCATAAGTTAATGTCAGTTTATCTTCTGTCAGTATCTCGTAGGAAAGAGTACTGCCGGAACCAAGTCCGTCCCATCCGGAAGGAAGTTCTGTTGCGGTCTCGTCTCCGGTATCTAGTGTGAGTTTATCTGACTTTGCCGAAATACTTCCGGAAAGACAGGTTTTATTCTGTGCAATATCTTTGAGCATAAAAGTGCCCTCTTTATCTATAGAAAAACTTAGATAGTCACAACTATAACTGTCATCTCTTCCTAAAGCATTTCCAACACCATTCCAGGTTCCAACCAGCTTTGTACCATCTTTACCGAGACTTCCGGAAACTTTATTACCACAGCCGGTACCGATGAGCACAAGTAGTAAAAGAGTGAAAAGTAGTAAAAAATTTTTCTTCATAATAGGTCCTTTCTGTGCGTAGTTGACACACAATTTATATAATACACCTTAGTTTTTGTAAAAAAGGCGTACTTTATTCTATCACATATCGGGAAGAAGTAGGAGAAAATATCTAAATCTTTTTAAATATCTTTTTTATAATTCGAAAGTCCTGTTAGTTGCGTTTGTGAGTATCTTATTGTATACTTTATAAATATACGCTATTAAATATGTTTTAGATTCAAAGGAGGACCTTGATTCATGAAAATGATTTCAATCGAAAAAGAACTGAAAGAAAATTCTTATCCGGGAAGAGGAATTATTGTCGGACGTTCCGAGGACGGGACAAAAGCAGCGATTGCTTACTTTATCATGGGAAGAAGTTCTAACAGCCGTAACCGTATTTTTGTGGAAGACGGAGAAGGCATTCGTACACAGGCATTTGACCCTTCAAAATTAGAAGACCCAAGCCTTATCATTTATGCACCAGTAAGAGTACTTGGTAATAAAACTATTGTGACAAATGGAGATCAGACCGACACAATCTATGAGGGAATGGACCGACAGCTTACCTTTGAGCAGTCCTTACGTTCTAGAGAGTTTGAGCCGGACGGACCAAACTACACACCTAGAATTTCTGCAGTTCTTCATTTAGAAAAGGGCGAATTTAATTATGCGATGTCCATCTTAAAGAGTAATAACGGCAATCCAGAGAGCTGTAACCGTTACACTTTTGCTTACAATAATGTTCCGGCAGGTGAAGGACATTTCATTTCCACATATATGCATGATGGTAATCCGCTTCCAAGTTTTGAGGGAGAACCAAAGTGGTTAACCATTCCAAATGATATGGATGCATTTGCAGACTTACTCTGGAGCAGCTTAAATGAGGATAATAAGGTATCTTTATTTGTTCGTTATATCGATATTGAAACTGGAAAATATGAATCTAAAATTATTAATAAAAATAAGTAATAGATAATTATTTATCTTAAACAACATAACCCAACCGTGGGACACACGGGGTTAAATCTGCAGGAACTTAAATAATTATAAATTATACAGAATAACCGAAATCACAAAGTCAGAACATAAGTACATCATAAAAAAGAGGTAAAATAAGAATGAAAGAATTAGAGTTAAAATATGGATGTAACCCAAATCAGAAACCTTCCCGGATTTATATGGAAGAGGGCGAACTTCCTATTCAGGTACTGAACGGAAAACCAGGTTATATTAACTTTTTAGATGCTTTTAATGGCTGGCAGCTTGTAAGCGAGTTAAAAAAAGCAACAGGGTTTCCTGCCGCAACTTCTTTTAAACACGTATCACCTGCCGGTGCAGCAGTAGGTCTTCCATTAAGCGACACACTGGAAAAAATCTACTGGGTAGACGATTTAGGTGAGCTCTCTCCACTTGCCTGCGCATATGCAAGAGCTAGAGGAGCAGACCGTATGTCTTCTTACGGTGACTTCATCGCATTATCCGATGTGTGTGATGTTTCCACAGCTAACATGATTAAGAGAGAAGTATCTGATGGTGTGATTGCTCCAGGATATGAACCAGAAGCATTAGAAATTTTAAAATCTAAAAAAAGAGGCAACTATAATGTTATTCAGATCGACCCGGCTTATGTACCAGCACCAATTGAGAAAAAGCAGGTGTTTGGAATTACATTTGAACAGGGAAGAAATGAATTAAACATTGATGATAAGTTCTTTGACAACATCGTTACAGAGAATAAAGAACTGACAGAAGAAGCAAAGAGAGACTTGGCTATCTCCATGATTACCTTAAAATATACGCAGTCCAACTCCGTATGTTATGTAAAAGATGGACAGGCAATCGGTATTGGAGCAGGACAGCAGTCCAGAATTCACTGTACACGTCTTGCAGGACAGAAAGCAGATAACTGGTGGCTTAGACAGTCTCCACAAGTAATGGGACTTCAGTTCAAGGACGAAATCCGCCGTGCAGACAGAGATAACGCCATCGATATTTATATGGGAGATGAGTACATGGATGTACTTGCAGACGGCGTATGGGAAAATACTTTCAAAGTAAAACCAGAAGTGTTTACAAGAGAAGAAAAGAGAGCATGGCTTGATAAGCTTACAGATGTAGCATTAGGTTCCGATGCATTCTTCCCATTCGGTGATAATATCGAACGTGCACATAAGAGCGGTGTAAAATATATTGCACAGCCAGGTGGATCTATCCGTGATGATAATGTAATCGATACCTGTAATAAATATGGAATTGAAATGTCCTTTACAGGAATTCGTTTGTTCCATCATTAAAATTTAGAATGAACAAAATCGCTGCACGTAGCTTTCGTAAGCCATCGTGCAGCGATTTTGTTCATTCAGAATTTAATTCCATTTTCTACATTTGTTTTTAGTAAGTGTAGCTTTTTTTGCAGATAATATCTGGATGGCATTTGCTTTACTCTTTTTTGCATACGCTGTGTTTCCTTTGACGATAACTTTTCCGAGTTTTTGAGAAGTGTGGGAGTATACAAAAATGCCCTGTCGTCCCCCTTTTACGGTGTTATTTGAAATATTAATAACATTCTTAATGCTGGCTTTAGGAGAAGAACCCTGCTGGTAAACTACAGCAAGTCCAACAGAATAAGAATTACGTTTTAAAGGAGTTTTAGTTGTTATTTTGCAATTCTTTACAGTAGCAGTTTTTGTGTTAAATAACGCCAGTGCTTCTGAAGAGATTCCAGTCAATTTACAATTCTCTACTACAATATTAGAATGGTAATTGTTAGCTTTTCTATAATTCGCTTCGCTGCCAGGAAAACTTGCACACATGGCGCGGGCTCCGGTAATGGTACAGTTTTTTACTTTGATATTTTTACTTGGAGTACCATTACAGAGTTTGGGGTTTAGTCTGTAAAGTCCAGGTGCAGTTTTAGGAGTGGCAAGATCAATTTGAAGTTGTTCTTCTACGCAGTTTTTTGGACAGGTTCCTTTAGGGATTAAAGTACAGTTATTTATAGATACTCCATTGCAGGCAATCAATTCTATTCCATGTCCTGTATAATTGCAGTATACAGTAGCATTGTTAATAGAAATATTTGATGCATAGGAAATTCGTATCATAGTTCCTTTTAATCCATCAGGAGAAGAGTTTTTCCAAATCCCGCCGTTAATAGTAAGGTTTTTAAAATTATTATAAGAAGCGGCAGTCGGATCGTTTATAATTACTCCGTTATTAGAAGTAATGGTATGTTTCCCGGCATTAATTGTGGTGTTATTACCGGGACGTAAGTAAGTATCAATCGAAATATCATTGTTGATATTGATTGTTTTCGGTGCATTTCCGCTTATAAGATAGTTTAGAGCACGGCGGTTATCTGCGGCGTTTCCGGTAGGAATAAAGTCAATTACAGAACCTGTAGTCTGATAAGCAACGATTCTGTTTTTGAAAGAAATTGGTTTTCTTTTTGCTGCAGTTACTTTTTGGGGAGTAATACAGCTTATAAAGAATACTCCAATAATTACAGAAAAAACGAAAATAAGATTTTTAAATATTTTTTTCATAAAGTTCCTCCCACATTGTATAGAGTTATATTGATAGTATTTGTAATCAGATATAACAAATACGGTATTTTCAAGGACAAGCCTTGTCTATGCCTGAAAAAGTTTTTCTAATTGTGTAAAGAAACCAGGATAGGAAACGTCGACACAATCAGAGTCTGTAATAATGGTTTCGTCATCTGCGTTAAGGCCTGCAACCGCAAATGTCATAGCAATACGGTGATCCATAGAGCAGTTGATACTTGCTCCGTGAAGTACAGGAACAGAGTTTTCAGAACGGCTGTTAATAATAAATCCATCGTCTGTATCGATGATATCTGCACCCATTGCACTTAAGTTCTCTGTCATAATAGCGATACGGTCAGATTCTTTTACACGAAGTTCGTGGGCATCTTTAATGATGGTTTCACCTTTTGCGAAACAGGCCATAAGGGCAATAATCGGAAGTTCATCGATAAGGGTAGGAATAATACTTCCTTCTACAACAGTTCCGTGAAGTTTGCTTGTTTTTACGAGTAAGTCAGATACAGGTTCCCCGCCCTCTTCGCGAGTGTTTAATAATGCAATATCAGCCCCCATATCTTGGCATACTTTTAAAATGCCTGCTCGAGTCTCATTAATTCCAACATTTTTAATTATTATTTCAGAATCTGGGGTAATTAAACCAGCTACGATAAAAAATGCAGCAGAAGAGATATCGCCTGGAACTTCAATATGCTGTCCATGTAATGTTTCTGGTGGAGTGATTGTGCAAGTCTTTCCGTTGGATACAATATCTGCGCCAAAGGAGCGAAGCATTCGTTCGGTATGATCTCTTGAAAGTGCTGGTTCAGTGACGCTTGTCTTACCATCTGCATATAGTCCGGCGAGAAGTACACAGGATTTTACCTGAGCAGAAGCAACAGGGGAATCATAATGAATTGCATTTAAAGTATGCCCTTTGATAGAAAGAGGTGCACATCCATTGTTATTGATGCTTGTGACATCGGCACCCATCATAGAAAGTGGTTTCATAATTCTTCCCATAGGACGGGAATTTAAAGAAGCATCGCCACTTAAAATAGTATCAAAGTTCTGACCTGCAAGTATACCGGAAATAAGGCGAGTTGTCGTACCACTATTACCCACATCTAAAGTTTCTTCTGGTTTACTGAGACCGTGCAACCCTTTTCCATGTACGTAAATGGTTTCATTCTTTTCTTCAATAGAAATTCCCATCTTACGAAAACAATCGATTGTAGACAGACAGTCAGCACCTTTTAAGAAACCGTGAATAGTGGTTGTTCCTTCAGAAAGAGAGCCAAACATGATGGCTCTGTGGCTGATAGATTTATCTCCTGGAACAGTAAGTGTTCCCTTAAGGCCGGTGGTTCGTGTTATTTTTTTCATAAATAAATCCTCGTTTTCGTTTAGTTTATAGTAACTAATTATAATACAAATTAGCGAATATGTACAATGTAGTTTCTTTCTTCTAATACCTGTGCACCTTTCTGGCAGGATTCTTCGTCATAGAGAACGATTTCGAGAACACCTTCTTCAAATTCCCTGTTATAAATAATACCAATATTCTTTAAACTGATATTGTTAAAGGCAAGAAGAGAAGCAACGGTGGCGATGGTACCTGGCTGGTCTGGAATGTGAACATATAGTTTATGAACTTTATCAAATAATCCAATAGAATGATCTGGTACAGAATTGCGGTAATCACCGGCTTCCTTAAAGTATTCATTTACATATGCCCCATTTTCTTTATCAAGCTGGTCAATCACTTCCTGTAAATCGTGAATCATGGATGTGAGTAGAGTTTTTATATTAGAAGAATTATTTTCACAAATTTGTTCCCACATAATTGGAGAAGAAGATGCGATTCGTGTAATATCTTTAAAACCTCCGGCAGCAAGTTGTTTTAACATTCCGTTATTGCGGTCTGCACGGCGGACAAGGTGAACAAGCTCAGCTGCGACAATATGTGGCACATGGCTGATGGCTGCAGTGATAAAATCGTGTTCTTCCGGTTTTAAAGAAACAGCAAGTGCGCCGAGACCTTGAATGAAGGAGGAGAACTTTGTTGTAAGCTGAAATAAAGTGTGTTCACTTGGAGTCAGAAAATAGTAGGCATTTTCAAGGAGATGATCATTTGCATAAGCGTACCCGGATTTTTCGGAACCAACCATGGGATGACCACCGATAAAATTTGATTCCATATCAAGTTCTTTGATAGCAGATTGAATTGGTTCCTTTACACTTCCAACATCTGTAAGCAGGCAGCTTTCAGAAATGATTCCTTTTAACTCTTTTAAGTGCTCGATGTTATTGGACACTGGAGCACAGAGAAAAATAATATCACAGGAAGAAAAAGAAGAAGAATCGAGTGTTTCGAAGAACTGTGTTAATGTACCATCTTCTTTTGCTACTTTAAGAGAATCAATATCTGTATCAAATCCATAAATAATACTGTCTGGATGAATTCTTCGTATTGTTTTAGCGATAGAACCGCCAATAAGTCCAAGGCCGATAAAGCCGATTGTCATATGATTTGTATTCATGTGGAAACCTCCAAAAAAGTGTGAATTTTGTATTCGCATCAGGGATGAAGGCTGTGGAGTGAACTTCCTGGTGGAAATCTATCCCACGGCATCGTTTCGCTTGCGGGTTGAATGTTCGCTTCCATGCTCACATTCAATCCTCGCTCTAATATGCCGTGGGATAGATTTCCACCAGGAAGTTCAATATCGCAGGTTAGTGTACTGATGCGAGATTTCAATGGCTTTTATTGTACATGGAAATTCACACCATGTCAACACTTTTTAGTGTTAAAGTAAAAAGGGTAGAAGGTATATTTGTTTCTATATAATTTATAGGGCTATGTATAAATTTATTTATATATATCTATCGCCCATCCTCTAATTACGCTAATAATTCCGGGTTGGTTTATTTATATATATTATATATTTCTTATCTCTTATATATCTTTGTATACAAATTCATTTTTATATATAAATCCATTGTGAATCCTCCTTGTGCAACAAGCGTTTTTACATATTTTTACACAGGGGAAGGAGAACATTGCAGAGCATATCATTATGACAAAGACTGAATAAAAACTGCCCCTACCATCTATTTACGACATATTAGAGCGAGGATTGAATGTGAGCCTTTAAGCGAACATTCAACCCGCAAGCGAAACGATGTTGTAAATAGATGGTAGGGGCAGTTTTTATGGAGAGGCAGCCACAATGATTCAGCATAATTCTATATCCTCAAAAAAATATGTCAAAATGCTAAAATTCCTCTTGTAAAATGACAAGTTTTTTAGTAAAATAGACCTGTGAGATTCCTGACATAAGAATATTGATTCATTTATCCTACAAATTCTGACGTGAAAATCTCACAAATATGATTAAACAACACGGGAGGAACTGATTATGAACGTATATGCAACCGAAAGTATTAGAAATGTCGTATTACTTGGACATGGTGGCTGTGGTAAGACTTCTTTAATTGAATCTATGGCTTTTACAACGGGGATTATTAAGAGGGTTCGTACAGTAACAGAAGGCGGAACAGTAAGTGATTACGATAAAGAAGAGGTTAAGAGAAAGTTCTCAATTCAGTCCTCAGTTATTCCATTAGAGGTAGACGGAGTTAAGGTGAATCTTTTAGATACTCCTGGTTTCTTTGATTTCTCTGGAGAAGTATATGAAGCATTGAGCGTAGCAGATGGAGCGATCATCGTTATCAATGGTAAGTCAGGTGTAGAAGTTGGAACAAGAAAGAGTTTCGATTTCTGTGCGAAGAGAGGTATTCCTGTTATCGTATACATCACATGTGTAGAAGATGAACATGTAGATGCTTCCGCAATCATTGATGAACTTCGTGAAAGTTATGGTAACAAGATTGTACCATTCCATATGCCAATGAAAGAAGGCACAGAGTTTAAGGGATTTATCAATGCAGCCAAGATGCTTGAATGTCGTTTACAGCCAAACGGAACTTACTACGAGAAAGAAGTAGAAGAAGGTGTGAACGATGAACTTGACGAATACCGTCAGCAGTTAATGGAAGGTGTTGCAGAGACAAGTGAGGAACTCATGGAGAAGTTCTTTGCAGAAGAACCATTTACAGAAGAAGAGATTAAGACAGCGATTGTTTCTTCTATTGCTAAGAGAGATCTTATGCCAGTTATCTGTGGTGCGATCAACACAGACTACGGTGCTAATATCCTTCTTCACGATATGGTAAAATATTTCTCCGCACCTGGTATGGTAACAGACCAGTTCGTTGGAATAAAGGTGAAGACAGACGAGCCAGTTAGTGCATCTTACGACGTAAGCCAGCCGGTAAGTGCTTATGTATTTAAGACAATCGCAGATCCATTTGTAGGACGTTTCTCTTTAGTAAAAGTTACAGATGGTATTTTAAAGGCAGACAGTGCTGTTTATAATGCAAATAAAGACGCAGAAGAACGTATCGGTAAGCTTTATGTATTAAGAGGTAAGGAACAGATTGAAGTGAATGCTCTTTATGCAGGTGATATCGGTGCTATCGCAAAACTTTCTGTTACAAAGACAGGCGATACATTATCACCAAAGGCAAACCCAATCATATTTGAGAAGGCAGAGATGCCAGAACCATACACATTCGTTCGTTACATTGCAAAGACCAAAGGTGATGAGGATAAGATTTCGGCAGCTCTTAAGAAGTTAATGGATGAAGACCTTACATTAAAAGAAGTTAATGACAAAGCGAACCGTCAGATGTTATTATATGGTTTAGGAGACCAGCATCTTGAAATCGTAAAGAGTAAGCTTGCCGACAGATATAAAGTAGAGATCGAACTTGTAAAACCAAAGGTAGCCTTTAAAGAGACTATCCGCAGTAAAGTAGAAGTTCGAGGCAAATATAAAAAACAGTCTGGTGGACATGGACAGTATGGTGATGTTCTTATGGAATTTGAACCGTCTGGCGATTTAGAGACACCATATGTATTTGATGAGAAGATTTTCGGTGGAGCTGTTCCAAAGAACTACTTCCCAGCAGTTGAAAAAGGTATTGCAGAAAGCTGCCTTAAAGGGCCTTTGGCTGGATATCCAGTAGTTGGAATTAAAGCAACATTAACAGATGGTTCTTACCATCCAGTTGACTCTTCCGAAATGGCATTTAAAATGGCAGCAATTACTGCATTTAAGAATGGTGTGATGGATGCCAAACCAGTTCTTCTTGAGCCAATCGTAAATCTTAAGGTAGACGTTCTTGATAAGAATACCGGTGATGTTATGGGCGATTTAAACAAACGCCGTGGCCGTATTCTTGGAATGAATCCATTAGAGGGTGGTCGTCAGGAATTAGTAGCAGATATTCCTTTAGCAAGCCTGATTGGATATTCTACAGACTTACGTTCTATGACCGGAGGAAGTGGAGAGTTCTCCTATGAATTTAGCAGATATGAGCAGATGCCAGCAGATGCTCAGGAAAAAGTATTAAAAGAAGCAGCAGCTGAAAAGGAGAATGTTAAATAAACTATGATTGATAAAGCGATTACATTTGCTACGAAGGCCCATGAAGGTCAGTTTCGAAAAGGAACCAATCTTCCTTATATTGTACATCCGTTAGAGGTGGGGGTGATTGTCTCGAGGATGACGCAGGATAAGGAAGTGATTGCAGCAGCAATTCTCCATGATACTTTGGAGGATTGTAAGGAAGTAACGTTTTCTACACTCTGCCAAGAGTTTGGAGAAAGAGTGGCAGAGATTGTAAAGGTCGAGAGTGAGGAAAAGGGGGGGTCCTGGAACGAGCGGAAGGCTAATACAGTAAAAAGGTTAAAAGAAGAAAAGGCTTCTGATGTGAAGTTGGTTGCTTTAGGAGATAAGCTTTCGAATGCCAGATCTTTAAAAAGAGATTATCAGATGATTGGAGATAAGCTGTGGGAGCGCTTTAATATGAAGGATAAAAAGCAGCAGGCATGGTATTATCGAGGTTTATGTGATTCATTGAAAGATATGGAGAATTTTCCTGAATATTGGGAATTTTGTGAATTGATTGCTTATGTGTTTCGCGGTGTAGTTGTAGATTAATTTATAGTGTTTATTTCCATACATAAAGATAAAATGGGTGTAAACAAAACTTAGAATGTTAAAAGAGAACAGATATCATCGATGAAATAGTCGGGATATCTGTTCTTTTTGTTATGAGAAATTATGCCGGGGTAAAAAAGAGAGTGTGGCAGAGCGTGCTTGAAAAATTATTTCAACAATCTGCATACCTCGCTTTATAAAAGTGTTTATTTAATGGATTTTAATAAAAAAATGAAAGAAAAGAGTTTTAGATTTGCATTTTTTTTAAAAAAGCAGTTGCAAGGATGGAAATAATATGATAATATCTTTCAGGTGAGAACAAATGTGTTTCACTGGCGAACAAATATGCAGAAGAGAGAAATTACTGTTCTGTACAGGAGATTACAATATGGAGAATGGTTCGAAATTTTATATGGTAAAGAAGAAAGCTTTGCCGGAAATTTTATTAAAAGTAGCGGAAGCGAATGTTCTTCTAAACAGAGGAAAGGCAAAAACAATCAAAGAGGCGATTGATGCTGTTGGAATCAGCCGAAGTTCTTATTACAAATATAAGGATGACATTTTCCCGATTCATGAAAAAATACAGGGGAAAACGATTACCTTTGTAATGGAAATGGAAGACCAGCCGGGCTTACTTTCTAGTATACTGAAAATTGTGGCAGACTGCAAGGCAAACATCTTGTCGATACATCAAAGTATACCGGTGAATCATATCGCATTGATAACATTGAGCGTAATGATTTTACCAATTACAGAAGATGTAGCAGTACTTTTTGATAGAATTGAAAATGCAGATGGGATTAATAATCTGAAGATTGTTTCAGAGGAATAAGGAGGATAAAGATGGTAAATGTAGCGGTGTTAGGATATGGCACAATTGGTTCTGGAGTTGTAGAAGTCTTACAGACCAATACCGAAATCATTGCACAGAGAGCCGGAGAGGAAATCGCTGTAAAGTATATTTTGGATTTAAGAGATTTTCCTGGAGATCCGAATGCGGATAAAGTTGTTCATGACTATGACATTATCGATAAAGATGAGGATGTTCAAGTTGTTGTAGAATGTATGGGAGGTGTAGAACCAGCATACACATTTGTAAAAAGAGCGTTGCTGAACGGACGAAGTGTTGCAACTTCGAATAAAGAGCTTGTTGCAAAACATGGAGCGGAACTTATTGCAATTGCCCGTGAGAAAAATATTAACTTCTTATTTGAGGCAAGTGTTGGCGGTGGTATCCCGATTATCCGTCCATTAGTACAGTGTCTTACTTCAGATATTATCGAAGAAATCAACGGAATTTTAAATGGTACAACAAACTATATGCTTACAAGAATGGAAGAAGAAGGAATCTCTTTTGAGGAAGCATTAAAAGAGGCACAGGAAAAAGGCTATGCAGAACTGCATCCGGAAGCAGATGTGGAAGGTTATGATGCTTGTCGCAAGATTGCAATCTTATCTTCTCTTGCCTTTGGACAGCAGGTAGATTTTGAAGATATTTACACAGAAGGAATTACAAGCATTACAGCAGAAGATATCCGTTATGCTACAGCGATGAATAAGAGTATTAAGCTTCTTGGAAATAGTTGGAGAATCGATGGTAAGATTTATGCGATGGTTTGCCCAATGCTTTTAGACAATGCACATCCACTTTCCGGAGTGAATGATGTATTTAATGCAATTCTTGTCCGTGGAAATATGGTTGATGAAACAATGTTTTATGGTAAGGGGGCAGGAAAGCTTCCGACAGCCAGTGCAGTAGCAGCCGATGTTGTAGATTGTGTAAAACATACCGGTAAAAATATTAAAATCCTCTGGAAACCAGAGAAACTTGCATTAAGTGACCTCGGTAATTTCGAGAGACAGTATTTTGTAAGAATGTCGGCAGATATAGAAGAAAAGGCAATTGCAGAAGCATTTGGAGCAGTGGAGATGGTATCTGTAGAAGGTATCAATGAAAAGGCGTTTATCACAGGCGTGATGAAAGAAAGTGCTTTTAATAAGGCAGTAGAAAAAATCGGAAATATTATTAATCGTATTCGTCTTGACTGATTGTTAAAAACTATGTAGAATAGTTGGCATAAATAAAAAGTATTAAAAGGTAATACAATATTAAAAGTCATCTTTTTCCAGTTTAGATGAAAGAAGTACTGACTATGTATTAAATTAATAGATAAAAAGATTGAAAAACTTAGGGAGGAACAGAATGTTAATCGTTAAAAAATTCGGAGGAACATCTGTAGGAAACAAAGAAAGAATTTTTAATGTTGCCAAAAGATGTATCGAAGATTACCAGAAAGGTAATGATGTGGTTGTTGTTTTATCTGCGATGGGTAAATCTACAGATGAGCTGATTGATATGGCAAAAGATATCAACCCAACTCCTTCAAAAAGAGAGATGGATATGCTCGTTACAACAGGAGAGCAGGTTTCGGTATCTCTTATGGCAATGGCAATGGGATCTTTAGGAGTTCCGGCTATTTCACTGAATGCATTTCAGGTAGCGATGCACACTACACACCGTTATGGTAATGCACAGTTAAAGAGAATTGATACGGACCGTATCCGTAACGAATTAGAGCAGAGAAAGATTGTTCTCGTTACAGGATTCCAGGGAATTGATAAGTTTGATAATGTAACAACACTCGGAAGAGGCGGATCTGATACAACAGCTGTAGCATTAGCAGCAGCTCTTCACGCAGATGCCTGCGAGATTTACACAGATGTAGATGGTGTTTACACAGCAGATCCACGTTATGTAAAGAAAGCAAGAAAACTTGCAGAAATCACATATGATGAGATGCTTGACTTAGCTTCTCTTGGAGCGGGAGTTCTTCACAACCGTTCTGTAGAGATGGCAAAGAAATATGGAGTACAGTTAGTAGTAAGATCTAGTTTAAATAATCACGAAGGAACAATCGTTAGGGAGGAAATAAACATGGAAAAGATGCTTGTAAGCGGTGTTGCAGCAGATAAGAATGCCACAAGGATTGCAGTAATTGGATTAAAGGATGAGCCAGGAATCGCATTCCATCTCTTTAATGCACTTGCAAAATATAACATTAACGTAGATATTATCTTACAGTCTGTAGGACGTAATGGAACAAAGGATATCTCCTTTACTGTAGCAGAAGACGAAGCTGATGAAGCAGTAGCAATCATCCAGAAGAGCTTCCCTAAGAGTGAGTACAACAAGATTGATGAAGAAAAAGATGTGGCTAAGATTTCTATTGTAGGTGCCGGAATGATGACACATCCAGGCGTTGCAGCTTCTATGTTCGAAGCATTATACGATGCAGGAGTTAACATCAAGATGATCAGTACTTCTGAAATCCGTGTAACAGTTCTTATTGATGAGAAATACACAGAAAAAGCATTGAATGCAGTACATGATAAATTTGCTTTAGGTGACTAATTTCTGAGTTGCCGCAGGCAAGGGAGACGACGCTACCGAGAAAGCATTTTTCAAACACGCTCTAGTAGAATATTGAGAAGAACCCCTAAAAAATTTATTGATTTTGTTCCGTTGTGCTAAACGCTTCATTTTGCTCAATAAAACAGAAACTTCGGAGAAAGCAGTCCGAAGTTTCTATGGTCAAAATTTCGCAGCACAAAGTCACAAAATTCAATAAATTTTTTAGGGGTTCTTTTTGAAATTATCTAGGGAAATCCGGCGAGAGATATCTTCTATGGCGGTGTCTCCTTCGCTTCGCAAATCAGAATTGTTTTTACCTTTTGATTGTGTTATCATTAAAGAAATAATGCCGATAGGAGAGTGAGCAATGAAGAGACAAGATTATGTATCCTGGGATGCCTATTTTATGGGGGTTGCCCTTCTTTCTGCACAGAGAAGCAAGGACAATAATACACAAGTTGGTTCCTGTATTGTAAACCCACATAATAAGATTCTTTCTATGGGATATAATGGGATGCCAACAGGCTGTAGTGATGACAGAATGCCATGGGAGAGGAAAGGAACTCCTCTTGATACGAAGTATTTGTATGTATGTCATGCGGAGCTGAATGCGATTCTTAATTACAGTGGTGGTTCTTTGAGAGGTGCACGTATTTATACAACATTATTTCCTTGTAATGAGTGTACGAAAGCGATTATCCAGGCGGGAATTACAGAGGTAATTTATTATTCTGATAAATATGCGGATACGGATTCTACTATAGCGGCAAAGAGAATGCTTGATATGGTAGGAATTACTTACAGACAGTATCAGAGAGAAGGCAAGGAGCTAGTTTTAGATTTGTAAATTTAGAGCTGGTGATTTTATAGGATTTTTTGGAAGAGTTTCTAAAAGAAAAGTATCCATTTTCATATTCCTATACTTAAAAATATGAAGCCTATAAAATGGAAAAACTAGAGGTATCTTCAAGTCTGCCAGAGATAGAACGAAGGTCCGTAGAATATACAGATAAGAATTGCTATTTGGAAAGAAATTTAAGAATTTTAAAAAAACACTTGACATACCAATTGAGTAATGATATAGTGATTAAGGTTATTGAGTAACAGAGAAGCAGAGTGTCCACTCTCACCTTAGCACAATGGTGACTCGGGTTGATATCGTAAGTATAATGAACTGCTTAGGCAGAGATTATGAGATATTTGTGGATAGTCTTGTGACTGTCCATTTTTTTTCTATGTTTTTCATGGGGTTTGGGCACAAGGTGTACTTGAATCGCCGGATTAATGTTTATTTTATGGAGGTGTACTACTATTAACGAATTAATGATTAATGAACAGGTACGTGACAGAGAGGTCAGAGTTATCAGCAGTAATGGAGAGCAGCTTGGAATTATGTCTTCAAAGGAAGCTATGAAGCTTGCAAGAGAGGCAGAGCTTGACCTTGTAAAGATTGCTCCGAATGCAAAGCCGCCTGTGTGCAAGATTATTGATTATGGAAAATATAGATATGAGCTTGCCCGTAAAGAAAAGGAAGCAAAGAAAAAGCAGAAGACGATTGACGTGAAGGAAGTAAGACTTTCACCAAATATTGATAAGAATGACCTGAATACAAAGATTAATCAGGCAAGAAAGTTCCTTTCCAAAGGCGATAAGGTTAAGGTAACTCTCCGATTCCGCGGAAGAGAACTTGCTCATGTAAATTCTAGTAAGGTAATCCTTGAAGAGTTTGCTGAACAGCTTTCAGATGTAGCTGTTGTTGATAAACAGCCTAAGTTTGAAGGAAGAAGTATGATAATGTTTTTAACTGAAAAACGTTAATTATGATTAGAAATTAGGAGGACTAATATTATGCCAAAAATGAAAACAAGCAGAGCTGCTGCAAAACGTTTTAAAAAGACAGGTAGTGGAAAATTAAAAAGAAATAAAGCTTACAAGAGCCATATCTTAACAAAGAAATCTCAGAAGAGAAAAAGAAATTTAAGAAAAGCTGCAATGACAGATGCAACTAATGTAAAGAACATGAAGAAGATTTTACCATATCTTTAATCGTATATAGGAGGAAGTAATTAATGGCTAGAGTAAAAGGCGCAATTGGCGCAAAGAAAAGACATAACAGAACACTGAAGCTTGCAAAAGGTTACAGAGGAGCAAGATCCAAACAGTATAGAGTAGCTAAACAGTCCGTAATGAGAGCTTTAACAAGCGCTTACGCAGGAAGAAAGCAGAAAAAGAGACAGTTCAGACAGTTATGGATTGCACGTATCAACGCTGCAGCAAGAATGAATGGACTTTCTTACAGTAAATTCATGTACGGCTTAAAGTTAGCAGGCGTAGAAGTTAACAGAAAGATGCTTTCCGAGATGGCAATCGCTGATCCGGCAGGTTTCGCAGCTCTTGCAGAATTAGCAAAGAGCAAATTAGCTTAATGAAGATTAAGGCCAGCAGATAATATCTGCTGGTCTTTTTTATTTACAAAAAAGTTGTCCACTTATTAAATAACATTAATTTTTGTTTCAAAAGGGAGGAGATAGTTATGAAAAATGTAAAGATTATTAAAAAAGCTGCAATTTTTTTAATGGTGTTTGTTCTGGCTTTTAGTTCACTTAGTGTAGCCGCAGCAGTTACCTACAAGAAAGGCAATCGTACGGTACGTTATACAGGGGCAAGTTATAAAGTATATTACAACAGTAAAAGAGTAAATAGCGTGACAAGACCAGGCTTAATGATTAATGGAAATATTATGATTCCTTATAATTATACATTAGTTAAAAGAGGACCGAAGGTATCTTATTCAAAACAAAATAATGGTAAAACATTAATACTTACTTATAATGGGAACAATATTACGTTTTATCTTGATAAGAAATACATAAAAGCAAACGGTAAGAAAGAGAATATTCGTACCGCTCCTTTCAAGGCTAAAGTGGGAGGAACTAACTTAATACTTATTCCTGCTAAAGTGACTTGTCAGAAGCTTGGACTTAACTATATATATAATTCTTCAAAAAAAGCGATTTACATAACGGGAAAAACAGCAACAACAAATTCTCCAGCCTCCTCTGGTGCAAATGGGGCAACAACAGTAAATAACAGCTTACAGGCAACGGCTTTTAAAAATATGACAACACAGCAGTTTATTAATGCAGTGGGACCAATTGCCAGAGAAGATTATCGAAAGACAGGTGTTCTTGCTTCTGTAACATTAGCACAGGCAATTAATGAGAGCGGCTGGGGTAAATCAGGTCTCGCACAAAATTCTAATAATATGTTTGGAATGAAAACTTCTCTTTCAGGTAATACATGGTCAGGTTCTGTCTGGGATGGAAAGTCTTATACAGAAGTAAAAACAACGGAAGAGTATAATGGAAAGAAAGTAACAATTACTGCAAAGTTCCGTAAATATAGCTCTGTAGCACAGTCTATTACAGATCATTCTGCATATTTGTCAAATGCAATGGATGGGTCAAAAAAGCGTTACAGCGGTCTTACAGAAACAAAAAGTTATTCTACACAGCTTACGATTCTTCAAAAAGGTGGATACTGTACATGGTCTGGCTATGTATCTGAATTAACAACACTTATTAAAAAATATAATTTGACGAGCTGGGATAATTAGTATTTTATGGAAAAGAAAGAAAATAATCAGGAGATTCCTTCTATAAAAAAGACAATTTTGTCGATGTCCTTTTCTATTATTTTAGTTACAGCAGTCTTATTGTTTGTTTTTGGATTTAAATACTTTCTAAATGGAAGAAGTTATCAGGGAGAGGCAGTTCAAAAAGAAAAAGAAAATCATGATACTATCAAAGAATATTTAGATGAAGATAAAACCTTTCAGGCAGGATACATCATGATAAAGAATGTAGCACAGAAGGGAATCTATACTTCTGAAATACCTGGAAAAAAGGAAGAAGATTCTATAGCTTTGAAGAACGGGCAGCTTCTTTGGGCAAATAAAAAAGGAGAGTATAAGGGAAAAACATACTATCATTTACGAAATGGATCGTATATACGTGCCAGTGAGAAGTATACAGAAGAACTTGCTTCCTACGAAAAACTCGGTGGTTATGTGGCGATTACCTATATCAGTTCTACAGGGGTCAGACTTCGGGAATGGGCAGATTTTAAAGCAGACAATGTAGTGAAATCTGTTTATGTAGGAGATAAGGTTCAGGTAAAAGGGAAAGTAACAAGGAAGAATGGAGAATCTGCCTATATTACAGAATCAGGGCTTTATCTCACGACGGATATACAATATCTTAATGACTATACAACAGAAGAATAATTTGTTAAGGTGAGAGAAAAGATACACGAGAACGGGAAATGCCGTATATTTTTATCTATCTTTATGGCGGCAAATGTTAAGTATTTGCATGGGATACTTAATATTTGCTCTTGGGAGACCGATAGAAATATATGGCGTTTTTTGCATTTACATAATGTAGTACTAGAGGGGGTGACTGCTTGAAATTTAGACCTGAAAAAATCATTATTTTTCTTAAAGTTAAAAAAAACAAAAAAATTGAAAAAATTAAAAAAGTACTTGCAATTAAGAAAATGCTGTGCTATAATAAATTTCGTCAGTGAGAGATACTTACTGGTAAGCAGTTGTGGCGGAATTGGCATACGCGCTAGACTAAGGATCTAGTCCGGGCTGACTGGGTACGGGTTCAAGTCCCGTCAACTGCATGAGATAAGAGCTGAGGAATTTTCTTCAGCTCTTTTTATTTTAATTTATAAAATGAAGAGAGGTCTGATTTGAGGAACAAACAGACGAATCATGTGAACAGCTTTCTCGACATTGAATTGATTTTTTGCTTCTCTTATCTTTTACCATACTTCAAATAATCAAAGAAATGAAAAATTTTATAAAAAGTGCTTGCAATTAAAAAAACTCTGTGCTATAATAAATTTCGTTGGTGAGCGAGAGACATTCACCAATAAGCAGTTGTGGCGGAATTGGCATACGCGCTAGACTAAGGATCTAGTCCGGGCTGACTGGGTACGGGTTCAAGTCCCGTCAACTGCATTGTTGGAAGAAGCTGAAGACCTTTGCGGTTTTCAGCTTTTTTTGTTATCACAGGAAGTCTAAGTGAATAGGAGATTACTATGAGCGTAATAAATGTAGAGCATATTTCAAAATTATATGGTGATAAGATGGTTCTTGAAGATTTGTCCTGCAGTGTAGATGAGGGCGATAAAATCGGAATTATCGGTATTAATGGAACGGGTAAATCCACACTTCTCCGTATTATTGCAGGAGAAGAAGAAGCAGATGAGGGAAAGATTATTTTCTCAAATGGAATGACAATCGGCTGGATGGGACAGAATCCAGAATTTGATGAGGAGAGCAGTATTTTAAAGTATGTCTGTGAAGGAAAGAAAATGGAAGATGACTACGGTTATGAGAGCGATGCGAAGGCAATGCTTACCGTATTAGAGTTAGAGAATTTTGATGAGAAGATTAAAAATCTTTCTGGAGGACAAAAGAAGAGAGCGGCTCTTTGTAAAGTTTTATTGCAAAAACCAGATATTTTGATTTTAGATGAGCCAACAAACCATTTGGATAATAAGATGTCTGACTGGTTGGAGAATTATCTAAAGAATTATCGTGGGGTACTGTTGATGGTAACACATGACAGATATTTTCTTGATAAGGTAACGAACCATATATGGGAAGTAGAAGGTGGCAAGGTTTATTATTATGAGGAGAATTATTCTGGATATTTGGAGCGAAAAGCAGAGAGAGAAGAAAGAGAACTTGCTTCAGAAAGAAAGAGGCAAAGTATTCTCAGAAACGAAGTAAAGTGGGTTATGCGTGGTGCGAGGGCACGTTCTACAAAGCAAAAGGCACGTTTGGAGCGTTTTGAGCAATTGAAAGCGATGGATTCCCCAAAAGCGGCAAAACAGGTAGAGATGGGATCTGTAGGTACCAGACTTGGTAAGAAGACGATTGAACTTTACGATATTTCTAAAGCATATGGAGAAAAGGTGCTATTTCATAATTTTTCTTATATATTTAAACGATTTGAACGAATTGGATTTGTTGGACATAATGGTTGCGGAAAGTCCACGTTGATGAAGATTTTAGCAAATTTAGAGCAGGCAGATTCTGGAGTAGTTGAATGGGGTGAAACAATCAAGATTGGCTACTTCGCACAGGAATGTGAAGTGATGGATGAAAGAGAGCGAGTGATTGATTACATTAAGGATGCAGCAGAGTATGTGCGAACATCCGAAGGTTTAGTCAGTGCATCAAAGATGTTAGAGCGTTTTCTTTTTAGTTCAGATATGCAGTATACACCGATTGCTAAAATTTCCGGTGGAGAAAGACGAAGATTATATCTTTTAAAAGTTCTGATGCAGTCTCCAAATGTTCTCATTCTTGACGAGCCAACCAATGACCTTGATATCGCAACTCTTCGAGTTTTAGAGGATTTTCTTGATGAATTTGCAGGAATTGTTATTACTGTTTCTCATGATCGTTATTTCCTTGACCGTACAGTAGACCGCATTGCTGCTTTTGAAAATGAAAATATCGTTATTTATGAAGGTGATTATACAGAATATCAGGAAAAGTCAGGAAGGATTGAGAATGATTCGATTGACAGTGTAGATTCTGGTTCCGGACTTCATATTAAAAAGAGTAATGAGAAGAAAAAAGAAGGAAGAGAGCAGTGGCTTGCTTCTAAAAGTAAAGAAAAGAAGTTGAAATTTTCTTATAAAGAACAAAAAGAATTTGAGACAATCGACGAAGATATTGAGAAGTTAGAAGAAAAAATTACACAGCTAGAAGAACAAATCAGTAAGTGTGCGACTGATTTCATAAAATTGAATGAATTTATGCAAGAAAAAGAAAAGACGGAAGTCGAACTTTCTGATAAAATGGAACGGTGGGTTTATTTAAATGATCTTGCCGAAAAAATAGAGGAACAAAAGAAGGAAAAAGGAGAATAAAAATGACAGCATTTGAGGGGGCAGATATTTTACTGCCTAATAAAGAAGTAGACATGGGAAAGTGGTCTGTTATTGCCTGTGACCAGTTTACCAGTGAACCGAAATACTGGGAAGAGGTAAAAAAACTTGTTGGAGATAGTCCATCTACTCTTGATATGATTTTACCAGAAGTGTATTTGGAGAAGGAAAATCATGAGGGGCATCTTAAAAATATTGAAGATTCCATGAATACTTATCTACGTGAAAACGTTTTTACAGAGTATAAAGATGCGATGATTTATGTGGAACGAACAGACAGTATTGGAAATGTTCGTGCAGGTATTGTTGGAAAGATTGATTTAGAACAATATGATTATAGTAAAAAAAGTACTTCATTTATAAGAGCTACGGAAGCAACTGTGGCAGAGAGAATTCCAGCAAGAGTAGAGATTCGTAACAATGCCGTTTTAGAGCTTCCTCATGTTATGCTGCTAGTAGATGATGCCGGGAAACACGTTATTGAACCATGTGAGAAGGAAAAAGAGCATCTTCCGCTTTTGTATGATTTTGACCTTATGATGGGGGGCGGACATCTTTGCGGTTATCTGCTTGGAAAAGGGGAAAAAGAGAGAATTGAAAAAGCACTTTCTTTTCTTGCAGATCCGAAATGTTTTTCTGATAAATATAACGTAAAAGACCGACCGGTTCTTTTATTTGCAGTAGGAGATGGAAATCACTCACTTGCTGCGGCAAAGGCATATTATGAGCAGTTAAAAGCTGCACATCCAGGTGAAGATTTATCAGATCATCCAGCAAGATACGCACTTGTAGAGATTGTGAATCTTCATAGTCCGGCACTGAAATTCGAGGCGATTCATCGAATTGTTACAGATGTCCATGTAGAAGATTTGTTAAGTAAGATGAATGCAGCTTTACATATTAAAAGGGAAGGAAAAGGACAGACATTTTATACCATTTATAATGGAAAGAAAAAGAAATGTGTCATTGATCGTCCAACTTCTAAATTAACATTAGGAAGTCTGCAGAGATTCCTTGATGGATATCTGGCACAAAATGGCGGAAAGATTGACTACATTCATGGAGAAGAAGTAGTAGAAAGTCTTGCCAGGAAAAAAGATAGTATAGGATTTATTTTACCGGATATGGGAAAAAAAGAATTATTCCCTACAGTAATTCATGATGGGGCATTGCCAAGAAAAACCTTTTCTATGGGACATGCACAGGATAAACGTTATTATACAGAATGCCGTAAAATAAGAAAATAGTATTATAGATACGTTTGATTTTAAACTATGAATCATTATAATAATAGAAGGAGAAATTTTGCGGGAATTTCAGGTAATGTAATTACTGGAATGAAGGTATTATGATAGTCAGTTTACTTAAGAAAAGGAGATACTACTATGCCAACAACATATACACATTACGCTTATGGCCAGGAAGTTTTTCATAAATTTCCCAAAGAGCTGCAAAGAAAAATAGAACCATATATTGATTATTATAATATTGGCGTGCATGGTCCGGACATTTTATTCTATTATCGTTCTTATTGCAAAAATAAGGTGAATCAGTATGGAGTAAAAGTGCATCACGAACCTGCCAGAGAGTTTTTTAAACGAGCGTTTAAAGTATTTCAGGCACAGAAGAATAAGAAAGCAGCATTTGCCTATCTTGCCGGCTTTATGACCCATTTTATTTTAGACAGCTCCTGTCATCCTTATGTAAGAAAGCGGATAGAAGAAACTGGTGTTAGTCATACAGAGATAGAGACTGATTGGGATTTTGAGGTGATGCAGCGTGACGGCAGGGATTTAAACCACTATAAAAGAGCCTGTCATATAAAGGATAAAAAAGAGATTGCTATGATAATTGCACCGTATTTTAAAAAGTCCACAAAACAGATTCAGATCAGCCTTTTTTATATGAAGCTGGTAATTAATTATATTTTCCGTTCGGGTTTTGGTGTAAAAAGAACAATTACGACAGTGATTGGTGGATATGTCAGTCCGGAATTAGATTTACATTATCATTTTATTCCAAAAGATATTAATCCGGCGGATACAGAAACCTGTCAGCATCTTTGGGAACTTTATAATGATAGTCAGGAACTTTGTGTGGAAATGATAATAAAGCTTTATAGGG
This sequence comes from uncultured Anaerobutyricum sp., assembly GCF_934307085.1. GTDB lineage: Bacteria > Bacillota > Clostridia > Lachnospirales > Lachnospiraceae > Anaerobutyricum. Next base: position 31,308 of record NZ_CAKRCF010000022.1, read on the forward strand.
CGTTACATAGTATGGATATGTCTTTCTGTAAGGAGAGAAGATTGTCCAGAAACTTTTCTTAAGAAACGTGTTTGAAAAATTATTTCCGCAAATTGTAATGCAATCTTGCAAAAAGCATTTTTCAAAAATACCCCAGTAAGCGGATGATAAAAACAAAGAGAGTTGTAAGACAATTATAAAAAATGTAAAGTATAAAAACCAAGACAATCACAAATAAAACACCTTAAATTTAAAAGAAAAACAAAAGGAGAGGCAATATGAAAAGAAAACTAACAGGAATACTTTTACTTTTGCTGTTTATTGCACTGCCTTTACAGGGACAGGCGAAAGTAAAAGCACCGAAGAAACAATGCCATGCTTATGTGGTAATGGATGCAGGCTCTGGAGAAGTTCTTTTTGGACAGGATGCAAATAAAAAGATTTATCCCGCAAGTACGGCAAAGCTTATGACAGCGATTGTTTGTGTGGAAAAGGGAAATGTAAATTCTGTGATTAAGACAAAGGCTGATGTAGTATATCATACAACGCCAGGAACTTATAGTTTAGGAATTGGTGCAGGTGTAAAATATACGTTTAAAGATTTATTACATATAAGCCTGATGTCTTCAGCTGCCGATGCGACAGATTCTCTGGCAGTTGGTGTATTTGGTTCTAAAAAAAACTGTGTGGAGGCAATGAATGAAAAATGTAAAGAACTTGGTTTAAAGAAAACACATTTTGATAATCCGGTTGGTTCCGATATTGGTGCTGGCTATAATGAAACTTATGCTAGTGCAAAAGAAATGGCAGAAATTTGCCGATATGCGATGGCAATTCCAATGATTCGAAGTGCAGTATCAAAGGCACATTACTCTACACAGCGGGGCGGGATGTATGTTAATACAACAAATTGGTTTTTAAAAGGAATGGCTTATTATGATCATGATGCCTATAAAGTTATCGGGTCAAAATCCGGCACAACAAATGCGGCAGGTCATGTATTTATTGCAACAGCAACAGATAACGAAGGTCATGAACTGATTTGTGCCTACTTTGGAAATGTTAGTAAGGAAAGTACTTTTGCTTCGATAAGAAGCCTATTTGATTATACATTTAAAAATTATAAAAAGGGAAAGATTACTCTGACCCCAAGCAATTATGATGTGAGAAGTTCTAAAAAGTATGGTGCAGTTTATAGTGAATATTCGTCACTTCATTGTTATCCAATGCAAAAAGACGGAATATTTGCACCAAATAAAGCAATCACAAGAAAGCAACTTGGAACTATGCTTGGAGCAATTGATTCTCTAAAAGACAATGCAACTTTATCTGCTTTTATCTCAGAAAATAGCAATGGAAGCGTAACGGTAGCTCGGTTTGCACAACTTCTACAGGAATTATATCCAACAACATTATCTCATAAAAAAGTGGAAGAAACCGTATCTGTCTGCAGTGGTACAGAAACGATGGATGAAACTGCAAAAGAAGCGTATGCATCCTTTGTATTAAGTCCATTGGCAATAGACGATTCCTGTAAAGTGGCAAATCAACGTATTACAAGAGGACAAGCTTTATTGATTGCAGATAAGCTTGCTAATTATCAGATGAATTATTTTGCAGATCATGCACAAAATCAAGTAGCTGAAGTCCGCCAGATTCCGGGAGAAGATGGAACAATCATACTTCCAGCTATGTCTTATACTACCTTTAATAAAAAGTGGAGCGATAACTTAAAAAGGCAAAAAGAAGCACGAGATGCAGAAGAAGCAGCGAAAAAAGCTGAGGCTGAGCGAAAGGCGGCAGAAGCAAAAAAAGCAGCCGAGCAGACAACAGCTACAACACAGCAGAAAAAAGAGGATAAGCAGGTAACAGAGACAACGCAGAAAAAAGAAGCTTCTACGCAGGCAACAACCGCTGCACCTCAAAAAAAGCAGAAAAAAACAAAAAAGGCGAAATAGAAAAAGTAATAAAATAAAAGACGTGATATAGAAATAAAAAGAGGTAATGGATTATGGGAAAGAAACTTTATAAATCATCTTTAGATAAAAAAATATGTGGTGTATGCGGAGGACTTGCAGAATTTTTCGGAATTGATGCAACAATCCTTCGTTTACTCGTTGTTCTCTTTACGTTAGCAGGAGGCTCTGGTGTATTGTTTTATATCGTTGCGGCACTTATCATACCGGATGAATCGGAGTATTATTAATCAAAAACTAAATCTGTGTTGATGACAATGGAAAAATATTGAGTGATTTAGAGGAAAAGAAATGGATATTTCAAAAAAACTTGTAGAGACCCATTCCATGACAAAAGAAGAATGTCTGGAATTATTTTCACTATTTGATAATCCAGAGACCATGGAATATTTAAAAGAAGAAGCTGTTAAAGTCCGTAAACAGTATTATGGAACAAAAGTATTTACAAGAGGATTAATAGAGTTTACAAATTACTGTAAAAATAATTGCTATTACTGTGGAATACGAAGAGATAATCGTAATATAGAACGATATCGTCTTAGCGAAGAAGAAATCCTTGCCTGCTGTGATAGTGGGGAAAAATTAGGATTTCGTACTTTTGTATTACAGGGTGGGGAAGATCCGTGGTATACAGAAGAACGAATTGCGGATATTGTAAGGAAAATAAAAAAGGCACATCCAGATTGTGCGATTACTTTATCGGTTGGAGAAAAGTCAAAAGAGACGTATAAAATATGGAAAGAGGCGGGAGCGGACCGTTATCTGCTTCGTCATGAGACCGCTAATGCCTCTCATTACCATCTGCTTCATCCAGAAAGTATGCATCTTTCAAATCGTAAACAATGCCTGTATGACCTAAAAAAACTTGGCTATCAGGTAGGAGCTGGATTTATGGTCGGTTCACCGGGACAGACATGGGAACATTTAGCGGAAGATTTGGTCTTTTTGCAAGAATTACAGCCTCAGATGATAGGAATTGGACCATTTATTCCTCATCACGACACGAAGTTTGCAAAAGAAGCGGCAGGAAGTGTTGAATTAACCTTAAAACTTTTATCTGTTTTGCGGCTGTTATTGCCCAAAGTACTTCTTCCTGCAACAACAGCACTCGGAACTTTAGACCCACTAGGACGGGAAAAAGGACTTAGTGCTGGAGCCAATGTAGTAATGCCAAATCTTTCTCCCGTAGAGAATCGAAAACAGTATGAGCTTTATGATAATAAAATATGTACAGGAGATGAAGCGGCGAAATGCAAAAATTGTCTGGCTGGAAGAGTACGTTTTGCCGGATATGAACTCGTTGAAGACAGAGGAGATTATATCGGTTAAAATATATAAACCATTTTTGAGATGATTATATTATAATTCGTGTCCAATAGAGTGCCTATTTTTACATTGGGCTACATTGATTTCGCTTGATAAAGTTAGCATGATGTTTCGTTCGGTCACTGTGACGATGAAAAAATATTTTGCGTTATTTAGTCGAAAGTCGATGAACTAGTATGCTAGAAATGTGTTAGAAATTAATAGTATAATAAAAGTAATTTATGTGGATTTGTGATATTATATAAGAAAAATTATTTGCGATAAAGGAAAGGGGAGCATAATGAAATATTGTTTTGGAGTGGATGTTGGAGGAACAACTGTAAAACTTGGACTTTTCACAGTCAAAGGGGATCTTCTTGATAAATGGGAGATTAAGACTTATACAGAAAATGAAGGGGAGCGGATTTTGCCGGATGTGGCAGAAGCAATTAAGGGAAAAATTGCCGAAAAAGCTCTTGTAACAGAAGAAATCTGTGGAATTGGTGTGGGAGTACCGGCACCAGTAGATAAAAATGGAGCCATTGAACGTGCAGCAAATGTTGGCTGGATGGCAAAAGAAATCAAAAAAGAATTAGAAGAACTCACTGGGTTCCCATGCGTCATTGGAAATGATGCGAATGTAGCAGCTCTTGGTGAGATGTGGAAGGGTGCTGGAGAAGGAGAAAAAGATCTCATTATGGTAACACTTGGAACTGGAGTTGGCGGTGGTATTATCATTGATGGTCATGCAGTAGTTGGTGCACACGGAGCAGGCGGAGAGATTGGTCATATCACTGTAAGAAATGATGAGACGGAAAGTTGTGGATGTGGAAGAAAAGGATGTCTTGAACAGTATGCATCAGCTACAGGACTTGTTCGTCTGGCAAAAAGATATTTTGAAAAAAATGCGAAAGACAGTATCTTAAACAACAAAGAAATCACGGCAAAGGAAGTATTTGATGCCGCAAAAGCAGGAGACGAAGCTGCACTGGAAATCACAGAAGAATTTGGTGCTTATCTTGGACAGGCATTAGTGAATTTAGCGGCAACGGTTGATCCCGCTGTATTTGTTATTGGAGGCGGAGTTTCTAAAGCGGGCGATATCCTTTTAGATATCGTAAAGAAATATTTCTATAAACATGCTTTCTATGGAAATCAGAAGACAAAGATTACACTGGCGACCCTCGGAAATGATGCTGGAATCTATGGTGCAGCAAAACAGGTATTGTAAATTCTAATTTGTTGAGTTAGCAACAGACGCCGCTAGGGAAAATATATAGTCGGATTGCTCAAGAAAAACTGGAAAAGAGGGATTATTCTAAAGTTGCATTTTGTGACTTTGCAACATGGAACGTTTAGCGCAACGGAACAAAATCAACCTTAGAATAATCCCTCTTTTAGAAGTCATCAATGCAATCCAATCACAAACTCCTCCACAGCAGCGTTTTTTTAGACACACAAATCAAAATTTAGACTATTGTATACCAGTTCTCTTTCCGAATGCCGCACAATGGTGCTAACTTTTCCTGTAATGCCTTAAAAGGTTCCTCAGTAAAATATTTTGCCTGTGTTGGGCAGATTCTAAGGCAGGAGCCACAACGTAAGCATTTGCTGTTATCGATATCTTTTGGATTGCTGTCGCTAATGGCCTTTACCGGGCAAACATCGGTACAGAGCATACAGTAGATGCAATATTCATTCGTTTCAACTTTGAATGGAAATTCACCCATTGGTGGTTTGGTGTATGGAAAAGAACCAGGAACTTCTAAGTTGCCAGCATCGTATGTAACTAGAAGACGAAGGCGTTCTTTTAATTTGTCGCCAAATTCTTTTGCCATTTTTAAATCTTCTTCATCTGGTCTGCCTTCGGCACATTCCTTTAAAAAGGTATGCTGGCAGACAAAAGATGCTGCACCAACAGGGATAAAGCCCTTGTCTAATACATTCTTTTTTAATTCTATTAAGGTATCATCAATATCACGGTTTCCGTATGTCGCAACAAGAACAACAGGTGTGTTTAAGCCAGAAAAATGGCTTAATGCGTCAACAATTGGAGCAGGAACTCTGCCGCCGTATGCGGGTACACCGATAATAAGAAGTTCATTTTCTTTAAAATGATGTTCTTGCTGACGTTCGTCGTAACTTGTAAGATTAATAGATTCTACGGGATAATTTTCAAAAGATGATGCAATCTGGGAGAGAACTTTTTCGGTAGTATTTCCCGGACTGAAATACGCGTAATAAACTTTAAGTAACTGCATAATAAACCCCCCTGTATATTGAAAAAAATTTATCACTGAGAGTATTATACAACATTGTGTTCTGATTTGGCAAGTTGGCAAATATTGAAAAAAATGGGGCGATGACAGAGAAAATAGAAACTCTGTCATATTATTTTTCGAAGGGATTAACACTTAAATGAACGTGTTAATCCCTTTGAATTAACTGGAATTTACAAATCTCTTATTTGATTCTCTCTACAATCTGGTCGTATAAGTCTAAATCACAATGCTCCTGGTTTGTAAAATGTGTGCAGTTTAAGCAACTTGGTGTGTTACATTCACAAGATGAATTTTTGAAAGCATATTTGTCAGATACTGGCTGGTATTTACTACATGCTTCTGCAACTTCCTGATAGGTTTTCTTTGAACTTTTCATGATAAATCCTCCTTTTTCCAATATGTACTCCCGAAGTTTTTTATACGTGATTTTGTGGCTGATTTTTGATCAACTGTACAAAAGAATTTCGAGAGTACATTAATCAGGTACGGAAGTAGTATGTGAAAAGTGTAAAAAATTATGCAGGGTAAACCAGATTTTTTTCAGAAGGGTTATTTAACGCTTCTCTTAAATATTTTTTAGCAAGATATTTGGCCATTGGAAGGTTCTGGTCAAGATAGTTGCCGCAGTCTCTCGCAGCAGCACCTGGAATCTCCCCTTCATAATCAGCAATAAATGCGAAAGTATTACGTACAAGACCTACAACATCCTTAGATTCATAATCACCTGCAAGAATTAAGTAACATCCGGTACGGCAGCCCATTGGTCCAAAGTAAATGACTTTTTCTTTCCACTCGTCGTTATTTCTTAAATAAGTTGCAGCAAGATGTTCAATAGTATGGAGTTCTGCAGTGTTCATAACAGGTTCTCTATTTGGAGCAGTCATACGCAGATCAAATGTAGTGAGTACTTCTTTTCCTACATAGTCTTTTCTTGAGACGTAAACACCTGGGATTAAATCAAGGTGATTTACGGTAAAACTTGCTATTTTATCCATAATTTATATCCTCCTAGTATAAAAATTTGCAAAAGATAAATTTATAGTATATTCTATACGAAGCTAATGATAGCTCACAAAAGCTAAAAGGTCAATAAGTGAAATAGACGTAAAAGTAAAAAGAAGTATTAAAAGGTGGTTTTTTGAATTGTTTCAGAAAGTAGCCATAGTGATTTTTAATTGACAGAAGGGAGACTATATATGATAGAGACAGTAATGACGGCACAGATGCCGGTAGGACTTCCAATAAAGATAAAGAAAAACAGGTTAGAGCCAGATTATATATGGGAAGATATGCCAAGATTAAGTATTGTTGCAGGGGTTCATGGAGATGAGCTACAGGGGCAGTATATTTGCTATGAGTTGATTCGGAAAATTAAAGAAGATAGAGAACATTTGAAAGGGATTGTGGATGTGTATCCCTGTGTAACACCGATGGCACTTGAGATAAGAAAGCGTAATGCACCAGGAGCGTTAGATATGAATGCAATGTTTCCGGGGAGCCGCCATGGACATACGATAGAATATATGGCAGCAGAAGTTGTTGAGGATTTGATGGGTTCTGATTTTTGTATAGATATTCATTCAAGTGATATCTTTATTCGAGAACTTCCTCAGATACGAGTACCAGAGAATGCAGGAAAAAAAGTAACGGAACTGGCACAAAAATCGGGAATCCCTGTTTTATGGATGAATAGTAATTCCTCTTCTGTATGGGAAGGAAGTCTTGCCTACAGTCTCAGGAGAAAAGGAATTCCGAATATGGTAATTGAATCAGGGATTGCACTTAAAATAGATTATGATTATTGTAAAAAAGTGATAGACAGCGTTTTTCGTATGATGAAAGAACTCGATATTTTTGATGGGGAGATTTCGCCTACTAAAAAGACAGTAATTGTAAAGAAAAATGATATGGAAGTTGTTCACTGTAATACAAGTGGGATTTTTATTCCGAAAACGCAGATTGGAAGTTATGTAAGAGAAGGACAGGTAATAGGCTCTATCGTACGTCCGATTCTTGGAGCGGAAATAGAAGAAATAATTGTGCCTTGTGATGGAATGATTTTTAGTTTAAGAGAATATCCGGCGGTTTGTGAGGGCGAGCTTTTGGCAAGAATCTGTAAGACAGAACGACCTGCTGGAAAGTATGAATAGATTCCGAGAGTATATATAGGAGAAAGAGAGGACATTTATAATGGAAGAAAAAGTTTTATATTCAATGGAGTCTCCTTTTCAACAGGAAATTAATGTAAAAGGATATTATTTTGGGAAAAATGAAGGAAAGGAACGTTCTGCCTGCATTGTTGGAGCCTTACGAGGAAATGAATACCAACAGCTTTATATTTGTTCAAAGCTCATCGATGTACTGAAAAAAATCGAAAAACGTGGAGACATTGTAGGAGAAAATGGCATTTTAGTGATTCCTTCTGTAAACAATATGTCGATGGATTTTGGAAAGAGATTTTGGATTTCTGATGATACCGATTTAAACAGGTTATTTCCAGGCAATCCATCCGGGGAATCGGGAAGTCGTGTAGCATATGCAATTATGGAAACGACTAGGGGTTACCGATATGGCATTCATTTACCGTCCTTTTATCTAGGAGGAACCTTTATGCCTCATATCCGCTTGCTTGATCCGGAACACGGAAGTACAAGTCTTGCGAATCTGTTTGGATTGCCTTATGTTATCGAGGCGAAAAGCAGACCATTTGACAGAACAACATTACATAATAACTGGCAGAGAAACGGTACAGAAGCCTTTTCTTTGTATACAGGAATGACAGGGAAAATTGATGATGAACTGGCAACACAAGCTGTTTCTTCTATTTTGCGTTTCCTTACGAGAATGGGAATTATTCGTTATTATTCTCATAGCGGCTATATTGCCAGTGTCTTAAAAGAGGGCGATTTAGAACCAATCATGACGGAGGCGGCAGGCATTTTTATAAGAAAAGTAGACTGCGGTCAGGAAGTCAGTCGTGGAGATGTATTAGCACAAATTATGAAAGCGGACAGTGGAGAGATTATTTCTGAAGTAAAGGCATCGACAGACGGTATCATTTTTTATGCGGAAACAAGACCAGTTGTCTATTCAAATCTTTTGGTATTTCAGATAATAAAAAGAATTCATCTGTAAAAAATCTAAAAATTTTTGAATTTTTTTCGTCGATTTTTGTCAGAATTCATGGTTTTGAAGAAACTGATATAAAACCATAGGAAATAGAATAAAAAAGTGTTATGATATTTTTAACAGAAAAATAGGGTGATAATTTCTGAATTGTCCCCACAATTTAATTAAACATACTTGGAGGATATCATGAGTCAGGTAAAGAGATTATATGTGGAAAAAAAACCGTCCTATGCGGTAAAGGCAAAAGAACTTGCAGAAGAATTAAAGGCATATCTTTCTATAGAGGATGTCAGTAATGTCAGAGTTCTGATTCGCTATGATGTGGAGAATGTCTCAGCAGAAACGATGGAAAAAGCGGCAGTTACCGTATTCTCAGAACCACCTGTAGATGATTTGTACGAGGAAGATTTCCCTAAAAAAGAGGGAGACAGAGTATTTAGCGTAGAATATCTTCCTGGACAGTTTGATCAGAGAGCCGATTCAGCTATGCAGTGTTTACAGCTTCTTAATGAGAAGGAAGAACCAATTATCCGCTCTGCAACAACTTATGTTTTTTCTGGTAATATCAGCGATGAGGAATTTGAGAAGATCAAAGAATACTGTATCAACCCAGTAGATTCCAGAGAGACAGACGAGAAAAAGCCGGAAACTCTCGTTATGGATTACGAAGAACCAGCAGATGTTGCAATCTTTGACGGATTTAAGGATATGCAAGAAGAAGAGCTGAAAGCACTTTACGATTCTTTAGGTCTTGCAATGACATTTGAAGATTTCCGTTATATCCAGAATTACTATCATGGAGAAGAAGACAGAAACCCTTCCATGACAGAGATTCGTGTGTTAGATACATACTGGTCTGACCATTGCCGTCATACAACATTCTCTACAGAACTTAAGGAGGTTACATTTGGTGATGGATATTATAAACCTCTTTTTGAAAAGACATATAATGAATATCTTGCTGACCGTGCGGAAGTATATGGAGACAGAAAGGATAAGTTTATCTGCCTGATGGATCTTGCTCTTATGGGAATGAAGAAGTTAAAACAGGATGGACTTCTTGATAATATGGAAGAGAGCGATGAAATTAATGCCTGCAGTATCGTTGTTCCTGTAGAATTTGAAGATAAGACAGAAGAATGGCTGATTAGTTTTAAGAACGAGACACATAATCATCCAACAGAAATCGAACCATTTGGTGGCGCAGCTACCTGTCTTGGTGGTGCAATTCGTGACCCATTATCAGGACGTTCCTATGTATATCAGGCTATGCGTGTAACTGGTTGTGCAGATCCTACTGTTCCTATGTCAGAGACGATGAAAGGTAAGCTTCCACAGAGAAAACTCACAACTGGTGCTGCAAAAGGATACAGCTCTTATGGTAACCAGATTGGTCTTGCGACTGGATTAGTAGATGAAGTATATCATCCAGGTTATGTTGCAAAGCGTATGGAGATTGGTGCAGTTATCGGTGCAGCTCCAAGAAAGAATGTTATCAGAGAAACATCTGATCCAGGAGATATCATCGTACTTTTAGGTGGACGTACCGGACGTGATGGCTGTGGTGGAGCAACGGGTTCTTCTAAAGCACACACAACACAGTCCATCGATACCTGTGGAGCAGAAGTACAGAAAGGTAACGCACCTACAGAGCGTAAGATTCAGAGATTATTCCGTCGTGAGGAAGTAAGCATCCTTATTAAGAAGTGTAATGATTTTGGTGCAGGCGGTGTATCTGTAGCGATTGGTGAACTTGCAGACGGACTTCGTATTGATCTTGATAAAGTACCTAAGAAATATGCAGGTCTTGACGGAACAGAACTTGCGATTTCCGAATCTCAGGAACGTATGGCAGTAGTTCTTGATAAAAAAGATGTAGAACAGTTCCTCGCTTACGCAGAAGAAGAAAACTTAGAGGCTACAGTAGTTGCAGAAGTAACAGAGGAAAAACGTCTGGTTATGTCCTGGAGAGGCAAAGAAATTGTAAACCTTTCCCGTGCATTCTTAGATACGAACGGAGCACATCAGGAGACAACTGTTGAAGTAGAGATGCCAGATGAAAAAGCATGTTACTATAAGACACAGAGTGAACTGAAAGATATAAAAGAGATGTGGACAGAGAAACTTTCTGACCTTAACGTATGTTCTAAGAAAGGCTTAATAGAAATGTTCGACAGCTCTATCGGAGCCGGAACAGTTACGATGCCATTTGGTGGAAAGACACAGCTTACTCCAATTCAGACAATGACAGCAAAGTTACCTGTATTAGAGGGTAAAACAGAACTCACAACAATGATGTCCTACGGATTTGATCCATATCTTTCAAGCTGGAGCCCATACCACGGAGCAGTTTATGCAGTACTTGAATCTGTAGCAAAGATTGTAGCTGCCGGTGGGGACTTCCGTAAGATTCGTCTTACATTCCAGGAATATTTTGAAAGACTTGGCACAGATCCTAAGAGATGGGGCAAACCATTCGCTGCATTACTCGGTGCTTACAATGCACAGAAAGGTTTCGGAATTCCATCAATCGGAGGAAAAGACAGTATGTCTGGTTCCTTTGAAGATATTGATGTTCCTCCGACATTAGTTTCCTTTGCAGTAGATTATACAAAGGCTTCTCATGTTGTTACACCAGAATTTAAGAAAGCAGGTAATAATCTTCTTCGTGTGGATATTCCATTTGACGAATATGGTATTCCAGATTATGAAGAGGCCGGAAAGATTTATGATACAATTCATAAATTAATGCGTAAAGATATTATTGCATCCGCATATGCCCTTGGAGCCGGTGGACTGATTGAGGCAATCAGTAAGATGAGCTTTGGAAATATGTATGGTGCGAAGTTAGTAAGAGATTTTAATAAGGAAGATCTTACAAAGAAATATTATGGTTCTATTCTTGTAGAGATTCCTACAGAGTGGATGGATGAGATGGCTGTTCTGCCGAATACTTTCGTAGGAAGAATTACAGATGATCCATTCTTCCAAGTTGGTGAAAAAGAGATTTCTTTAAAAGAAATGTGTGACGTATGGCAGGCACCGTTAGAATCTGTATTCCCTACAAAGACAAATGCAACCAAGCATAACGTATCACAGCCATTATACCGTACAAATGATATTTATGTATGTAAGAATAAAGTCGCAGTTCCAAAGGTATTTATTCCAGTATTCCCAGGAACAAACTGCGAATATGATTCAGCGAAGGCGTTCCGCCGTGCAGGAGCAGAAGTAGAGACACTTGTATTTAAGAACCAGTCTGAATCTGATATTCTCGAGTCTGTAAATGCATTTGAAAAGGCAATCAGCCAGGCACAGATTATTATGTTCCCAGGTGGATTCAGTGCAGGTGATGAGCCAGAAGGTTCTGCGAAGTTCTTTGCAACGGTATTTAGAAATGAAAAGATTAAAGAATCCGTTATGAAGCTTCTTAACGAGAGAGACGGTCTTGCACTTGGTATTTGTAATGGATTCCAGGCACTCATTAAGCTTGGTCTTGTACCATATGGAGAAATCGTTAACCAGACAGAAGATTCTCCAACACTTACCATGAACGAGATTGGCCGCCATGTATCTACTATGGTATATACAAAAGTAGTAACCAATAAGTCCCCATGGCTTCGTAAAGCTGTACTTGACCAGATTTATGCAATTCCTGCATCTCACGGTGAAGGACGTTTCGTTGCCAGCAAAGAATGGATTGAAAAATTATTCAAAAACGGACAGGTTGCAACACAGTACGTCAACTTAAGCGGAGAACCTACAATGGATGACCGTTATAATCCAAACGGTTCTTACTATGCTATCGAAGGTATCACAAGCCCAGATGGACGTGTACTTGGTAAGATGGCACATTCCGAACGTATCGGAGAGAATATTGCTAAGAATATCTACGCAAAACAGGATCAGAAGATTTTTGAAAGTGGAGTAGAATATTTTAAATAAATCCTGATAAGCTAAACAAATAGAAGCCAGGCATCTCTATTATGTAAAAATACGCTTTAGAACAAGCTCTTAATGCAGGTGATTATTAAGGGTGCAGTGAAAATAAAGTATTTTTATATAGAGGTGTCTGGTTTTTCTGTTTTTTAATGCTTGTTTGTTCTATTCTTTTATGTGTAGGCCATTTTTTCACCTATTGCAGTTTTTTTTATCCTGTGATAGAATGGTAAAGATTAGGTCATCATTTATGGCTAAGGGAAGGGTGTGACCGAGACTTCTGAAAAGGGCATTGGGAAAAGCAGTGTTTTTTTCAGTGGTTTCGGAAACCTTCCCACATTAATAAATATATATTTTTTTGGAGGTTTAAGTAATGGTAAAACAGTTTTCTATGGAACTGGCAGGAAGAACACTGACAGTTGAAATCGGAAAAGTGGCAGCGCAGGCCAATGGTGCCGCTCTTATGCGCTACGGTGATACAGTGGTTTTATCCACAGCAACAGCTTCAGAGAAGCCAAGAGAAGGAATCGATTTCTTCCCTCTTAGTGTTGAGTTTGAGGAAAAGATGTACGCAGTAGGTAAGATTCCTGGAGGATTTAATAAGAGAGAGGGGAAGGCATCTGAGCATGCAGTTCTTACATCCCGTGTTATTGATCGTCCAATGCGTCCATTGTTCCCTAAGGATTATAGAAATGATGTAACACTGAATAACTTAGTTATGGCAGTAGACCCTGACTGTTCTCCAGAAGTAACAGCAATGCTTGGTGCTTCTGTTGCAACATCTATTTCTGATATTCCATTTGATGGTCCTATCGCAGGAACAAGAATCGGTCTCATTGACGGAGAGTTTATCATAAACCCTACAGCAGACCAGCAGTTAGTTTCTGATCTTGCTCTTACAGTTGCTTCTACAGCAGAGAAAGTAATTATGATTGAAGCTGGCGCGAATGAAGTTCCAGAAGATAAGATGATTGAAGCTATCTTCAAGGCTCATGAAGTGAATAAGGAAGTTATTAAGTTTATCGACCGAATCGTAGAAGAATGCGGAAAAGAGAAACATGAATACGAGCATGTAGATACTCCAGAAGACTTATGGAATGATATGGTATCTTTCATTACTCCAGAGGCTATGGAAGAAGCTGTATTTACTGATGTAAAGCAGGTTCGTGAAGAGAATATCCGTCAAATTAAAGAGAAGTTAGAAGAACGTTACGCAGAAGAACATGAAGACTGGATTCCATTAATCGACGATGCAGTATACAAGTTCCAGAAAAAGACTGTTCGTAAGATGATCTTAAAAGACCACAAGCGTCCAGATGGTCGTGCTATTAATGAGATTCGTCCATTAGCTGCTGAAATTGATCTTTTACCTAGAGTACATGGTTCTGGTATGTTTACCCGTGGACAGACACAGATTATGACAATTACAACATTAGCACCATTATCAGAAGCACAGAAGATTGACGGTCTTGATGCGAATGTAACATCTAAGAGATATATGCATCACTATAACTTCCCAAGCTACTCCGTAGGTGAGACAAAGCCTAGCCGTGGTCCGGGACGTCGTGAGATCGGTCATGGTGCTTTAGCAGAGAGAGCTTTAGTTCCAGTACTTCCAAGTGAGGACGAATTCCCATATGCAATCCGTACTGTTTCTGAAACATTAGAGTCTAACGGTTCCACTTCCCAGGCAAGTATCTGTGCATCTACTTTATCTTTAATGGCAGCAGGTGTTCCAATTAAGAAACCAGTTGCAGGTATTTCTACAGGTCTTGTAACAGGAGACAGTGATAATGATTACATCGTATTAACAGATATTCAAGGACTTGAGGACTTCTTTGGTGATATGGACTTTAAGGTTGCCGGTACACATGATGGTATCACTGCTATCCAGATGGATATCAAGATTCATGGTCTGACACCAGACATCATCCGTGAGGCAATTTCCCGTACAAAAGAAGCTCGTGAACATATCCTTACTGATGTTATGGAACCAGTTATCTCTGCACCAAGAGATCATGTTGGAGAATATGCACCAAAGATTATGCAGATGCATGTAGATCCAGATAAGATCAGCGAGATTATCGGAAAACAGGGTAAGACAATTAACGCAATCATTGATGAGACAGGCGTAAAGATAGATATTAACGATGAAGGAAGAGTAGACATTTGTGGTGTTGATCAGACTATGATTGACAGAGCAATGGAAATCATCCGTCTTATCGTAGAGCCAGTTGAGGCAGGTAAGATTTATGAAGGAGAAGTTGTACGTATTATGAACTTCGGTGCATTTGTACAATTATCCCCGAATAAAGATGGTCTGATTCACATTTCCAAACTTTCCAAAGAGAGAGTAGAAAAAGTAGAAGATGTTGTTAATATCGGTGATAAAGTAAAAGTAAAAGTTCTTGAAATCGATAAGATGGGAAGAATTAATCTGGCACTTCGCGAGATTATCAAATAAATTATTTTTACCAGGAGGCAGTAAGGTTGGAGCTCCTTTTAGAACAAATCAGCCAGATTACACATGGTGTTGTACTAAATAGAATAAAGCCAAAGATATTAAGTGAGGGAATGGAATACCCAATCCTTACAATCAGTCAGTTACTTGACGAGGAAAATGGGCTATGGGATTATGAAATCCCTACAGTTTTGGTGGATAAGAAAAAGGTAAAAAATCTGAATCTGGCAAAAGAGCATAGTATTGTAATCGGACTGACCTCCTTTCATCGTGCTGCTGTATTGGAAAAACGGCATGAGGGTAAAATTATTCCGTCAAATTTCGTTTCTATTGAATTTCAGAACGGAATAATGGATCCCTATTATTTTGCCTGGTATTTTAACGAACATCCAGAAATAAAAAGGCAGCGAATGATTGCTATTCAAGGAAATTCTTCTGTAAAAGTATTATCTGTGCATATGATTAGACAATTAATGATAGAGTGTCCGGATTTATCTACGCAGATGTCTATTGGTAAGTTGTATTACTACCAAAAGAGGAAAGAAGTACTTCTCATGGAAAAGATGCGTTTAGAAAAGGCAGTTTTGACAGAAGAAATGATGCACCATTTAGAAAAAATATAAAAGGGGAA
>NZ_CAKRCF010000023.1 GCF_934307085.1 uncultured Anaerobutyricum sp.
AGATGCGCGTCATGCAATGCATGACATACTTCTTCTGCGCATCTCTGCAATCCTGCCGGAGGCTATATCAGATGGGGATTGACTCCCCCACTGATACTGATTTGTTGCTCGCCACCTACAGAGGTGGGAGTCATCTCACATCTGATATATAAATTCGGAATGGCTCATTCTGCCTTTACTGCCACCTTCTTAAGGCTATACGACTACATAAAAAGTACAATTACAGCATTTCAAGCATTTCTGCTGATTTAAATTTATGTTCTACGTGTACTACGAAATACCGCTTTACTATCCACTCAAATTCTTTATCAACATTTTCTTTAAGAGTAAAGGAGTATAATCGATTTAATGGAATCGAGGATACATACTGAAGGACATAAAGAACTGCCGAATCTACCTCTCTCCCCTGTCCTTTTGTGGCACAGCTACTGCAGAGCATACCGCCTTCCTCAAAAGAAATCCTTATAAGATGTCCCTCACTTCCACAGTGAACGCATTGCAAACACTGCAGTCCAAATCCGGCAAACTGTAATATTTTCAATTCATATATTCTTCGTATAAGAGAAAGCGGAATCAGCTTTTTTTTCATAGCAAGAAAAGTGACAAACAAAAGGTTCAGTACATTTCTTTCATCCTGCCCCTCCATTGTAAAATATTCTGCCACTTCTGCAAAATAGGAGCTGTAATAAATATTCTCTAAATCCTTCTTTAAAAAATGAAAATAATCCTTACATTCTGCTGAATTCAAATATGTATAATTCCTCGTATCTGTGACCATAAACTCGCAATAAATAAGCGGCTGTGTCACTCCAAATAAAGGATGCTTCGGTCGGCGGCTTCCTCTGGCAAATACCTGGATTTTTCCACGTTCTTTTGTAAGAATTGTAAGCCGCCTGTCATTCTCCCCGACAGGATAGACTGACAGGACAATTCCTGTCACTTTTGTTTGCTCACTCATCGCTGTCTTTACAGTTCTTTCTTATTGTAACCGTAGTTTTTCAGAAGAATATCGCTGTCTCTCCAGTCCTTTCGAACCTTTACCCACAGACGCAGATTCACCTTCATATCAAGAAGATTCTCCATCTCCACTCTTGCCTGTGTACCAATTTCTTTGATCATCGCACCTTTTTTACCGATGATAATACGTTTATGGGAATCTCTTTCGCAAACGATTACTGCTTCAATATCTACAATATCACCACTTTTACGAGTCTTCATACGCTCAATGACAACAGCAATACCATGTGGAATCTCCTGGCTTAACAGGCGAAGTGCTTTTTCTCTGACAAGCTCTGCCACAATCTGACGTTCCGGCTGGTCCGTGATAGTATCTTCATCATAATACATTGGTCCTTCTGGAAGATATTTAAAAATGGAATGTACTAAATCATCCGTATTATTGCCTTCTAATGCACTGACCGGAATAATCTCTGCAAAATTACACTGATCTTTATAAGCAACGATTGCTTTTAAGATTTCCTCTTCGCTTGCGACATCTGTCTTATTAATTACGAGGAAAATCGGTGTCTTTACATTCTGAAGCTTTTCAATAATATACTGTTCTCCCCCACCAATAAATGTCGTTGGTTCTACAAGCCATAAAATAAGGTCTACTTCATTCAATGTTCTTTCGGCCGCCATAAGCATATAATCCCCAAGCTTATTTTTTGCCTTATTAATTCCCGGTGTATCGAGGAAGACAATCTGGCCTTCCTCGCTTGTATATACGGTCTGAATTCTGTTTCTTGTTGTCTGCGCCTTACTGGAAGTAATCGCGATCTTCTGACCAATTAACTGATTCATTAATGTAGACTTTCCTACATTTGGACGACCGATAATGGTTACAAATCCTGATTTAAAACTTCTACTCATATTTTTTCCTTCCTCTATCTTGTTCTCTTTATTGGTTTAAACTGTACACTTGCTTAAACATCTCTTTTTCTTCTTCTAACTTACGGTCATTACCGATAGCACATACTGTTCCTGCATCCATCATAGATTCAATATATCCCGCAAGAGAACGAATCGTCTCTTCAGTTGCATCAAGAACCTGATTTCTTTCTTTTTGAATCATTTCTACTGTAATTCCAGACTGGTAAGCATGGAAAGAGCGTTCTCCTAATGCAGACGGCTCTAACGGTTGATCAATGCCACTGATGGTTCCGATGATATATTTTGTCATATCTCTCTTACCAGCTTCAAATTTTCTTACATAATCTGCAGCCTTTTTATAGACATCTAATGTGGCAGAAAGGTTCGGATCTCTGTAAGAAGTAAAGAAGCCATATCCATTTCTTGAGAAGTTACACATACAACCATACGCACCCCCAGTCACACGGACATTCACCCAAAGATAATCATAGGAGAAAATGGTCTTTAATACTTTTAAAGCCCCATGATATTCCTGTCCCGCCTTTTCAAAAGAACCTGCACTTGCCACATACTGTACCTTACTTGCTGTCTTAAATCCTTCATTCTTTTTCTCCAAAACAAATGTCGGAACAGTCTTTACACAAGGCATATCATAAAGCATACGGTTAAACTGTAACATTTCTCCTTCCATCAAGGACTTAAAGTTAAATTCTCCTGTAAGAGATAATGTCAGATTCTCCTTACGGAAAATACACATCTGCGCTCTTACAAGCTGTTTTACAAGGAGATCTGCATTGCTGTCAAAGTTCTTATCTAACTTCTTAATAAACTCATAGAATCCGATTCCCTCTGCAGTATCCTTATACTTCATCATCGGATCAACATAAGACAGTGCACGATTGGCTGCATACACATGACCAGCTGCAGGAATTCTTGTATCCATCTTTGTGCGAAGCTCGGAGATAATCTCTTTTAAACGTTTCTTATCATCCATCTTGGAACTTAACAGAACTTCCTTTAATAAGGCCATACCGTCTGCAATCTGGTTTTCCATGCATTTCATATGCACGCTAAAGTATGGACGATATCCATTCTTTTTCCATACCAGCACATTCATTCCTGTCTGAAAAGATAATCCACCAATCTTTAAGTTGATTTCTGTTGCCAGATCATTATAGGAAAAATGCTCTGTATCTACATAACGATAAATCTCTGTCAGTAAAGTAGCATATGGAATCAGTTCTTCCGGCAGTTCTGACATATCAAAGCAGAAGTCAGAATATACAATTCCATTCGTATGATATTCATGAACAATTGCTGTTGTCCCGCCAATCATTATCTCTTTATTTTTAAATGGAAGTACCTCTCTTGAAATATCACTTAAATCTAATGTGGGAATTTTTTCCAGTTCTTCCTGTGTGGAAGGTGTCTCCTGGAATTCCTTTAACTTCTTTGTATCCTCAATCAGATAATTTAACTGTTTTGCATTGAGTTTATCTTTCATTTTTGCAAGCTGCTGTTTTAATTCTTCTTCTAAACGCTCATTCTTGCCAACTTCCGGATACAAATACACATAAGCTTTATGCGTATTTTCTAAAAAGCTTTCTTTAATAAGCTGTTCAAAATAGCCTGTATCCACCTTTTCTTTTAATCTGGCAAGCGGAGTTAAAGAATCTGCAAGTTCTAATGCTTTTGCATCATCATATAACCAGCTATTTAAAAAATTCAGTCCATAAATAAGCCCTTTAGGAAAACGTCCGAAATCTGCCTCACGATACTTAAACTCATAATTATTAATTGCAGAGTAAATCGCCTTTTTATTAAGACCATTTTCTGCCTGCTCTCTTAAGGCTTCTTCTAATGTCTTTATAAAAAGCTCCTCGTTACCCTTCTTCGCATTCTTTACAATAACTGAAAATAATGGTTGCTGAATCCCACCATCATAATAGCTGTCCACATCTTTTCCAAGACCGGCATCAATAAGTTTCTTCCTTACTGGTGCCCCCGGCATAGTGAAAAGAACATAGTCAAGAATCTGCATTGCAAGGCCACGCTCGTTATCACAACTATCTCCCGCTGCCACGTTGTAGCTTAAATATACGCCTTCCTCTTCTTCTTCAGATACGGAATACGTATCTTTTAATGTTTCCGGTGCTTTAAAGGCCTCCTGCAGTGCAACTTTAGAATCCACTATCTTTTTATCATAGTGGCTTAAATATTCTTCATCAATAAAGGCAAGCTCTTTTACAAAGTCTACATTACCATACAGATAAATATAACTGTTTGACGGATGATAATACTTGCTATGGAATTCTAAAAACTTTTCTCTGGTCAGCTCAGGAATCGCATCCGGGTCTCCGCCAGACTCAAAAGCATACGGAGTATCTTTTAAAAGTGCTTCCTGAATTTTTCTTGCTAAAACATCATCTGGTGAAGAAAACACACCCTTCATCTCGTTATATACAACACCATTAAACCTCAGTTCATCGTCCTTATCAGCAATTTCATAATGCCAGCCTTCCTGCTTAAGAATTTCATCCCTCTTATAAATATTGGGATGAAAAACAGCATCTAAGTAAACATGCATTAAATTATGGTAATCCTGATCATTGCAGCTAGCAATTGGATATACTGTTTTGTCTGAATATGTCATCGCATTCAAAAATGTATTCAAAGAGCCTTTTGCCAGTTCGATAAACGGATCTTTAGACGGGAACTTGTCAGAACCGCAAAGTACAGAGTGTTCCAAAATATGGGCAACACCCGTATCATCTGCCGGAGGAGTACGAAATGCGATACTAAACACCTTGTTTGTATCATCATTCTCTACCAGAAGAACTCTGGCTCCTGTCTTCTTATGTTCTAATACATAACCATATCCATTCAGCTCGTCTATCTTTTCTTTTTGTATAAAAGAATAACTTTTAAAATTTGTTTCTTTTAGCATTCGCTATCTACCTCCTGCTTTTACCTTTTATAAAAATGCCTGTAATCTTTGCCTAATCCTAGAGCGTATTTACGTGTTCTAGTCATAACCTCCCAGTTACAATTTTTTTGAAATGCAGTCTTGTACAGTGATACGCATTATTACGTCATTTACAATATACCTATCGTAGTATTCCGCACTTTTAACCGTTTTATTTCCGATTACAGATATTGTAATAATTCAGAAACCATATACTGATACATTAAAAATTTTTTCCGCAAGATGAAGTGTCAATGCATCAACACGCTAGAATGATTTTTAAACACACTCTTAATTTGTACTGTTCCGAATTATCACAGACTATTTAATATCATAACACAACTATGCCAAAAAAAAAAGAAGGTCTTACCGAAGTAAAACCTTCTTTCTATCCTTATAAAATATTCAGCAAATATGTATGCGATATTCTGACTAGTTGTTGATTAACTGGTCTTCATCACTCCAGCTGTACAGTTTACGAATCTCTGCACCAACTTTTTCTGATGGATGTTCAGAAGCAAGTTTTCTCATAGCTTTGAAGTGTACCTGAGATCCCGCATCAGACATATCAAGTAAGAAGTCTTTTGCGAATGTACCATCCTGGATATCAGAAAGAACCTGTTTCATAGCTTTCTTTGTATCTTCTGTGATGATCTTAGGTCCTGTGATGTAATCACCATATTCAGCTGTGTTGGAGATAGAATATCTCATTCCAGCAAAACCTGACTGATAGATTAAGTCAACGATTAACTTCATCTCATGGATACATTCGAAGTATGCGTTACGTGGGTCATAACCAGCTTCGCAAAGTGTTTCGAAACCAGCCTGCATAAGTGCACAAACACCACCACAAAGTACAGCCTGCTCACCGAATAAGTCAGTTTCTGTCTCTGTTCTGAATGTTGTTTCAAGAAGACCAGCTCTAGCACCACCGATACCAGCACCATAAGCTAATGCAAGTTCCTGAGCTTTTCCTGTGTAATCCTGCTCTACAGCAACAAGACAAGGTGTTCCCTTTCCAGCTAAGTACTCAGAACGTACTGTATGACCTGGAGCCTTAGGAGCGATCATTGTTACGTCAACGTTTGCAGGTGGTACGATACATCCGAAGTGAATGTTGAAACCATGAGCGAACATTAACATATTACCTTCTTCAAGGTTTGGCTCAATGCTTTCTTTGTAAAGCTTAGCCTGTTTCTCATCGTTGATTAAGATCATAATGATGTCAGCCTGCTTTGCAGCTTCTGCTGCTGTATAAACTTTTAATCCCTGCTTTTCAGCTTTAGCCCAGGATTTACTTCCTTCATAAAGACCAACGATAACATCACAGCCAGATTCTTTTAAGTTTAATGCATGAGCATGTCCCTGGCTACCGTATCCGATAATCGCAATTTTTTTTCCATCCAATAAAGATAAATCACAATCTTCCTGATAAAAAATTTTTGCTGCCATTTTTGTTTCCTCCTGTAAAAATTATAAAAATAAATTGATTCTATTATCAAAATTGATTCTATCTCTTCTGATAAGAATTTCAATCGTTATAATACTCCTCTTTATAGGAGAAATCAAGGGATATTTGATTATTTTTTAAAAAACTTTTCTCCAAAAATGAATCAAGTTATCCATTTGCCTTCATTTGTTCAAAAAATATGGCTCATTTTCTTTAAAAAAAGAAGGGATATCTGGGTATCCCTTCTTATTCAAGAATGCCTCGGCATTCTTGCTGCGAGATGCGCGTCATGCAATGCATGACATACTTCTTCTGCGCATCTCTGCAATCCTGCCGGAGGCTATATCAGATGGGGATTGACTCCCCCACTGATACTGATTTGTTGCTCGCCACCTACAGAGGTGGGAGTCATCTCACATCTGATATAATATGAAAACTATAATCATTACTCTTATTGCAAGTCATCGTACATTGCTATATTAAAATCAATTTAATGTACTTACACCTCTTCCAAGGCCAGTAATTCCTGTACGAACCATCTCAAGTACTTCGAAGTCTGCCATAAGATTTAAGAAAGCATCAAGCTTATTCTGGTTACCAGTAAGCTCAATCATAAGAGAGTTCGCAGCTACGTCAACAACCTTAGCACGGAAAATATCTGCAATTGCAATAATCTCCTGTTTTTCTTTCTTGTCCGCCATCACTTTTACAAGCACAAGTTCACGGCATACAGAATGGTTATTCTCAAGTTCTACGATTTTACGAACTTCAACAAGCTTGGCAATCTGGTTACGAATCTGTTCAAGAATCTGGTTATCTCCACTTACCGCTACTGTAATACGGGTATACTTTGGATCGTTTGTAATCCCTGCTGTAATACTGTCGATGTTATATCCACGACGGCTGAACAGAGCCGCAACTCTTGCTAACACTCCGGGGTTATTATCTACTAAAAGAGATAATACTATCTGTCTCATAAAATTTCTCCTTCACAAACATTAAAACATAAATTAATATGTAGAGATACCTTCCGTCTTTTCCGGATAGTATCCTTTTATAAACTTATCATTACCGACTCCGTAGGAATCATTAATTCCAGGATCCTCTCCAATACCGAAAATAAAATACTGCAACGCCTTTTTATTCGCTTCATAGTCTACCTGCATTACCCATGCACCATTCCCACTAAGACGTCCCTCGGTATAAGAGCCTTCATACGGAATACGAAGCTGCTCTACCTCGGTTGCTCCCATCGTGATAACAGAAGTTAAAAGACTTCTTATCTGCTTTTCAGTAAGGTCTGTTGTGACATATTTTAGTGCTTTCATGCAAATATTGGTGATTGTCATAATATCTTCACTCTTTAATTCATTAAATACAGAAATAAGAATCTTACGCTGACGGTCTGTACGTCCAAACTCTCCTGTAACGTCCTGACGAATTCGACAGTATGCTAAAGCCTGATATGGTGTAAGCATATTTTCTCCAGCTTTTACATTTTTCTCACCATGTTTAGAATTCACATAAGCGGTCTTCATGAAATAAGCTTCCGCTTCGGTAAGGTCCATTGGAACACCTCCGATTAAGTCTACAACTTCACGGAATGCCTCCATATCTACCTCTACATATCCATCAAGTTTGATTCCGAAAGTTTCTGCAATCGTCTCATACTCAAGCTGTACACCACCGTAAGAATAGGCAGCATTAAACTTATGATAACCATACCCTGGAATATCAATATACATATCTCTCATAAGAGAAGTCAGTTTTAACTTACCATTCTTTAAATCGATGGTTGCAATCATCGTAGAATCAGAACGTCCTGCTTCTGTCTCATCAGAACGCTTGTCACAGCCTATAAGAAGAATATTTACTACATCCTGATCATATTCAAGGTCAGCATCTACAACATCTGCATTCTTTAAAGCTGTCTTTGTATCTGTTGTAATGGTATTCGTTGCTGCTTTATAATAAGCGGCTACTGCTCCTCCTGCTGCTGAAGCAACAAAGGCAACTGTAAGAAGGAAACACACAAGAACCTGTGCGATTCTGCGTCCTTTTCTTCCTCGTTTGCGAGCCTTTTTTGCTTTTTTGGCTTCTTTTTTGTCTATATTTGTATTTCTATCTGTTTCTTTCAAACTTTAAAACCTCCTGTACAAAAAACTCTTTTTATACATTATACTAATTTTTCCTCTATTGCAAGTCAAAATTTCTTAAAGTTTATTTAACTATTTCGAATCAATTTGCAAAATTATATCTGCCATACCCGCTTTTTGCGAATACATCGCTTTGCTATCCCAGTTTTTACTTCCAGTACCATGGGTTAAGAGATATTTTAAGAATCCACTTTTTCGGAAGCTTTTTATAATTTTTCCCAAGACGATATCCAATATATTTTGCACCATTTTGTGTAATAATCTTTGGAATATAATAAAATTGTCCCTTTTTAATAAAGTGCCTTAATGTCATCTTGACAAGACGGATTCCTTCAGATTCAGACTTTACCTGTGTAAAAAGCCCACCAGCATCTACTTGCGATACCGCAAGGTCAAAGTTTCTCTTTAACTGATCTTTTGCTGTATAATTATGCCAGTGCCATACTTTGGCATCTGCCACATAGGCAATCTTCTTTCCTGCTTCGATAAGATGAGAAGCAAAAATCATATCCTCATTAAATATCGTATGCAGAGGAAATCCTCCAAGCGCATTATACTCTGACTTACGATATGCCGCACATACATTGGAGCAGAAAAATGTCTTAATTCCAAGCTTCGGCAAGTCTTCTTTACTCTTAATCCTGCTTTCTTTTGGATAATTAAAAATTCTCGTGTATGCTTCAATCGGATTGTCTTTTTTGTCTGCCATCTGTCTACCGTACGCCGCACAAACTTCTTCATCTTCAAACGGCTTGATCAAATTCTCAATGAGATGTTCATCTGCCGGAATCGCATCCTGTGTCAAAAGAATCATAATATCGCCATCACACATTGACGCTGCCTGGTTTCTTGTGCCGCCGTGGTCAAATTCCGGCTTGGTGATATGAACAATTCCCCCCTGTTTTACTGTAGAAAACACCTTGCTGTGAAAAAATTCTTCTTCTGTATTAATTAAGAGAATCTTCTGTGGCTGTACTGTCTGTCTTTTTAACATACGAAGACATTTTTCTAACTTTTCGTCCGGATGATATGTCGGAATAATAACATCAATTTTTCGTGCCTCGCTCATTCGTACCTCCCTTTATCTTTTATAGACATTTTACTCTGCTAAAAGCTTTTTGGCAAGACGTACTGCATCGGCTGCATCTGTAGAATACCCATCTGCACCGATTTCATCCGCAAAACTCTGTGTCGTTACCGCGCCGCCAATCATCACTTTCACATCAAGCTGCTCTTTTTCCTTTAAGGCAATCGTATCTTTCATCCGCATCATTGTTGTTGTCATTAAGGCAGATAACACAATAATTGACGCATTATGTTCTTTTGCCGCTGCGATAATTTCATCAGCAGGAACATCTTTTCCAAGATCAATCACATCATATCCATAGTTGCGGAGCATCAGGGCAACAAGATTCTTTCCAATATCGTGAATATCCCCCTCTACTGTAGCAATAATAATTGTCGGCATTTTTTCCTGAGTGCCGCCTTCTTTTAAAAGTGGTTCTAAGTACGCTACCGCCTGCTCCATCGTATTGGCACTAGAAATAAGCTGTGGCAGGAAATATTTCTGTTTATCAAATAATACTCCAACCTCATTAATTGCTGGAATCAACAGCTCATCAAGAATTACTCCAGGCTTTGCCCCTTTCGAAATCTCTTTTTTTACAATATCAACAATCCCGTCTTTATTTCCCTTTAAAACAGCTTCGAATACCGGATTTTTCTTAATATCCCCACCCATCTCTTCCGCAGGTGTATTCTTCTCATTCTGTTGTTTTTCTTCATTTCCAGCTGCCTGTGCCGCCTTAGCGATTGTAGCTTCTTTTAAAGGTGCCATTCGCTGAATCTGCTCAATATAGGCAATATCAGAACCTTCCTTATTGCGAAGAAGATCAGAAGCAAAAGAAATTCCCATTAAAAGTTGATTGGATGGATTCGCAATCGCCATTGTAAGTCCACTTGCAATGGCCATCGAAGCAAAGGCTCCATTAACATATGGTCTTTCTGGTAACCCAAAGGAAATATTAGAAAGTCCCATTGTTGTGCAAAGTTTCAAGTCTTCTTTACAGTAACGGATAGTCTCTAATGTCTCTAGTGCTGCATTTTTATTTGCACCTACTGTAGTAACCAATCCGTCTACGATAATCTGATTTTTGGAAATACCAAGCTTCTGTGCTTTTTCTAAGATTTCATTGATAATTTCTTTCTTTTCATCAAGACTTTTTGGAAGTCCTTCATCAGAAAGCGGAAGAAGAATAAACATTGCTCCATATTTTTTCGCTAATGGAAGAAGTTTTTCAATTTTCTCTTTCTCCAAAGAAATAGAATTAATCAGGGCACGTCCTGGATAAGCACGAAGTGCCGCTTCCATAACTTCTACGTAGCTTGTATCAATACAAAGAGGTAGACTAGAAACCATTGTCACTTTAGAGATGGCTTTTAGCATCATCTCTTTTTCATCAATACCATTTGTACCCATATTGATATCAAGAATATGTGCTCCCATCTCTTCCTGTTGTTCTGCCATCATCTCTACAATATCAAGTTTTCCTGCACGAAGTTCTTCCTGGAGTTTTTTCTTTCCAGTTGGATTTATTCTCTCACCGATAACAAGGAACTTGCCATCAAGAGCGATTTCCTGACTCTTTCTTTCTGAAGCAAGCATAATCGGATGGATATTATGAGGTACCTTTGTGGTAAGTCCGGCAACTTTTTCAGCAAGCATTCTGATATGCTCTGGTGTGGAGCCACAGCATCCTCCAATAAGTCCGGCACCCGCCTCAATAAATGCCGGTCCCCAGGAAGCAAATTCTTCTGGTGTCATTGGATATACTGTTACTCCATCCTCTAATATAGGAAGTCCGGCGTTCGGCTTTGCAAGAATCGGAACTTCTGCATATTCCTTCATTTTCTTAATAACAGGAATCATCTGTTCTGGTCCAGTAGAACAGTTTACACCAATAACATCCGCACCAATGCTCTGTAGCACAACAATTGCTGTTACAGGATCCGTTCCATATAAAGTTCTACCATCTTCTTGGAAAGTAAGAGAAGCAATAACCGGAAGATCGCACACTTCCTTAATTGCAATAACCGCTGCTCTTGTCTCCGCAAGACTCATCATTGTTTCTACGACAAATAAATCAACACCTGCCTCTAATAAATACCTTGCCTGTTCTTTGTAAATATTAATTAAATCCTCAAGCTTCATCGGACCTACTGGTTCTAAAGCAACACCTGTCATTGTCATATCACCAGCTACAAGAGCCTTATCTCCTGCCGCTCTTTTACTAAGACCAACTAAACGCTTATTGATTTCTTCTGCACGGTCTGCCAACCCATATTCTTCTAACTTAACATGGTTTCCAGAAAAGGTAGGTGCATATAAAATATTTGTTCCTGCCTCCACAAAAGACTTTTGTAAATCAATTAACTTATCCTCATTCTCAAGAATCCATTCTTCTGGACATACTCCCGGCTTCATTCCAACTTTCTGGAGATTTGAGCCAGTCGCTCCGTCTAAAATAACCGGGTTTTGTTGTATCATAGTATAAAGTTCTTCTGTCTTCATTTTTGTTTTTCCTTTACTTATACTTCGTTTTCTTGCGTTTATTTTCTCTATACTTAACTATTTATATATACAAAAAGTTTTCTCGCCATACTTTATCTTACTTGTAATAATCTAAAATCATTTACAAAATAGCTTATTTGTATGATACATATAGACATTTATTATCGTTATGCCCTCAATACTTATTATACATATTCCAGTATAGACTTTACCAGAGAGACTCTGTTAAATGGTGTCATAAAATAAAATCCGGCCCCGATACTTTTTCCCATTTCGATAACTTCCTTTGAAATTTCAATTGCCGCTTCCTCAAATTCTTCTCTTGAGGCACCTTCTTTATATTTTGCAACAACTTTATCCGGCACATGAATTCCTGGCATCTCGTTTTTAATAAAAAGAGCATTCCTTCTGCTGACAAGGGGCATAATTCCTATTAAAATCTTTGCTCCTGTATGTTCTTTTAGAAAAGCAAGCCGTTCCATTCCTTCCTCATCATAAACTGGCTGTGTGAGAAAATAGCTACAGCCTGCTTCCATTTTTTTTAGCATTCTTCCCGCAATATTTTCTGGACTTGCTCCATTCTGATTCAATGCCCCTCCATAAAAAATCGTATCGTCCTTAAATACTTCCTGATTCATACTTTGTGCAAATTTCATCAGTCGAATGGAATTAAAATCAAAAACACTTTTTGTAAATTCTCTATCTTCCCTTGCTACGGGGTCACCTGTTACAAACAGATAGTTACGAATACCGCTGGCGTAACTTCCAAGTAATCCGCTGCGCACTGCAATCCGATTTTTATCACGGCAGGCAAGATGCGGCATCACATCTATTCCTGTTGTCATTTTTATTTTTGCTGCCATCAGGAATGCATCCGCCCTGGAACGTGCAAGTGGAGAATCTGCAATCGTAATAATATCTGCCTTTGTGGAAAGTAACGCATTGGCACCATTAATAAGTTTTGTATCATCTGTATCAAATGGCGGATCAAGTTCTACTGCACAGACTAAATTCCCTGCCTCAAGCTTCTGACGAAATGTATTTATTACTTGCTTATCCTTTATACCTTCTGCCTGCTTACTGGCCTGTGTAATATGTAGCTCCTGTTCTTTTCTCTTCTGAACCCGCTTTGTTACATCTCCCCAGTCTATCTTCACTGGACACCTTTCAAGAATTTCTGCTATATTTTTTGTATCTTTTTTAAATACTCTTCGATAGATTTCTCCGATATACTCTGGTGTTGTACCACAACAGCCGCCAAGAATGCGAATACCTAATTGGGATATCTCATCGATTTTTTCTCCAAAGTAAGGAACACTATCTGAATAAACTGCACGCCCACGTACGATTTGTGGATAACCACAATTGGGCAACGATGTAAGAATCATATCATCTGGCACGCCAAATTCTTTGATATAAGATTTTAAAAACTTCTTCATGTGGGCCGCACCAACACCACAGTTCAGACCTGCTCCATCAAGCAGTCCACTTTGTACTGCTTCCTGCAAAATGGTCTTATAATGAAAACCGGTACGGCTATATCCTGTCGGTGTCAGTGAAAACTGCCCGATAATAAACGCTTCTGGGCAACTTCTCCGGATATATTCTGCCATTTTTAAGACGTATTGTGTATCTGGAAATGTCTCTAACACAAAAATATCAGCACCAATCTCTAAAAAGCTGTCACATATTTCATAATATTGCCGCAAAATATCTGCTTCTTCAGTATCACTTTCTTCCAAAATAGGACCAATATCTGCTGCAGCAAAAACCGGATATTCTTCTCTATATGCTGTCTGTGCCACCTCTTTTGCCAACTGATAACCCGCTGTTATAAACTCTTTAAATGCTACATTTTGAAACATCTCTGCTCTGCTTTTCTGCAAAGCCAAGAAAGTTTCCCTGTTAGCCAAAAAAGTATTGCTTCTTAAAAGCTGTGCTCCATTATTCACGTATCTTTGATGGACTTCTCTTACTAAAGCAGGATTGGTGATATTCGCTTCCTCAGAGCAGATGTAATTTTCTTTTTCTACAGAATCAAAATAAGTTCCCATCGCTCCATCTGTTAATAATTTATGATTCTCTAAGTATTCTCGTATATTCATTCTCATCCGTCCTGTTCATTAAAAGTTTGGCTGAATCTATAGTAATTTTATAAAATAGAAGTATAATACTAACGTTATTCCATAGGATTACTATATATCATCATAGTTGCAAAAAAATCCTGTAACTTCTGTCAGGAGTAAAATCACTTATCACAGCAGCTACAGGATTTATATCGTTAAATTTCTGTCAACTTGCCCTCGTACTCAAGCATCAATCTTCCCTTCATTCCACAGGCAATTGCAAGCTTCCTCATACAGCGCATCATAGAACGGTTATCATCTACTCCATAACGGTCAATAATATCTACATATTTATCAATCGCATCCATCGCACTCTTATCAGAAAGATAGAATGTCTCGATAATCTCCTCTATGTTTTTTCGCTTTGACGTTGTAAAATATAACAGTGTAATCTGAAGTCCGGTAAAGACATTATATAACTCTCTGTTATAATCCGCCATTCCAGATTTCAAAAACGCATATAAATCGCTTAAACGCATCGTATCAATATCATCAATATGCATATCGTAGCTCTTTAACTTATTCTCCACATCAATGTCCATGATAATGGAGCTAATCATCATCGCTACCTGAAATCCATCAATGTCATTTCTACTCTTTGCAGTTAACACCGGTGCGTTATTACTCATCTGCTGACAATAAATAATATCACGAATCAATGCATTTTCAAAGAGGTTATCTGCTAAAGTATTATCTACTTTAACAATAAATTCTTTTTTTCCTGTATCCATTGCAACCGGACGGCTGCAATCTTCTTCATTCTCTGGATCTAACTTTACAATCTTAATTGGATAAACCAATCCGCCCATAATATCTTTATAGATGGCCTCTGTCTTTTCAGAAAGCACTTTTCCTAAAATTTCCATTATTCTTCTTCCTTCCTTCGTATTCTGTAATAAACTTCTCATATTTTAACAAAATACTGCCCGTCACGCAAGGAAGTTTTTTGTTCTCCCTCTTTCTTCCTCTGCCATCTTTTACTATTATTTGTACTCATTTCTACCATAATAAGCTTCTGCTCTACCAGATATTTCATTGTAAAATGCCGCTTCTGCTGCATAATGGTATGGATTAATAAATATAAATCCAATTCCAAGTGTAAAAATTCCAAGTATATACCATCCAAGATAGCTGAATCTTAAGCAGAACAGTTCCCATTTATGATTTTTCATAATCTGCTTTGATGCCTTAAATGCCTCATGTACTGAAAAATCCTTTCTCTCTTCTAAAATATATGGCACCATTGCATAGGAATATTTTGCAACGACTCCTGGTACAATCAAAAGAAGATACCCTAACGATAATACAAAAAACAATGTAATTTTAGAACAAAGAACCCGCCACCAATCAGACATTCTTCCTACCAGACGAAAAATTCCATTCTTTCTCCGGTCCAACAAGGCCAGATTAAAATCAATATATCCAAGACGCACTACTCCCCCGATAAAAAAGTAAATTAATGCAATTATTGTTGTTCCAACAAATAAAATAGGATAAAATCCCGGAAGAAATTCAAGAAAATAAACAAGAATCACTGCCACGACCGCATATCCCACAAGAAATAAAAAAGAAAAAGAAAAAACTCCTAGCCATCCTGCAACCAATCCTGCGACTGCCGCTTTTATCCAGTTCCCTTTCAGTGCGTCTTTCGCAATCTCCTTATATGTACCTGAACCAAGTCTCATAAATAAAATCCTTTCATTTTCAGTAGTCATTCAGTAATCGGAAAACTCCTTCCCTTTTATGAGAAACAACTGGTATGACTTATTTGTCTAATATTTTTACAAAATATATCATACCATGACAGAAAAAAGCCATCCCTTTTAAGGACAGCTCTATTCTTCACTATACAATCGTTCTTAGATATTCCACATCTCTTTGATTCTTACAAGTTCATTCAGGGTCATATCCATAAACGCTTCATTCTTTGGATTATTGCTAAAAGCATTCGTTTCTTTACGGTAAGTAATCTCTTCTGCGACATCCTCGACCGTAACTCCCTTCGCCTTTAAAATCTGTGCTGCTTCATAACCTCTCATAAGTAAGCCTCCCGTTTATTTAAAATAATTCTGTATCCATTATAGAACAATCTCTGCAAATAATCCACCCTTTTTATAGATTTCTCTTTTAAATCATTGAACCGATTTTTATGCAATATACAATCAACACTTCATAAAGCGATTCTATTTCTTATATAATATCTTCCTATATTTTTTAACAGTTTTATATATTATGGAATCGATTCTGATCTTTTGCATCTTCTCCTGCTCCAAATCCAAGTTCATCATATTTAGACTTTACTTCCTCCCAAGGAAGCACATCCCTTTCCTCTTTTAAATAGGAAAGAATATCTGCAATCCCCTCACCTGTATAGGCACTCGTATAAAAAATCTTCTTACAACCTGCTAACTCAAGCCACGCTGCCGCCTGTGCCGGCTGTGCCGCCCAATGATCAATCTTTGTCACAACACCTACAACTTCCCGGTTACAGACTGGTGTAAGATTCGGGGAATACAAAGAAAAAGGTTCGGTTGCATCCATTAAAAGCCCAATAACATCTGCCTCTGCTGTAAAAACTGCTAATGCAGAAATCAAATTTTTAGACTGTAAGTACTCGCCCGGTGTATCAATAATAACATCATAGTGATTGACATATTGTGTTTTATGGTAAGTTATCGTATTACCTTTCATCGCCTGAGACAAAGTCGTTTTTCCCGCCTCACTTCGTCCAATAAACATAATTTTTCTCATAGTATCTTCCTCTCATCCGCCTGTAATCAAACGATTATACTATACCATAAGGAAAGGGGATATGTAAACTACTTCACTTTGACAGCTTTTATCGTTGAATAAGCGCTATAGTATGTTCGTCCTTTAACGGTTTTTAGACAGCGAACTTTAAAATAGTATTTCTTTTTTGACTTACATTTATTTTTAATGATTACTTTTCCTTTAGAAGAATTTACTGTTGTAACTTTTTTGTAGCCCTTATTTTTCCTTGTAGAATAGAATACCTGATATTTCACTCCGCTCCCACGTAGATTCCAGGAAATCTGGACTTTTTTCTTAGACGGTGATTTTACTTGTATTGTAGGCTTTCGCAAATTAACCGGTGCAGAGGTTGTGTTTTTCTTCGATGCTGTAGTTGTTGATGTTCCTGGGTTCGTATTATCTGTTGCTCCTGGGTTATTGTTTGAAGGAGACTGTGTTGTTTTCATTATAAAATCAATATCTACAGCCCCATTGATTCCATCTACCGTTCCTGTATTTGTTGCCTGCCACATCTGATATTTTTTATTATATGTACAGGATGGAGAGTTATATTGTGCAACCCATTTGTTCCATTGATTAAATATATTCGAAGTAAGATATGTTTCAAAATTATATTTGTTAGAATAAACGCCTGTTTGATAACCTGCTGCTTTTATCTTGTTTATAAAGGTTTCCGCTATTTTTCCTAATTGATCTGCACTCACTTTTTTAAGAACTGAATCATCTTCCATATCATAATATATTGGATACTGTAGTGTATGTCCTTTTATCAAACGAAGTACATGATCTGCTTCACTGCTGGCTTTTTCTACTGTATCAGCATAAGAATAGAGATAAACACCGTATGGAATCCCATTCTCTTCGCATCCCTTTACATTATTAAACCACTGTGCATCATCCTGGTTTGCCTGATCCATCCCAAATCCACAGCGAATAATAGCAAACTCTACGCCATCGGCCTTTGCCTTCTTCCAATCAACCGTTCCCTGATAGTGGCTAACATCGATTCCTCTTGCTATAGCACCTTCAATTACGCTTCCATCACTACTATAATACTTACCATTAATCTTTTTCCATGCATCAGAAAAAGCAACAGCAAATGGTATTGCTCTTGTTATTGTCTGTCCATTCTCATAACGAAAACTATTTGCCTTATCCCCGCTCTCCTTTGCATAAATTGGCATACCAGAAGTAACCAGCATAATAAATGCAAGCACCATTCCTGCTATTCTTGTAGCCATCTTATTTTTCATAAAAAACTCCTTTCGTTTGTCATGGACTTTTCCCATAATCTTTAGTTAACAGGTATTTGATGTTTTTCAATCCTTTGAAAAGACCTCGTCAATTGAATTACCTGGAATATTCCCATTTGGTTTTCTA
The DNA here is from genome assembly GCF_934307085.1 of uncultured Anaerobutyricum sp. Taxonomy (GTDB): domain Bacteria; phylum Bacillota; class Clostridia; order Lachnospirales; family Lachnospiraceae; genus Anaerobutyricum. The sequence continues at coordinate 18,293 of NZ_CAKRCF010000023.1, forward strand.
TAACCTCTTTCTGCTTCGCTTTTACGTAAATGAATCGTTACTATAATATGTATGTCCTTTCAGACCCCAAAAACCTTCGTTTTATTATAGCAGACTCCGTTTTCTTTATAAAGAATTAAATTTTACTTACTTTTACAAGCAACACGTTCATCTCGCGTCTAGCCGTGTCTTATGATTTGTTTGCCATAAATATATAGACTCATCATAAAAAAAATCCAAAATACAACAATGTATTCTGGGATTCTTTTCTTTTACAAAATCAATATTTAAATAATAAAAAGCACAATCACTTTGGATGGGCGGTGTATCCATCATCTCAGGTACTCCTTACGGAGTGTGTCGGGAACCATTTCCGACCTCAAAATAATTATGCTCAGTATTATTATATTTTGTTATATTAATAATATACTATATATTTTTGGCATTGTCAACAGACATTTCTTTTAGTCTTCCGCTATATAAACGCCTGTTAAGCTTGGACTCCTGCACTTCATACATTGTTGAAATATATAGATATTTTCCTTCTTTTTCCAACTTTACACCAAGCAGGACATTTCTTGCATACTTTTTTACAAATTCTATAGATGTATCTTTTTCATTCGGATTCACCCCTACATAATCTGGATTTTTCAAAATATCAGGGATATTATCTATATATTTTAGGCAATTGAAATGTTTACGTTTAACCATATGTGCTGATAATCCTGTAGAACGATATATATCTAACTCTGCAATATCAATATCTAACATTTTATTATATTTAAGATCATATTTACCTACCTTTATCAATTCTCCGCTCATATATCCCACCCTATCATATCTTTTCTAACATTATAATATCATGACATTTTAAAGCATTCCAGTAGTTTAATTAACTTCTGATTTGTCGAGTTGAACAGACGCCGTTGTTTAAGGTAATGTAGGCGGATTTTTAGAAGTATTTAGATCAGAAACATAAAACATATCCTATTTTGTTCCGTTGTGCTAAACGCTCCATTTTGCCCAGTAAAGCAGGAACTTGGGAGAAAGGAGTCCCAATATGGTCAAAATTCCGCAGCACAAAGTCGCAAAATAGGATATGTTTTATGTTTCTTTTTCCCATATTCTTTGTAAAATCCGGCGAAAAAACTTTTATAACGGCTGTTCTTTCTAAATCCTACAAATTAATGAAAAAGATTAAAAGAGACGAATTAGAGAATTCTCTTTTTGTATGGTTTATATCGTATTATGAATTTGCTATATTTTGTATAAAATCGCAATCGGGGAGAGAAGGGGATTGACCAGAAGGTTATGAAAAAATAATGCTTACCAAAGTCTCCGTATATTCTCACTATTCTTAGTTTTAAAAAATAAAAAAATTCCAGTTTTTTATCTAACAGCATATTTGCCAAAGACTTTTGTCTGAAATCCCAAGTGCTCTCTTCGATTTGTTAATAATAGAATCAGACAGCCGTATTAGAAGAATTTCTGCCAGAGTGCACAAAGGAAACGAAATAGGCACTAAAAAAATTATCTCATTTTGTGCCTTTGTGCTGTGGAATTTTGACCATAGAAACTTCGCATTCGTTTCTGCAAGTTTCTGCTTTACTGGGCAAAATGAAACGTTTCGCACAACGGAACAAAATGAGATAATTTTTTTAGTGCCTTTCTAAGATTTTCTAGCACTCTGGCTACTTATTTTTCTTTAGCGGTGTATGTTCACCCCTACAAATCAGAACTTAGAACAATCCTCCAATTTTAAGGAACAATGGCGCAAATACCAATGATACAATTGTCATCAGTTTAATAAGAATGTTAATAGAAGGTCCTGAAGTATCCTTAAACGGATCACCTACTGTATCACCTACTACTGCAGCACGATGTGCTTCACTTCCCTTTCCACCGTGATGTCCATCTTCAATGTATTTCTTCGCATTATCCCATGCTCCACCAGAGTTTGACATGAAGATAGCGAGCATAACACCTGTTACCAAAGCTCCACCAAGGAGTCCACCAAGTGCTGCCGGTCCAAGTACAACACCGATAAATACTGGTGCAAGTACCGCCATAACACCTGGAAGAAGCATTTCTTTTAACGCTGCCTGTGTAGAGATGGCTACGCAGGATTTATAATCCGGTTTCCCTTTTCCTTCTAAAATTCCAGGAATTGTCTTGAACTGTCTTCTTACTTCCTCAATCATCTTGTATGCTGCCTTGGATACGGAATCCATTGTAAAGGCAGAAAAGAGGAATGGGAGCATTCCACCTACGAACATACCTACAATTACTTTATAATCTAATAAGTTAATTCCTTCTTCAAATAATCCAACTGCCTGTGCGTAAGATACGAATAATGCTAATGCTGTAAGGGCTGCAGAACCAATAGCGAAACCTTTACCCATAGCGGCTGTTGTGTTACCAACGGCATCTAACTTATCTGTAATGTTACGAACTTCAGATGGAAGACCAGACATTTCTGCGATACCACCTGCATTATCTGCGATCGGACCGTAAGCATCTACGGCTACAGTAATACCTGTTGTAGAAAGCATACCTACTGCTGCTAAAGCGATTCCATAAAGACCACTAAAAGAGTATGCTCCAATAATTCCAATAGCGATTAAAATAATCGGGACAGCTGTGGACTGCATACCTACGGCAATACCACTGATAACAGTTGTTGCAGGGCCTGTCTCAGACTGCTGTGCAATTTTCTTAACAAAACGGTAATCTCCAGATGTATAAATTTCTGTAATCACACCGATCAAAAGACCAACAACGAGACCAAAGATAATTGCAATCGCTTCTTTGAATCCGTTGAAGAACATTTTACTTAAAATTAAAGAACCAATCATTACTACGATAGCTGCAGAATAGCTTCCGTATTTCAATGCCTTGTGCGGGCTGGAGTTCTCATCACCTTTTACAAAGAAACATCCAATAACAGATGCTAATACGCCAAGTGCAGCAATAACTAATGGGAAAATGGCTCCGCTCTCTTTTGCATATACAACGCCAAGAGTAATGGCGGATACTAAAGAACCTACATAAGACTCAAATAAGTCAGCACCCATTCCGGCAACGTCACCTACATTATCACCTACGTTATCAGCGATAACGGCTGGGTTACGAGGGTCATCTTCCGGGATACCTGCCTCTACTTTACCTACAAGATCCGCTCCAACATCGGCAGCCTTTGTATAGATACCGCCACCTACACGAGCAAATAATGCGATAGAAGAAGCTCCTAAAGAGAAACCGGAAAGAACATCAGGGTTCTTTGTCAGAATATATACAACACCTGCTCCAAAAAGTCCAAAACCTACTACACACATACCCATAACGGCACCGCCGGAGAATGCGATAGATAAAGCCTTGTTCATTCCACTGTCTTTTGCTGCTGCGGCTGTTCTTACATTTGCCTTAGTGGCAACATTCATTCCGATATAACCGGCTGCTGTGGAGAACAATGCTCCAACTAAGAAACATACCGCTGTTACCCAGTTACCGATACCAATACCAATTAGTATAAATAATACAGCAACAAACACAACAAGAATCTTATATTCTGCTGTAAGGAATGCTCTTGCTCCTTCATGAATAAATGCTGCAATCTCCTTCATTCTGTCTGTTCCAGCATCCTGTTTTCCTACTTTTTTTGTAAGATAAAACGCAAAAAGCACAGCACAGATTCCAAGAACCGGTGCAAAATAAATTAAACGTTCCATACTCATCCTCCTGTAACTTATTTTTCTTTATGAAATGTTAATGTTATTATCCAGAAAATACTTTTGTTTGTAAATGTTTTTTATTGTTATAAACAAGAATATTGACGGTTTTTCTTGTTTTTTAGTTGTTTTTTCAAAACTTTCACCCATATTTTTCTGTATTTTATATATTTTTTCTCAAAAAATATCTTTTTTAACAATCAAAACTTACATTTTATTTTTCATTTGAAATCATATATTTTCTTTATATGTGTTTTTATAAATACACAAGAAAGCAAAATATGATAACTATTGAAAGAAAATAAAAGGGAATTTATCTATGACGCACCTTCCGCCAAAGATAAACCCCCATTTCCATTTAAAAAATACTTTGAACTTACTTTCTTACTTTAATGTGTACTTCACGAAGCTGCATTTCAGAAACTTCGTTTGGAGCACCACACATAACATCCTGTGCATTTCCATTCATAGGGAACGGAATAACTTCACGAATATTTTCCTCATTACGAAGAAGCATAATCATACGATCTACACCAGGAGCCATACCTGCGTGTGGAGGTGCACCATACTGGAATGCATTATACAGTGCGCCAAACTTCTCTTTTAAGTCTTCTTCTGTATATCCGGCGATTTCGAATGCTTTTACCATGATATCAAGGTTATGGTTTCTTACCGCTCCAGAAGAAAGCTCTACACCATTACATACGATATCATACTGATAAGCAAGTAACTCTAATGGGTCTTTTGTTGTTAATGCTTCTAAACCGCCCTGCGGCATAGAGAATGGGTTGTGAGTGAAGATAATCTTTTTCTGCTCCTCGTCATACTCATACATCGGGAAGTCATTGATAAAGCAGAAACGGTATGCATTTTTCTCTAGTAAATCAAGACGTTGTCCTAATTCGTTACGAAGCTGTCCGGCATAAAGTGCTGCCTGTTTTTCCTTATCAGCAATGAAGAAAATGGTATCTCCAGCTTTAAGACCAGCGATTTCGCGAATTTCTGCCTTCATCTCATCAGGGATAAACTTATCAATTGGTCCCTTGTAGCTTAAATCTTCTTTTACTTCTAAGTAGCCAAGTCCACCCATTCCAATAGATGTTGCAAACTTAAGGAGTTTCTCATGGAAACCTTTGGACATCTTGTTAGAAACCTTAATTGCACGAACGGTCTGTCCATGGAACGGTTTAAAGGTACATCTCTGGAAGAAGTCTGTTACATCTACAATACGAAGTGGATTTCTTAAATCCGGCTTATCAGAACCAAACTCAAGCATTGCCTGTTTATAGCTGATAACTGGGTAAGGAGCTGCAGTTACAACACTTCCCTCTGGTGCAAACTTCTCAAATGTTGCTGTAAGTACTTCCTCTCCTACACGGAATACATCTTCTTGTGTTGCAAAACTCATCTCAAAGTCTAACTGATAGAACTCTCCTGGAGAACGGTCAGCTCTGGCATCCTCATCACGGAAACAAGGAGCAATCTGGAAATATTTATCAAATCCAGATACCATAAGGAGCTGTTTGTACTGCTGTGGAGCCTGTGGAAGTGCATAGAACTTACCTTTGTACTTTCTAGATGGTACGATATAGTCTCTGGCACCTTCTGGAGAAGAAGCACAAAGAATCGGTGTCTGAATCTCTAAGAATCCCATATCTGTCATCTTCTGTCTTAAAAAGCTGATAACTTTAGAACGGAAAATCATGTTATCTTTTACTTTTTTGTTTCTCAAATCAAGATAACGATATTTCAGACGTACATTTTCATGATTTTCTTTAGAAGTCATTACTTCAAATGGAAGCTGCTTATATACTTTTCCAAGCATATCCACTTTATGAGCTTCTAATTCAATTGTTCCTGTAGGAATCTTTGGGTTGTAAGTTTCCTCATCACGGTGTTCAATCGCACCTTCAAGAGAAATACAATCTTCCTTGTTAATTCCCTCTAATAAAGTAGTGTCTCTCATTACAACCTGAAGAACACCATACATATCTCTTAAGTCAATAAAAGATACGCCGCCATGGTCACGGATATTCTCTACCCAGCCTGCCACACGGACAGTTTCTCCAACATTTTCTTCGCTAAGCATATCAAGAGTTCTGTCTCTGTAAATGTTTGCAATGTTCATTTATCTAAATCTCCCTTCTTATAATACAATTGTAGTCATAACCTTATCAATAAAGTTACAACTTCATTCATAAAGACAACCTGTCCTTATCCCTTTATCATCCACAGGATAAAAATCCCATGCAATAAAAAACGTCCTGAACTAAAACTAGTTCAGGACGGATTATTCCGCGGTACCACCTGAATTACTGCTTTATGAAAACAGTCACTCAAAAACCAACTTCTGTCTAACGCACAGTTACGGCGCACCTACTAAGGAATCTGCCTGTGTCCGTATCGGCAAATCTCGTTCAGATTGCGGCTGGTAAAGTGTTATTCACAGGAATTCATTCTGCAGGGTTCTCAGCTATCCCCACTCTCTGGAAGCGATAATTCCTATTACTTCTCTTCGTCATCGCCTTTACATCAAATCTTAATCAGTCTACCACAGCTTAAAAAAAATGTCCAGAATTTTTTTCGAAATATAGAACAGGATATAAATATCAAACATCTTTAAAAGTCTTATACATTACATTGCTTAAAACCAAACCTATCGTAAAAACTTAAAAGCTTACATATATCCGCACTGCATATTCTATTAAATCTATTTTCAAGAAACTCTGTGGTAGATTTTATACCTCAAGAGGATTCTTTATCGCATACTCTAACGCCTCTATAAATGCAGTTGTCGCTGCACGGCAGGCAGATTCCGTTCCCGCAAGAACCGCTCCACTAGAGTTTGCATGTGACGGTGGATACCAGTATCTTGCGACACGGGTATTCCCTGCCTTTAATGCCTTATCCAATGCATAGTTTGTCTCGATTGGACCACCAACAAGATATGCATACGACTCACCTGGCTTAAGGCTACACCATTCCTGAAAATACTTTCCTGGCCTTGGAATTGTCTGTGCATAAAATGCAGTTCCTTCATCCCCATCAAAATTACAAAGTTCTGAATGATTCTCGATAAAGTCTCTTACATATCGAAGTCCACTCTTCACATCTTCTACCTTCGGTCCGGAAAACAATACAAATACACTACCGCCGTATTTGCTCCAGGAACATGTTGTTCCACCATAGTATGTTTCCGCATGAATCAGTTTGATATTTGCCTTTTTGCTGGCATCATCCACTGCCAGATAACCAATATCATCATTATCTGTAGAAAAAAATCCAACACTTGTATGCCCTTCTGGTATATTATATACTCGTGCAAATTCTGGTGTCACATTCGCAATGACTTTCTGACTGAGCATATGCGTTTCCATTTTTACAATCTTCATAAATAAAATCCTTTCGCTCCTGACAAAATTTTTATCATTATTTTAAACATCATAATATTTTTAATTATCATTTTAAATAATGTATTCTGCCCTTTATATACTGTATCACTCTAATACCTGATTATATTTCATAACATTTGCTTACATATTCTGTATGTAACATAAGCAATATCTCACTCAATATCCATTGGATGAAATACACAATACTCCACGCCTTCTACAAATGCCTCGACTGCAGAGCGACATGCCGATTCCGTTCCATATACAATCGCACCACCTGTATTAACACGAGAAGGAATCTCTGATAATTCCGCAATCTTTACATCGGCTGCCTTTAATGCTTTATCCAGCCCATACATACTTTCCACTGGTGCAGATACGAGATAGGCAATCGAAGTTCCTTCACTAAGTCCTAAAGACTCCTGGTAATACTTACCAATTCTTGGTACGTAATCTACATAATAGCCAAGCGTTCCCTCTTCATTTAAAGAATAATTTCCCGACTTATTCTCTATGTAATCTTTTGCGTAGTGAAGTCCACTTTTAACATCGGCAACCTTCTCACCAGAAATGATTGCCGTAATCTCTCCACCATATCTACTCCAGGAATAATCTACACCGCCATAAACCGTCTCAATCTGAATAACTTTAATCTTTGCTTTCTTAGTCGCATCATCTACGGCAAGCCACATAACATCCTCACAGTCTGCCGAAAAAATAGCCATACTCTCATGCTTTTCCGGAATGTCATAAATCTTCCGATACTCTTCTGGAATCCGTGGAACAAGCTTCTCCATCACTACATGGGCACCAATTCTTTTCCTCATTTTGCCCTCCTCATCTCATTATCTTTACGACAAAATAACCTTCTATCGTTTTTATCAGTATTTTATCACGAAATTGCCGCTGTGAACATAAACTATTTTTTACTTTGCCTGTGAATTTCTGTTCTTCGTTTCCATTTATTTTTTCTGTTTTCCTTCTTCAAATACAAAAAAATTACAAAACCTAAAAAATAGCTTTAAAACAGCTTTATAATTATACTCATTTTTAGAAATATGCTTCTTTATAAAATATTTGCATTTTATTTACCTGCCGTTATACAAATCTTTTAACACCTGTCTTGCATTTTTCTTCTGATAACTATCTGGATCACTCATTGCTTTTCCCTTTCCTGTCTTCCAGCGGAACTGTGCATAATCGGTCAGATAACTTCCGTCTTTTTTGCAGGATGGATATCTCTTATACCAAGATGGATAATATTTCTTCATATATTTTTTGGCAAGCCTTACTGCCTCACTTTTTGTTCGTCCCTTTTTATCCGGCGTTCCAGACAAACGGACCCCCGCTGGACTCGAATGTACCAAAACAACACTTCCATCTGCACAGCTCCCCACAACAATATAAACATGCGTGGATGAACTCATAATATCTCCTGGCTTCCAATCCTTTACTGCCTTTGCCTTTTTATATGTTCCCCATCCGTATTTTGCATAAGTATATGCCGCTTTTGATGCCTTCGTAACATAGCCTTCGCCAGGCTTGCCATTTTTTATTCTGGTTATATTATAAACACTCCAGCCAACAAAACCTGAACAATCTAACCCTTTACCAAAGGCAAACCTATACTTTCTATAATTATAGCCTACTTTTTGCTTTACACAAAACTTTCTCCAGTTTGTATTCAGTCCAATCCTCATACCATCTGTCCCTGCCCCGGTATCTGCCTTGTTCCAGCCTCCGCCCCAGATATACATAGTGGAACCAACAGGAGCAAGTGCCGTTGTCAAAAAGTTTTTAATCGTAGAAGTTGCGTTTTTTGCTACTGTTGTTCTGGCAACTGCTCCAAAAGGACTATAGACACGCTTCTCTTCGCCATTCTTCTTGTATAATTTATATGCCTTTATTTTATATTGGTATACACTGCCTCTTTTCTTATTTTTAAAGACAAGCTTACAGTGCTTTGTTGTCTTTAATTTCAAGAAAACATTCTCCTCTTCTGCTTTTTCAAACACTTCATAGCCTTGCGCTCTCTTCACTGGTTCCCAGGAAAGTACCACCTGCCCATCTACTCCATTTGCCAACACGCCAAGAGGTTTCCTTAAGTTTGTTTTTGCCATTGTATCCGTTCCCCGTCCTAAAAACAATATAGATACCATCAATATCCATGCTATATATTTCTTTTTCATCATTTCTTTCCTTTCTTCTGGAATTATATGTCATCATTTATAAGCACATTCGTAAAAGCATATACAAAATCATAATTTTTCATAAAATTACAGCTTTTTCGTTCATGGTAGCACAAAACATCATACAGTTTCAACATTTATCCAATCTTCCACAAACATCTTAATAAAAAATAAATTTTTCACTGTTTTCAACAAATTTTTCTTAAATTTTCTCTAAAAATGTGTTACAATTTATAATAAATTACATATGAGGAGATGTGTCATCTATGAACACGAACAAACACTCGAAAAAAGTTGTGCATCTGCCTAAATTCATACAAAAGAATCGTAAGGCGATACTTTTTTCTCTGCTTCTTTTTCTGATGCTCCCTGTAACTTTTGTTCATGCACAGCACCTGTATACAACAGATGGGGTAAATGTAAGGGCTAAGCCGAACAGTTCCTCTAAAGTACTTACTTCTGTTTCTGCCGGAACATCCGTAACCAAAACAGGTAGTAGTGGTAACTGGATTGCCGTTAGCGTTAATGGAGTAAAAGGCTACATTTACAAATCCTATCTTTCTGGAAATAAAAAGAGTTCTGCTACCACGGTTTCTAAAAATTCTTCTTATCGTGCGGTAATTACTGCACGCAGTGTTAATTTGCGGGCAAAACCATCCCTTTCCGGTCGCATAAAGAGAAGTTTATCTGCCGGACAATCTGTGACTGTTTGTGCCACAAAAGGTTCTTGGAAAAAGGTAAAAACTCCGTCAGGAACAAAGGGATATGTATATGGCATTTATGTTGGAAAAAGCAATTCCCCATCAAAGACTACTACCAAAAAGACGGCAACTTCTGTCTCTGCTAGTACATATCGTACAAGAGCGATTTCTTATGCAAAGGGTCGGCTTGGAGACAAATACAGCCAATCTCGTAGAGATCAGAAAGGTTATTCCGACTGCTCTAGTCTGATGCGTGATGCTTACAAAAGTGCTTCCGGCAAATATATCGGAAACACAACCTATGAGCAGTTAGATTTAATGCATTCCTATCTGTATTCCATTTCTTCTGTCAGACAGGCTACAGTTGGAGATTTGGTTTTCCACCAGAATGGCTCTAATCATGTTGGTATTTATCTTGGAAACGGAAGGGTACTTCACGCTTCACAGACTGCTGGAAAGGTAAAGATTACTACTTTCAGTAGCAGTAGCAAGTATTGGGATACCGGATGTAATGCTGCAGGGTATTGTGTGAAACATTGATTTACTGCTGGCAAAACAGTAGCTCCCAAACAGATGCCTCAAAGAGAAAAGATACCCTATATTTGTGAACTTAGAGCGAGAATTGAATGTTCGCTCTAAGTTCACAAATATAGGGTATCTTTTCTCTATAGCCATGATAGCTAATTGTTGTAACAAAAACTTTTGTAAGTTGTTTCGTATACGCGTTTAAAAGCATGGGAAAATATTCAAAGTAAAACCGCCAAAATCTAATTCATACAAAGATATGCAAAATATCCCACATACACCACAAGCATCACCACTCCGCATGGTCTGCGAAGTTCCTTATTCCGTATCGTTCCAAGCCACAGAATAACACCTGCACCAACTGCTACTGCTGAATCAATGAGGAATTTGCTTTCAAATGGTACATTGCAAATCAATGCCGTTGTCCCGATAACAAAAAGAATGTTAAAAATATTGCTTCCTACAATATTTCCTATGGCGATCCCGGCATTACCGCCTTTAGCGGCCGTAACCGAGGTAACCAGTTCTGGAAGGGATGTCCCAAAGGCTACGATAGTAAGTCCGATGAAACGTTCGCTCATGCCAAAGTCCCTTGCAATTTCTGAAGCGGCATTTACAACAAGGTCACTTCCCCAGACTACCATAATTCCCCCGGCAACGACGAAAATAATACATTTTAAATAAGACATCTGACATTTGGCTTTTTCTTCGGGAGCTTTATTCTTTTTTGACATCATAAAAAGATAAGCAAGAAAAACAATAAATAATATCCAAAAGATAACGCCTTCAGTAAAGCTGACTGCCCGTCTAGTCATTCCAAAAACAATCATTAATGCTGTGATTCCTATCATAAATGGAATTTCACAATATAACGTAGATTTTTGAATCGCAACATTTGTTATAACGGCTGTAATACCAAGAATAACAAGCACGTTCATAATATTACTGCCTACTACATTACCGATAGTGATTCCGGCACTTCCTTTTAATGCGGAAGTAATGCTAACTGCCGCTTCCGGAAGGCTTGTTCCCATCGCTACAATGGTCAGCCCGACAATCAATTGCGGGATGCCTAACTTTCCCGCAATCCCTGCCGCACCATCCACAAAAAAATCTGCACCTTTTACTAAAAGAACAAATCCGACACACAAAAGTAAAACCTGAAATATCATTAAGTCATTCTCCTTCTAAATACTTATCTATTCTCAAAATGCTGTATATTCAAACTCCAGTATAAAAACAGATATTTCAAAATATGTATGAAAAATTCTCCATAGTGTATTTACACTCTCTGGGCATGAACTGTTCTGGCTCATAAGAGCCGCAGCTTTTTCTTTCAATTCGAGAATATATTTACTGAAGGTGATAGTGAGGAAGTTCCGCCTGCTTTTCAAAACTTTCTTTATGAAGGGCATCCATAACTTTTTCTACCGGACAAATGTCATGTTCTTCCCGAAGAAATTCAAAAATCTCGTCGATTCCTTCTCCTGTATAGGCACTTGTAAAAAATATCTTTTTACATCCAGTGAGTTTTAGCCATTCGGCTGCCTGCCGTGGATTCGCTGCCCAGTGGTCAATCTTTGTCACAATGCCTATCTCATCCCTGTTTCCAAGTGGTGTTACATTTGGTGGATATAAAGAATAAGGTTCGGTCGCACTTAAAACGATACCCACGACATCTGATTCTGCTGCATACAAATCAATCGCATGAGACAAATCCAAATTTTCCGCATACTCTCCTGGCATGTCAATGATACAATCATACTGACTGACATACTGCGTCTTTTTATAGGTAATCTTTTCTCCCCGTAAAACCTGCTTTAGTGTTGTCTTCCCACTCTCACTTCTTCCGATTAACAACATCCTTCTCATACATAACCTCCCCTGTTTTTTAGTTTCTATACATATGGAATATCCCCAGAAAGTATATCATCTTTAACCGTGTTCTTCCCTGAACATGTCTAAAATGCTTTAAGAAGTTATCCCATATATGCCTCTCCTGTATATCTGGCAAAGATTTTTATCCACCCACAATAAAACTCTTCTATCCCAGATATCAGGATTACATGTTTATACTCCCATAAAGAACATCAATGCAGCCCATGTAAATAGTGGATAATACATTCCGTGCTCATCTCTTCCTTTACACAGATATTCTTCGGCATCTTCTTTACTTACCAGTCGGAATCCCTCAAATACTTCAGAACCTTCTGCTCCATCATGATTCATCTTTGGCATCTCATCACGGTTGATGGAAATATACACTAACGCGTTACCTTCGTCTGTCATACCCGGTGTACTGAATACGCATGGAGAAACAACTTTTACCTCATCAGATTCCTGCACCTCGATTCCCGTCTCTTCCTTTAACTCACGGATAGCAGTATCTACAAGTGCATTTGGATTATTCCAATCTCCTTTATCAATGAGTCCTGCTGGCACACTTAACATATACTGTCCAACTGGATAACGATACTCCCAGTTCAAGAGAAGCTTTTTGGGCTGGTCCTTGATATTAAGAACAACAAAACAGCTTACTGCATCCGGCTGCATGATTCCGCACTCTTCATCTGGTGTTAATGCAACCATTCTGTCTTTACTTCTTCGGCTGGCACAATAATAATGACCACCTTCTCTGTACTGTAAATCATACAGATTCATATATTCTGATTCATAAATGGTTTCCATTTTTCCATTATACATAATTCTATCGCCTTTCTTGCCATGAATTTAAATTGTAGCTCCCTTAATATACTGGTAATTTAGCATTCCAGACATTATAAGGGTAGCCATAACAACGAACTTCTTTTTTATAGCTTATATAAACGATGTTACACCATATGTAATGCTGCGCCATATATTGTAAGTAAAAAAATACCTCGTTGTTTTTATAAACAAAAAATCCTAAAAGAAATACCATTTTCCATAAAAGCAGTACTTCTTTTAGGATATATTGTCATACATTTAAAGGGCTTTGTCAAGGTGATTCTGTGGTAAAATCCGATGTACAATCATGCACAAAATGGCAGTAATCACAATGTCTGGTAACGTATAGCCGATTACGATATCCACATGCATCAATACACGATATAAAATAAGTCCAATAAGCCATACAACTAAATTTGCCCAATCCCATTCTTCCACAACTCTTCTCTTTTTATTAAAGAAGAAATCTGCAATCATAACTGCAATCATCGGTGCAAACACAGAGTTAATCAAATAAAGGAATTCCTCGATATTGTCCATCGGATATAGAATCGCTGCAATCGTACCAACGATAACTACAACAACAGAAATGTATTTTCCATTAATTTCTTTAGAAAAACTCTCACCGACAACTTCACTGGAAACGCCTGCAGAATGTGCTGCCAAAAAGTTAGTGGTAACGGTAGAGAAAACAATAATAAGAAGTCCGACTACACCAAGACCTGCACGAAGAGAAATCTGTGCGATATCAGAAGTTCCCATACCGATTGCAGCAGACATTCCGATAATATACATCCAGCAACTTACGAGTCCGTAAACAATTGTGCTTACTGTCGTTGCCTTTACTGGCTTTGTACTATTAGAAGTATAGTCGCTGATTACCGGAATCCAGGATAATGGCATAGATGCGGCAAGTTCAATCGCTGCTCCAAAGGAAAGGGTTTCGCTACTTACACTGCCGCCGTTTAAAAATGCCCCTACATTACCTTTTGTTACGATAACAAAACATAAAACGACTGTCATTAAAAATAATGCTGTCATAGCAACCATATTGATTTTTTCAAGACGCTTTAATCCGACAAGAACCCACACAAGCAGTAACACACCGATGATGGCACACCACACGCCTGCTCCTACAGCGAAAATACCATTGGCTGCCAATGCTCCGTCATAATTTAAAATCGCAAGCCAGCCTGCAAGCTGTAAAATATTTAAAATAGAAAATGGCAGATTTCCTTTATGTCCAAAGCTGACCGCAACGGTCTCCATCGCATTATTGCTTGTTTTTGCCCCAAGATATCCTGCTAAAAATAACAGAATACATCCAATAACATGACCAATCAGAATAGCCAGAAGACCAGTTTTCATTCCTAATGGTGCAAAATATGTTCCAGTCAGAATTTCTGACATCGAAACTCCCGCACCAAACCAAATCAGTCCGTTACTGAGGACCGACGTTTTATTTTCTTCCATACTAAATAATCCTCCTTGTAAAAATATCAGAAACAAGTATAATATTATAGTACACTTTAGCCATATTTAAATATCCACTTTGCATACAGCCAGTATGGTCAGATGTATACAATAATACATATAAGCTCTCAGAATCTTCTTAGGTTTATTTTATGAGCAAATTTTTTGTCAGTTAAGTTAAAATTTTTGAGGCATATGCGATGCGTGTGTTGATAAATTTGGGATGCAACTGACGGAACATCAGTCATAAAAGTAAATGTAAGAAAAACTCCGAGAGTACATTACATACAATAGGGAGAATTCGAATGCTAACCTACTCTTTTACAAACTTAAAAAATGAATCGCTGTACACGCATCTTTATCAATGCATCCGTCAGGATATTGTTGATGGCAAGTTAATTCCCGGAGAAAAACTTCCTTCCAAAAGAAGCTTTGCAAAAAACCTCGGTGTAAGCACAATTACTATCGAAAACGCCTATGCCCAGCTTTTATCTGAAGGATACATTTACTCCATTCCAAAGAAGGGATTCTATGTCTCAGATTTTAAAAATAATGTAATAAAATCGGTCAAATTGACAACTGAAAATGTGGAACTTTCCTCTGGACAGTCTGACTTTCTTGCTGACTTTTCCAGCAACCAGACCCGTCCGGAAAACTTTCCATTTTCTATCTGGGCAAAATTAATGCGCGAAACCTTTAATACAAACAGTCCTGAACTGATGACAAAACCTCCTTGTGGTGGGATTATGGGACTTCGCCAGGCAATCGCAACCCACTTAGAACAATTTCGCGGAATGCATGTACAGCCAGAACAGATATTTATCGGTGCCGGAACAGAATATTTATACGGACTTTTAATCCAGCTTCTCGGATTTGATAAAAAATACGCCATTGAAAATCCTGGCTATGAAAAGATTGCTGCTATTTACCACAGCTACAATGTAAAATACCACTATATTTCAATGGATGATAACGGTATTCTTGTCGATGAATTAGAAAAAAGTAGTGCTGATGTTGTACATATTTCTCCATCCCACCACTTTCCTACTGGAATCGTCACCCCGATAAGCCGCCGCTACGAACTGCTTGGCTGGGCGGCTGCATCTTCTGACCGCTACATTATTGAAGATGATTACGACAGCGAATTCCGCCTGACCGGAAAGCCAATTCCTTCTTTACAGAGTATGGATATCACACAGAAAGTCATCTATATTAATACGTTTACCAAGAGTCTGTCTTCAACAATGCGAATCAGCTACATGGTACTCCCACCGGAACTTGCCAACCGCTTCCTGGAACAATTAAGCTTCTATTCCTGCACTGTTTCAAACTTTGAACAGTACTCTCTGATG
Source organism: uncultured Anaerobutyricum sp. (assembly GCF_934307085.1). Lineage (GTDB taxonomy): Bacteria > Bacillota > Clostridia > Lachnospirales > Lachnospiraceae > Anaerobutyricum. The sequence goes on from NZ_CAKRCF010000023.1 coordinate 34,338, forward strand.
CGCTTTATCAACGAAGGCTACTTCGAAAAACACATTAACCGAATGAGAAACTTCTACCATAAACAAAGAGACAGCCTTCTTGATGCCATAAAAAACAGCCCACTCGCTTCCTATGTCACTATTATGGAAGAAGACTCTGGACTGCATTTTCTACTAAAAGTCAATACCGAACTGCCTGACGAAGAATTAATGCAGAGAGCTTTGCAAAAAGGCGTCAAACTAAACAGTCTATCCACTTACTATCACGATAACCCAGATGACTTTGCGGCACATACCTTCATCATAAACTATTCTTATCTCAATACAACGGGAGTGGTGGATGCAATAAGGGTGCTTTATGAATGTATAAAAAAATAAGGAGGAAATAACCTCCTAATAAATTATTCTTTCTAGAGCGTGTTTGAAAAATGCTTTCTGCAAGATGTGCATCACAATTTATGGGAGATTTCGCCTGAATGAGGGTAGCGTAGCGGGCTACGGCAACTGAATGAAGGCAAAATATGCCGCAAATTGGGGTGTGCAAATTATCGGAATCATTTTTCAAACACGTTCTAGAGTCAAAGATAAAATAAGTTCGAATAAAAATACTTTTATTATTTTATTTGAACTTTTTCAATCTTTAGCCTGATACCTTGTTTCCAGTATAAAGCTGATAATATCTTCCCTGTTCTTTAATCAAATCATCGTGAGAACCTCTTTCGATGATTCTTCCCTGTTCTAATACCATGATACAATCACTGTTCTTAATCGTAGAAAGTCGGTGTGCAATAACAAAAGTCGTTCTTCCATGCATCAGTCGATCCATACCTTCCTGTACAATCTTTTCCGTACGAGTATCAATAGAGCTGGTTGCTTCGTCAAGGATAAGTACTGGAGGGTCTGCAATCGCTGCTCTTGCGATGGAGAGAAGCTGTCTCTGACCCTGACTTAAGTTCGCACCGTCTCCGGTAAGAATAGTATCATATCCCTGTGGAAGTCGTTCGATAAAACTATCCGCATTGGCAAGTTTTGCTGCTGCAATGACTTCTTCATCGGTTGCATCTAATTTACCATAGCGGATATTGTTTTTAACGCTTGCGGTAAATAAATGAGTATCCTGTAATACCATTCCAAGAGAATGTCTTAAGTCCGCTTTTTTTATCTTATTGATGTTGATGCCATCGTAACGAATTTTTCCATCCTGAATGTCATAGAAACGGTTTATAAGGTTAGTGATGGTTGTCTTTCCGGCTCCGGTAGAACCTACGAAGGCAATCTTTTGTCCTGGTGTAGCAAACATTTTGATGTCGTGAAGGACAATCTTCTTTTCATCGTATCCAAAGTCCACGCCGAGGAATTCTACATCCCCAAGAAGTTTGGTATACGTTGTTGTTCCGTCTTCTTTATGAAAATGTTTCCATGCCCAGATTCCAGTATGTTTGTCTGTTTCGTAAATCGTTCCATCTGCATCTTCTGTTGCGTTAACAAGGGTAACATAGCCTTCGTCTACTTCCGGTTCTTCATCAAGAAGTTCAAAGATTCGCTGTGCTCCGGCAAGTGCCATTGCAACGAAGTTTACCTGCTGGCTAACCTGACCGATTGGCATATTTAAGCTCTTATTAAATGTTAAAAAGCTTGCTAACGCGCCGAGAGTAAAGTTACCGATTCCATTGATAGCAAGAATACCACCAACAATCGCAACAATAACATAACTAATATTTCCAATCTGTCCATTTACTGGCATAGCAATATTGGCAAATTTATTTGCATTATCTGCACTATGGAATAGTTTATCATTTAATTCCTTAAATTCTTCAATACTCTTTTCTTCATGACAGAACACTTTGACAACTTTTTGTCCCTGCATCATTTCCTCAATATAACCATTGGTCGCACCGAGGTCTTTTTGCTGCTGTATGAAATATTTTCCACTTAAGGTTGCAATCCGTTTGGAGAGATAAACCATAATACTGACCATAATCAGACTGACAATCGTAAGCGGAACGCTTAATACAATCATACATACAATAATACTGATAACCATAATTCCACTGTTGAAAATCTGTGGAATACTCTGAGAAATCATCTGACGTAATGTATCAATATCGTTTGTGTATACGGACATGATATCTCCATGTGCATGGGTATCAAAATATTTAATTGGAAGATCCTGCATATGTGTAAACAAATCATCTCGCAGGCTTCGTAACGTACCCTGTGTAATATTTACCATAATCTGAGAATACAGCAATGTAACTGCTACTCCAAGAGCATAGAATCCTGCAACTCTTGTGATGGCGTGCGCAAGACCTGAAAAATCATGACTTCCATCTTTTAACATCGGAACAATGTAATTATCAATCAAAGTCTGCATAAACATCGTTCCCTGTACATTACAGATAACACTGATTAAAATACAAACAAGTACTATAATAAAAGCAACACCGTAGTGCTTCATAATATAACCCATAAGACGTTTTAATAATGCACCTGGATTTTCTACTTTTTTTCTGTTTTTCATATTTTTTCCTGGCATCTTATTCACCTCCGTTCTCGTCGAAGTCTCCGCCGCCCTTTGTCTGGGATTCGTAGACATCTCTGTAAATTTCATTTGATTTCATAAGATTTTCATGAGTATCAAAACCAGAGATTTCACCGTTATCCATAACAATAATTCTGTCTGCACTCTGAATACTTGAAACTCTCTGTGCGATAATCAGCTTTGTCGTATCTGGAATTTCTTTGGCAAAGGCTTCACGGATTTTAGCATCGGTTGCGGTATCTACAGCACTTGTGCTGTCATCAAGAATCAGAATCTTTGGCTTTTTAAGAAGGGCCCTTGCAATACAAAGACGCTGTTTCTGTCCACCAGAAACGTTCGAACCACCCTGCTCGATATGGGTCTGATAGCCATCAGGCATCCTGTCAATAAATTCATCCGCACAGGCAAGACGGCAGGCTCTCTTACATTCTTCCTCTGTTGCATTTTCATCACCCCAGCGAAGGTTATCAAGAATTGTGCCAGAGAAAAGAACATTTTTCTGTAATACAACAGAAACTTCATCTCGAAGCGTCTCAATATCATATTCTCTTACATCTCTGCCGCCGACAAGTAACTTTCCGTCAGAAACATCATACAGACGACTGATTAAGTTGACAAGACTTGACTTCGCACTACCTGTTCCACCGATAATACCAATGGTCTCTCCTTTTTTAATGGAAAGGTCAATATCATTTAATACATTTTTCTTACCCTCTTTGTTGTAACGGAAAGATACATGGTCAAAGACAATGCTTCCATCCTTTACTTCATAAACAGGATTCTCCGGATTCACAATATCCGGTGTCTCATTTAACACTTCAGATACACGCTCTGCACTTGCCACACTCATAGAAAGCATAACAAACACCATGGAAAGCATCATTAAGCTCATTAAAATACTCATACAATATGTAAGAAGCATCATAAGCTCTCCAGTTGTAAGTGCAGACTGTACAATCATTTTCGCACCAAGCCAGCTAATCCCAAGAATACAGGAATATACGGTAAGCATCATCAGAGGAGAGTTAAAAGAAACAATTCTCTCTGCTTTTACTGCCATATGATATACATTACCACTTGCCTTTGTAAAACGTTCCTTCTCATAACCTTCACGAACATATGCCTTTACTACACGGATTGCAGAAACATTCTCCTGTACACTTGCATTTAAATCATCGTATTTCTTAAACATTGCGGTAAAATATCCCATTGCTCTCCAGATAATGAGAGCAAGAAATCCGCCAAGAATAATAACTGCTATCAGATAAATACTGGCAAGCTTTGCATTGACCCAAAATGACATAGCCATCGCACAAATTAAACTAAATGGTGCTCGCACGCACATACGAAGAAGCATCTGATAAGAGTTCTGTAAGTTTGTTACGTCTGTTGTCATACGGGTAACCAAACTTGGGGTGCTAAACTTATCAATATTGGAAAAAGAAAATGTCTGAATATTTTCAAACATCGACTGTCGTAAATTACGAGCAAATCCTGTTGATGCTCTCGCACCGTACTTTCCTCCCATAATACCGGCAAACAGACCAACACCTGCTGCCACAATCATCCATATACCAATAATATAAATATGATGAATATCTCCCTTTTCTACACCATCATCAATAATTGATGACATCAAAAGAGGGATAATCATTTCCATGATTACCTCTAAAATCATGAAAAATGGTGTAAGAATAGAATCTTTCTTAAACTCTTTAATCTGTCCTGCAAGAGTCTTTATCATTCTAAACCACCGTCCTTTCTTTTTATTTTTTAAATCAACTTTTTTCTTTATAACTAAGAACACTTTATGTTCCTATACTTGTTTTTAACTGCATTTTTCCTATACTTTCTACTTTTTGTTTTCTGCACAGACATTTTCATTGACACAGGTATTCTCCTTTTCACAGTTATCTGCAAATATACTATTCACTGTGTCATTCTTATGACCAGAGCCCTTTCCATGATGTTGGATTACTTCAAGATTATCACGAATCTGCGTTGCTACCTTAAAAAATGTCTGCAATTCATCCTCGCTGATTCCCTCACGAATCTCTTCTTCCACTCTGTAAATATTTTGAAGAAAACGTTCGTGAATCTCTTCTCCTTTTTCTAAGAGACAAAGACGCTTTAACCGGCAGTCTCGCTCCACCGCCACTCTTGCGATATACCCTTTCTGCTCCATCTGCTTTACCAAGCAGGTCACCGTAGAACGGGCAATATAAAACTCTGACTCAATATCTCTCTGAAAAATCTCCTCGTCTTTATGGTCATATAAATAGCCGATAATCCATCCCTGCATCACCGGCATCATTCCCTTTTTCTCGGACTTCTCATCACCCACTACATTCCGCATCATCATGTTGTCCAAAGAGCGCACGATAAATCCTATTGTTTCTTCTCGCTTCACGGTACCTCCTTACATTCTAGTTTTATCCTTCTAACTTGTTTAAGTATAAACCGTTTAATATTAAATTGTTTAATATCAAACATTTTTGTGCTATACCTATTATATGCATTTTTCTAATTTTGTCAAGAGAGAAAAATTATCATTTCATTTTATTTAAATACAATTACAAAACGAAATCCCGGCAACTGAATATATAGCCGTGGGCCGTGCCAATATCACGGTGGTTATATATCCAGTTGCCGGGATTCATCTGTTAGTTCTTAACAAATTAAATAGCGATTTATGTAAGATGTTTCGGTGTTCCCGCCTGTGTATAAATAGATATTTTTTCATGTTCTCTCTTCCGAATCCGTTCCGCGCATTCTTTAATTTTATGACAAATCCACATATATGCGGTTGTTCCCTCTCTATAGTCTGCTTCTGCATACATATTGATTCGTCCATCCACACGCATCTGTTCTACCTGACACATGGCTTCCATATCTCCATGTGGATAAATAGCGAAGGTTGCTCCATAATTTTTATTAACGAGAGAAAAGGCTGGAATATCGCTTGGTCCGTCTGCGACGTAAATCATGTTGCGAAAAGGAACTCTTCTGAGTTCTTCTGGCATCTTGGTATTTACCTCGACTCCTTCATGACGATTTACTCCTTTATTGATTTCAAATAAGGCTCTTGTCTTACTGGTATTATCAATCGTATAACCTATTTCACTGATAATTCTTCCTCCATCTTCTGTCTCTTCTTCAATCAGTTCACAGCCCCAGATTCCCTTCACATACTGAGCGACCACGGAACCTTTTATCACCTGGCTAAGTCCTGTACTTACTATATAATGCTCTACTTTAATATCATATTCCTGATATGCAGAATCTTCTTCAATCAATTTTCTTGTCTCTTCAAAAATTTCCGGAACTCCTTCATAAAAATGAAGATTCTTTCCAAAATCATAGAGCATTGAATTATTCAGTCCTTTAAAGATTCCTTTTTTTGTATAATGAATAAAATGATTCAGATAAATCGTATCCGGATTTACCCGAACTCCCTGTTCTACTCTATATTTTTCTGGCAGAGAATTAACCTCTCTCCAAAATGCAGAAGAATCCACTCCATAATGTTCAAAAATCGGTTCTTCCATATAACCATTAACCAAAGTTTTATCAAAATCCCAGACAACTGCGATAATATTTGCCATTCAGTTCTCCTTTCTGCTGAACTCACTATAATTAAATTATTCTTTTAAAATATAGTATATCACAAAATCCAGATTTGTGAGGCTGTGAAACATCTTCTCTCTTTGAGTGCGTCTACTTTGCCTGCGGCAACTAAGAATTCAAAGTCTCATTCATACTGCCGGTTCTATATCCTGTTAAGTCCATCGTAACATAGGTAAATCCATATTCTTTGAATGCTTTCGTAATCTGATTTCGATTCGTTTCCTCAACTAATTTTGGGAATTCTTCTGGCAGGACTTCAATTCGTGCGATTGTTCCATGAATTCTTACACGTACCTGATGGAATCCCATGTCAAGAAGTAACTGTTCTGCTTTGTCTACCATTTTTAATTTTTCTTCAGAAATAGTTTCTCCGTACACAAAACGGGAAGAAAGGCAGGCAAAAGACTGTTTATTCCAAGTTGGCAGTCCTAAATCTTTTGAGAGGGTACGAATGTCATCTTTATTTAACTTGCTGGCTCGTAACGGACTTTTGATTCCTAATTCTGCTACTGCCTGTAAGCCCGGTCTGTAATCTCCATTATCATCAAGGTTGGAACCTTCTGCGATTGCTGCTACATGTTCTTCTTCTGCAATCTTCCATATTTTTTCAAAAAGTTCTTTTTTGCAGAGATAACAGCGGTTCTTTGGATTATGTCGGAAGCCTTCGATGTCTAATTCTTCGGATTCTACAACTAAATGACGAATGCCTTCTTTTTCGCAGAAAGCTTTTGCTTCTTTTAATTCTCGTTCTGGGAAGGAACAAGATTTGGCGGTAACGGCAATACATTTTTCTCCTAATGTGTCATGTGCAACCTTCAGTAAAAATGTGGAGTCTACTCCGCCGGAGAAAGCTACGGCAACACTGCCAAGTTCTTTTAAATAATTTTCTAAATATTCTTTCTTCTTGTTTTGTTCTATTGATGCCATAATAAAATCCTCCAAATATTTATTATGTACTCTCGGAGCCTTTCTTGCACTCGCTTTTGTGGCTGATTTCCCGCCAATTGCACCCAAATTTCATCAACATACGCACCGCGTACACCTCAAAAATTTGGGCACAACTGACAAAAAATCTTCTCACAAAATCAAGCACAAAAAGATTCTAAGAATACATATGTTGTTTGCATAGTACAATGATATACCTACTTTGTCAATAGGTTTATATGTTTATCGTGACTCCTATGTCAACTGAAAGGATTTATCGCATAAAATAATATTTAATTGGGTAAATTTTTTTGCTGAATCATATTCTTTCTTCCATGAGTTATATACAAAATTAAAACTCAGGAGAGTTCTTAATGCTTTTTTAAATGAACATTTTCCCATAAACAAAATAATGCGATAAGCATATCTCCCACAATTTTTCCTGCTGTTTTTAAACTTTCTATCTGAAATGGTGTTTTGTCTGTTACAAAAAACATATAAAGACTATTCTTTTGTGTCTCAAAATACCGCTGCCAAAATGAAAAGTCCGACCACTTTGTTGGTATCATATCCGCAGGGATTTGAATTTTATCTCTGATTTATTTAAATCACTACTCCCTGCATAACTAGATTTTGTTTCTGACTTCCTATAACAAAAAATTAGTGCTATAATTAAGAAAATTTTTATTTTTCAGCAAAAATCATGTTGTAGCTTTGCCAGAATAACTTTCTATCTACTTTTATATCTGGCCCTCTCTTGATTCTAACTGTAAAATTATAAAAAGATTTTTAAACCTATTATAAAATCAACGCTAAAAAGGAGACTTTCACATGGATTACAGACGTTTTAAAGATACCATCTATCTCCGCCTTGACCCTGGCGAAGAAATTATAGAACAGATTGAAAAAGTAGCAAAAAAAGAAAATATTCAGCTTGCACAGATTAATGGATTGGGAGCACTCAACGACTTTACTACTGGTGTTTTTGATACAGTAGAAAAAAAGTTCCATCCCGTTCACTTTGAGGGAGCTTATGAAATTGTTTCCTTAACCGGAACGGTTACACGACAGGATGGCGAAGTATATCTTCACCTTCATATGGCTGCCGGTGATAAAGATGGGCATGTATTTGGCGGACATTTAAGTATGGCTTATGTTAGTGCTACTGCTGAAATACAAATTCAGATTACTGATGGAGCAATCAACAGAAAGTATGATGAAAAAATTGGCCTCAATTTATTTGATTTCTGATTTAATTTATTGATATCATATATCGCATCTTTTTTGCTATTGAAAGCTTTTATGTAAAAATATGCAACGCAAATAAAACCCCAATTATTGTACAATCTTTGTGCAATAATTGGGGTTTTATTTGCGTTCTACTTTATTCTTATATATGTGTTGTGTGTTATTGTTTTTGCGTGTTAATTTGTGTTAATTGAAATGTGTGTTGTTGTTTATTTGTATTTCTTTGTGTTTCTTTATGTTTACGTACTATTCACCAAAAACAGCTTTATAATCAGCTTGGAACTTTGCGATTCCCTGATCTGTTAATGGATGTTTTGTCATCTGCTCAATTACTTTATAAGGAACTGTAGCAATATCAGCACCTGCAAGTGCACAGTCCATTACGTGAATAGGATTTCTTACAGAAGCTGCAATAATCTCTGTATCGTATGCATAAATGTCAAAGATTTCAGCAATCTGTCTGATTAAATCAATTCCTGGCTGGCTGATATCATCTAATCTTCCAAGAAATGGAGAAACATATGTCGCACCTGCGTTAGCAGCAAGAATTGCCTGGTTGGCAGAGAAAATTAATGTGACATTTGTTTTAATTCCTTCTTTAGAAAGAACTTTTACGGCTTTTAATCCTTCTACTGTCATAGGAATCTTAACAACCATGTTAGGATGGATTGCTGCAATCTCACGTCCTTCTTTAATCATGCCTTCTGCATCTGTTGTTGTCGCTTTTACTTCACCACTGATTGGTCCGTCTACGATAGAAGTGATTTCTTTAATGACTTCTGTAAAGTCTCTTCCTTCTTTTGCGATTAAAGACGGGTTTGTTGTAACACCACAGATTACTCCAAGATCATTAGCTTTCTTAATATCTGCTACATTAGCAGTATCCACGAAAAATTTCATTTGTTTAACCTCCATTTGTTTTTTGCTTTGTTTGATGATATGAATATAACACACTACAAAAGAAAATACAAGTGTAAATAAAAGAAAAAACAAATAAAAATAAATAAACAAAGATTTTTTCTTGTTTTTATCCTCGGATTTTAATTTTTCCTCTCTTTTCACTGGAATAATTTGATGATTCAAGGTATAATGAATATATCATTTATGATTAATTTATATAATAACAAAATTTTTGAAATAAGAATATCTGGATAAACAGATATTTGATGGATAGATATTTATAGTAGTTATTCTCATTATTATCCAAATAATACAACAAAATCCAGGTAGCTGTTAAAAAAATATGATAGGTCAATGCTATATGAAAATTTATTTTTAAAAATTAAGATAGTTACTATAAATAAGCAAATTTAAAATATTGCACAATACGTCTGCATTACAAAGACCTATTTTACTTGATTGGTCTGAATGTATTTAGACTACAAACAAGAAGAGCCTATTTTTGTGCCTTTTTCTGTATTTGCTCATTTATAGATCATCATATATCTATAAGTAAATACTAAAAATATATTGGGAGGAACCTACTATGATGCAATTAGAACGCCAGAAGAAAATTCTGGATTATCTAAATAAGAATAGAAAAGCAACTACAAAGGAATTAAGTCAGCTTCTTGATGTATCTACTACAACAATCCGTACTGACTTAAACCAGATGGATAAGGAAAATCTTATTACAAAAACACATGGCGGTGCTGTATATAATGATAGAAGCCTTGATAATATCGAATTAACTGGAAGAGCCTATTTCTTTGACGAACGAGCTTTGGAGAATCAAAAGGAAAAAGAAGCAATCGCAAATAAAGCGATAAAATTAATAAAAAATCACATGTGCATTTACTTAGATGCCAGTTCTACCTGCTACACACTTGGAATGAAACTCTCTGGTTTTACCAAGCTTACTGTCATTACAAATGGAATTAATCTTGCTATGGCATTAAAAGATATCCCCGGTATCACTGTTATTTTAACTGGAGGAATCGTAACTTCCGTATCCTCTTCAATTGAAGGACTACTCGGAGAAGATTTATTGAAAAAAATTCATACAGATATCGCATTTGTATCTGCCCGTGGTTTTTCTGTAGAAAATGGCCTCACTGACTTCAGTATTTATGAAGCAGACTTAAAACGAAGATGTGTGAAATCTTCCGCCAAGACCATTGCTCTAATTGACCATACGAAATTTAACACTACTTCTATCTCAAGTTATGCAACATTAGATGATTTGAATATGGTCATCACAGATTTTGGATTATCGGAAAATACAAAGGATATTTATGAAAAAGCCGGAGTAAATCTAGTCATCGCTAAATCAAATAGTAATTTGTCGAGCTGAACAGACGCCGCTGTGGAGATGTTTGTGACTGATTGCATCGCTGACTTCTCACAGTGGCGTCTGTTTAGTGTTACAAATCAGAATTCTCATCAAACTCGTAATCATTTCCTGGAAGAATAATGTTTAAGAGAATTCCTGCGATAGCTGCAATGGATAATGCAGTAAGTGTGATAGATGTTCCTGCGACAGTGAAAGTTAATCCATCACCAAATCCAAGTCCGCACACAAAGATAACACCCGTAATAATCAGGTTTCTTGACTTTGTGAGGTCTACTTTATTCTCAACAACATTACGAACTCCGATAGCAGAAATCATACCATAAAGCATAAAGCTGACACCACCAATAATGGCAGATGGCATTGTACTGATAATCGCAGATACCTTTGGAATAAAACTGATGATAATCGCAAGACAGGCTGCAATACGAATAACTAATGGATCATATACGTGGCTTAACTCTAATACACCAGTATTTTCACCATACGTTGTATTCGCAGGGCCACCAATCAGACCAGCTAATGCTGTTGCCACACCATCTCCAAGAAGGGTTCTGTGAAGACCCGGATCTGCTAAAAAGTTTCTATTAACAGTTGCAGAAATGGCAGACATATCTCCAACGTGCTCCATCATTGTTGCAATGGCGATTGGAGCCATAACAAGAATCGCCGTCACATCAAACTTGCAAATCTGGAATGGAGGAAGTCCCACAAAACCAGATGAAGCTACAGATGAAAAATTCAAGATAGCAGAACCATCTGGATTGGTAAATCCTGCCGCATTCATAATCAGGGCAACAATATAAGAAATTACAACACCCATAAGGATTGGAATAATTTTAAACATTCCTTTTCCCCAAATATTAAAAGCAATAATTACCGCCAATGCCACAAATGCTAAAAACCAGTTTGTTGAAGCATTTGAAATGGCAGAAGATGCAAGGCTAAGACCGATACAGATAATAACCGGTCCAGTTACTACTGGTGGTAAATATCTCATAACACGTTTGATACCAACTAAGCAAATAATAAGGGACATTACTACATATAAAAGACCGGCAACTACTACACCACCACAGGCATAGGCAGCCTTCTCATTTGCACTCATTCCTGCATAGATTCCCGTATTCAAATGCGCTACTGTGGAAAAACCACCTAAGAACGCAAAAGAAGAGCCGAGGAATGCCGGAACCTTCATTCTTGCACATACATGGAATAATAAAGTTCCAAATCCTGCACAAAACAGCGTTACCGCTACCGTAAGCCCTCTTGTCGGATGTTCTCCACAGGCATCCATAAAATAACTATTTACCAAAATCGGTACTAAAATCGTAGCACCAAACATTGCAAACATATGCTGCACACCAAGAATTAACATCTTCGGCAGGCCCAGTTTCTTCGCATCACGAATTACTTGATTTGATTCATTCATAAACTTTTCTTTTCCTCTCTTGTTTTTCTCGTACACGGTAAACCATGAGTACCCTAAACAAAAAAGGCATTGATTTCTCAGTGCTCTTTTTTATTCTTCATCTTGCA
>NZ_CAKRCF010000024.1 GCF_934307085.1 uncultured Anaerobutyricum sp.
TTTACTCAAACACTTCTTCGATTCTACCAGTTTTTTCGTTGTAAACATAAACACTGTTGTGTTCCGTTACAAAAGGAGTAAGTGAGCCAAGCTTAATGTTTCGGATGTAAACGACATTCGTTGGTAAAACTCGCACTAAGCTTTCATTTTCATTAATATCAGCGATCCAACGGAACAATTTGTTCTCTTCTTGTCCCGTATAAATGAGATCCATACCATTTTCCGTATTCTCTAGTTTGAAATATACCTTATGTTTTAAAGACATTTTCGGATAGACACCTTTTACAACGTAAATACCATAATGTTCATGTAAAAGATCCTTATAGGTATCAGATGTAAGATCGATATCCTTATATCTCACTTTTTGTCCAACATCAATTCTTTCCCGAATAATGGTTAAGGTATGGATGGCCCAATTGAGTGTTCCAATGCTGTTATACTTGATGCATTCTTCAATATTTGTGAAGAATGCATCATCAAAATTTACTTCTTGTGTTGCCATTTTTGTCAGTTCGTTTAATGATAAATTCATAGTAACCTCCCCTTCATGAAGCAAGATATTGTATACGATTTAAAAACCATATGTGTATCATAGATACTTTCAGGTTTTGTAAACAAAGTATTTTACAAGAAAGTATATGTTTCAATTTATAACAAAAAAGCTGAGTATATATCATTTGTTAATATCAATTATATTATACCCTTGTTTCATTTTACAAACAAGGTATTTGAGGGAAAATACAGACAAATCAGAGTTATTATCTAATAATAAGATAGAATGAAGTTAATCAATAGTCAGGAGAATCAGAGGTGATTTTGTAACGATTGATGTTGCAAGAAGGAAGATGAAGTATTATCTTTTTTGTTGACAAAAAACAACTACGATATTATTATATAAAGTAATTATGTCAAGTAATTATATAAAATAATAGAAAGGAGAAACTCATGACAAAAGACAAGATAAAGGAGGTTATGGATGCCTGTTATCAGGCAAAGAGGATAAGAGATATGCTTCCGGCATTGCCTGGGGGAGTGACACCATCCCATATCCACTATCTGGATACTCTTAGTAAGTTAGAAAAAACGGAAGGTAAGGTAAAAGTCAGTGATATTAGTGATAACCTTGGACTTCCGAGACCAAGCGTAACGAAAACCGTAAAAGATATGGAAAAGCTTGGATTTGTCGAAAAAGAAACAACAGAAACGGACGGAAGGTTTGTTTACATTAAGACGACCAGGACAGGAAGAAATCTGGTTGATAAATATGTTGATGAGTATTTTGGTAATCTTTCGGAAAATCTTGGAGAGATTACGGATGAAGATGCAGACAAGATGATTGAAGTGGTAGAAAAGCTCTATATAGTCATGAGTAACAGGAAGTAATATATGAATGCAAAAGAAAGATCAGATTTTACACAGGGAAGTATATTAAAGAAGATGATTCCATTCATGATGCCAATACTTGGAGCACTTGTACTTCAGGCAGCGTATGGTGCGGTGGATCTTCTGGTTGTAGGCAGATTTGGAACAACAGCCGGGTTATCAGCAGTTTCAACCGGCAGTCAGATTCTTAATCTTGTAACGTTTGTGATAACGCAGCTGGCAATGGGAATTACTGTTCTTATTGCAAGGTATATCGGTGAAAAGCATACAAGTCAAATAGGGGAGTTGCTTGGTGGAGCAACAACAGTGTTTACTATGATAGCTGTCGTACTCTTTGTGGTGATGGTGTTTTTTGCAAAGCCGTTGGCTGTTCTTATGCAGGCTCCCAAAGAAGCGCTTATGCTTACATCAGTGTATGTAAGGATTTGCGGGGGAGGTATTTTCTTTATCGTTGCTTATAACGTCCTTTCTGCCATATTCAGAGGGCTGGGAGATAGCAGGTCTCCGCTTATATTTGTTGCAGTTGCCTGCGTGGTAAATGTTGTAGGTGATCTTGTACTTGTTGCAGGATTCCATCTTGATGCCGCAGGAGCTGCAATTGCTACAGTGCTTGCCCAGGCGGTCAGTGTGGTGTTGGCTCTTTTGATGCTTAAAAGAAGACAGTTGCCATTTAAAATAACAAAAAAAGATTTCAGGTTTAATAGTCAATGTAAAAGATTCCTGACAGTTGGAATTCCTCTTGCGCTTCAGGAATTTCTTACCCAGATGTCATTTCTTGCACTGTGTGCATTTATAAATAAGTTAGGGCTGGAAGCTTCTTCAGGATATGGGGTTGCCTGCAAGATAGTAAACTTTGCCATGCTGATACCAAGTGCACTTATGCAGTCGATGGCTTCTTTTGTATCGCAGAATGTTGGTGCCGGTAAGGAGGATAGAGCAAAGAAAGCGATGTTTACCGGAATAGGAATCGGATTGATCGTTGGAATTATTGTTTTCATAAGTGTATGGTTCTTTGGTGACGTGCTTACATCGATATTCACAACGGATAAAGCGGTTGTACAAAAAGGGTTTGAATATCTTAAGGGGTTTGCTCCGGAAACCATTCTTACGGCAATCCTTTTTTCTATGATAGGTTACTTTAACGGACATGAAAAGACGCTGTGGGTTATGATTCAGGGACTTATCCAGACGCTTCTTGTAAGACTGCCACTTGCATATTTTATGAGTATACAACCACATGCCAGCCTTACCAATATAGGGCTTGCAGCGCCTGTTGCAACATGCTTTGGAATTATATTAAATGTAATCTTTTTCTTTCACATGACAAGAAAAATGCAAAAACGAAAAATCTTGCGTTAAGAGAGTAGGATTGTAACTCATTATGATAGAGATATAAATGCGGCTGGTAATTGCAAGACCTTAAACAAGATAACGCAACCGTGAGACACACGGGATAGCTCTCTTATGATTAGCACAGTAGTGCTATCGAACGAGAACCAAAGTTGCCGAGGTTGGGGGAAAATTTTGGATAAACAGTAGGAGGTATATTCTATGCCATTGAAAATTGTTAGAAATGATATTACAAAAATGAGTGTTGATGCAATTGTCAATGCAGCTAATACATCTCTATTAGGAGGTGGCGGGGTAGATGGATGCATTCATCGTGCTGCCGGACCAGACCTTCTTGCGGAATGTAGAATGCTCCATGGATGTGAGACAGGGAATGCTAAAATTACAAATGGATATCGTCTTCCTTGTAAATATGTCATTCACACAGTTGGACCAATCTGGCTGGATGGAAAACATCAAGAACAAAAACTTTTAGAATCATGCTATTATACATCACTGAATCTGGCGAAGGAATATGGCTGTGAATCGGTTGCTTTTCCTCTGATTTCTTCTGGAATTTATGGCTATCCAAAAGATCAGGCATTAAAAGTTGCTGTAGATATCATTGGAAAATTTCTACTGGAAAATGAGATGACAGTCTTTATTGTAATTTTTGACCGGAAGGCATATCAGATTAGCGGAAAATTGTTTGCGGATATTACAGCTTATATAGATGACCGATATGTGAAAGAACATTCAGACAGTCGGGAAGAACTAAGATGGCGATCGGAGCCGCTTATTGGAGAAAGTTGTTTCGGATCAGCAGTGGAGAGGATGGAAGCGAAGCCAAGCTGTAATGCGATAAGCAGCAGGACTTTGGAGGATGCGTTGAATCAGATAGATGAAAGTTTTTCAGAAATGCTGCTTCGTAAAATTGACGAATCCGATATGACAGACACGCAGTGTTACAAGAAAGCAAATATTGACCGGAAACTTTTTTCTAAAATCCGCTCGAATAAATTTTATAAGCCGTCTAAAACGACAGTGCTGGCATTTGCTCTGGCATTGGAACTGCCAATTGTAGAAATGCAGGATATGCTTGGTAAGGCAGGATTTACTTTGTCTCGTTCAAGCAAGTTTGATATTATTGTAGAATATTTTGTTGAACAGGGTAATTATAATGTATATGAAATCAATGAAGCACTGTTTGCTTTTGATCAGAGTCTGATTGGATCATAAAACAATGAATGTCGCTTTCCATGCGACCACTTTCTAAAAGAAAATCGTTATACTATGGCTGTAAGGTACGAAACCGGACAGCCATTTTTTTTGACCAGGTAAATACCGGGACAGTAAACTTAATAGCGAGATTTTCAGGAGGTAAGGTATAATGAGAAAGAATTTAACAGAAATCGTTTTTATCCTTGATCGTAGTGGCTCTATGAGTGGACTGGAGCAAGATACAATCGGAGGATTTAATTCTATGATTAATCAGCAGAAAAATGCAGAGGGAGAAGCATTGGTTTCTACGATATTGTTTGACAATGTAAGTGAAGTTCTGCATGACCGCATAAATGTAAAGGACATCCAGCCCCTGACCGATCACGATTACATGGTTCGGGGATGTACGGCATTGTTAGATGCTATTGGCGGAGCGATACATCATATTGGAAATATTCATAAGTATGCAAGACGGGAAGACATTCCGGAACATACAATGTTTGTTATCACAACGGATGGAATGGAGAATGCCAGCCGCTATTATAGCAGCAATAAAGTGAAACAGATGATTGAGCGGCAGAAAATAAAATATGGCTGGGAATTTCTATTCCTTGGAGCCAATATTGATGCTGTGGAGACTGCCAGTTTATTTGGTATTGATGAGGACAGAGCAGTTAACTATCAATGTGACAGCGAGGGAACTGCTCTAAATTATGAAGTGATCAGTGAGGCAATCAGTGCTGTCCGATGTAGTGTACCATTGGGTTCAAACTGGAAAAAGCGCATTGACGAGGATTTTAAAAAACGTGGCAATCGCAAGTAAGTAATTTTCTATTGTTCTTGTACCTATAGGTAGAAAACAAATCTATGTATTGATAATATATTGTGTGGTAGAATGAAGAGAAACAATGAAATATGTAAACTAGATGTACTTAGAAAATCTTTTATTATAATATTATCACATACTATAATTTATGTAAAATAAGAATTATATTAAAAAGTATTACGAGGGTCTGTTAGAAAAGATGGTTATGTAAAAAATAATCATCTTTTTTATTTTTACTGAATGTACTGCGATGAAGATATTTTTTCTAATAGAATCTTTATACAATCTTAATATGATAGTTGATATATTTACACTATCTTTGAATGTGCACATATATAATGGAAGAATATTATTACCAGATGAAATATCAATGAGATAATACACAGGAGGGATTCATGTCAAAGGGCATACACAAAAAGAAGCATCTGTCTTCTTTTCAATTAATTATTCTGGGATTTGCAGCTGTTATTTTGCTGGGGGCTATTATATTAATGCTGCCGGTCTCTTCTGCTAATGGAGTGATAACCCCATTTAATAAGACATTATTTACATCAACTTCTGCAGTATGTGTAACCGGGCTTGCTGTTTTGGATACAGGAAGTTACTGGTCCGTTTTTGGACAGGTAGTGATTTTACTTCTGATACAGATAGGAGGACTTGGTGTAGTTACGGTTGCCGTTTCTGTATTTATGCTGTCAGGCAGAAAGATTTCTCTGATGCAGCGCAGCACGATGCAGAATGCAATTTCTGCACATAAAGTAGGCGGAATTGTCCGTTTGACAAAGTTTATTTTAAAGGGAACATTATTTATTGAGATGGCAGGTGCTTTGGTACTGTTACCAGTTTTTTATCGTGACTTTGGGACGAAAGGGATATGGATTGCAGTATTTCATTCCGTATCGGCTTTTTGTAATGCTGGATTTGATATTTTAGGTACACCTGCACATCCATTTCCATCTATTACTGCCTATGCAGGAAATCCGCTTGTAAATATAGTAATTATGTTTTTAATTATAGCAGGTGGTATTGGTTTCCTTACGTGGGAGGATATTTGTATTAATAAAATCCACTTTAGGAAGTATCATATGCAGAGTAAGATTATATTGGTGACAACAGCATTTTTGATAGTTTTACCGGCTATTTTTTTCTTTTTTTCTGATTTTACTTATCTGTCAGTGGGAAAACGTCTGCTTGCATCGGCTTTTCAGGCAGTAACTCCAAGAACTGCCGGATTTAATACTATGGATATTTCTAAAATGACAGAAGTTTCAAAAGCAATGATTATTATACTTATGCTTGTCGGAGGTTCGCCAAGTTCTACGGCAGGAGGTATGAAGACGACAACTTTTGCAGTACTTATATTGAATGCATTTGCTACATTTCGGAGTCGGGAAAATGTCGGAGCATTTGGAAGAAGAATCGAATGCAGCGTGATAAAGAATGCATCAACGATTGCTATGATGTACTGTATGTTATTTTTATGTGGAGGAATTACGATCAGTGTATATGAGGGGCTTCCGCTTTTGGAGTGTCTTTATGAAGCAGCATCAGCGGTTGGAACAGTAGGGCTTACATTAGGAATCACACCAAAGCTTCATATAGTGTCACAATTCATACTGATCATACTTATGTATCTTGGAAGAGTAGGAGGACTTACTCTTATTTATGCGGTCCTTTCAAAGAAAAAGAAGGGAAATGCAAGGTTGCCATTAGAAAAATTAACAGTAGGATAAGTGTTAGGATTGTGTATGGTATCCGTTAGATAACACAGAGGGAGAATTGAATTATGAAAAATATATTATTAATCGGACTTGGGAGATTTGGAAGACATATTGCAATGGAGCTTAGTGAATTAGGGCATGAAATTATGGCGGTAGATGTCAATGAGGGCAGAGTAGATAAAGTCCTTCCCTACGTTACAAATGCACAGATTGGAGATAGCACGAATGCGGAATTTTTAGAATCATTAGGAATTGGAAATTATGATATCTGTTTTGTAACAATTGGAGGAAGTTTTCAAAATTCATTGGAGACCACCTCGTTATTAAAAGAACTTGGTGCAAAAATGGTTATTTCGAGAGCAGAGAGGGATGTCCAGGAAAAGTTCCTTTTAAGAAATGGTGCGGATAAAGTAATTTATCCAGAAAAACAGGTAGCAAAGTGGGCCTCTATTCGTTATACCGATGACCATATACTTGATTATATGGAAGTTGACGCTTCTCATGCGATATTTGAAGTAGAAGTGCCAGAAGAGTGGATTGGAAAGACGGTAGGAGAATTAGATATCCGAAGAAAATATGATATTAATATTCTTGCAATAAAAAATAACGGAGAACTTAGCATGGCGATATCTCCGGATACATTTTTTACAGGGAATATCACTCTTTTAGTAATCGGAGAGCATAAGGCAATTAAAAAGTGTTTCCATATTTAAATTAAAGAGGGGATAAATGATGAAAGAAGTAATTTTACTCTTAACAGTATTGGTAATGTTTATTGTTTGTTTTTTTGTTATGGGAAAGATTGGATATTTCATCAATGAAAATTACAAAGCATTTATTATAAGGGAGAGGGAAAATACGCAATCCTGTAAAATTATATCTTTGGATAAAATTTCTGATGAAGAGTTGTTAAAAGAAATACATGATTATCAAAAAAAATGTGGTAAAGCAGGTATGATAATTTATGATTCAAAAAAGAAAGATAAGAGGCAGTGTTTTGACGGTGATAAAGCAGTGTGATATACTCTAATGTACTTCTGAAATCTTTTTATACCTGATTTTATCAGTAAAGATTTCAGGGGTACATTTAGGTAAAAAGGCGGGAAAATAATGGAAGAAAATGAAAGCAGAGAAGGATTATTAAAGCAACATCTTACATTGTATGCAAGAAGACCGTCGGTGAAAGATTGTTTTGTGACTGTTTCTATATTTGTTATATGTACGGTCATTGGCCTTTTGTTCCAGAAGCTGCATTTTACAGATACGAATATCGTTACAATTTATATCCTGGGTGTATTGATTACCTCTATTCTGACAGATGGATATTTATGCAGTATCGCAGGCTCTTTTTTAAGTGTTGTTTTATTTTGCTTTTTTCTTACAGAACCAAGGATGTCTTTTCAGACGTATGCGGTAGGGTATCCAGTAACTTTTGCAATTATGTTGGTGTGCTCTGTGTTGACAGGAACCCTTTCTGCCAAATTAAAAATGCATGCAAGGATTTCCTCGCAGCTTGCATTTCGGACCCAGGTATTATTCGATACGGACCGTCTGTTGCAAAAAGCGAAGAGTAGTAAAGAAATGCTGCGTATCACCTGCACACAGCTGATACGCTTACTGAATCGAGATATTGTTGCCTATATAGCAGAAGAAGGAATGCTGTCACAGGGACAAGTATTTTCTCCCAAAAAGGAAGAAGCAGATCAACAACTTTTAATTCCGGAAGAGCAGAAGATTGCTAGATGGGTATATGAGAATAATCACCGTGCAGGAGCAGGGACGAACCATTTTAAAAATGCAAAATGTTTATATTTGGCGATTCGTATCGGTGATAACGTATATGGCGTAATTGGGATACCAGTAAATAAAGATGCTCTGGATTCGGTCGAATGCAGTATTTTACTTTCTGTAGTAAATGAATGTGCTCTTGCAATGGAAAACTTGTGCAATGCCATAGAAAAAGAGAAGAATGCTATTTTAGCAAAAAATGAACAATTACGGGCAGATTTACTTCGTGCTATTTCGCATGACTTAAGAACACCACTTTGTTCTATTTCCGGCAATGCAGATATGCTTTTAAATAATGGAGCGTATCTGGACAGTAAAACGAAACACCAGATTTATACAGATATATATGATGATTCTGAATGGCTCATTGGTGTAGTAGAGAATCTGTTATCGATTACAAGAATCAATGACGGGCGGCTAAAGTTTAAATTTACAGATCAGTTACTCGATGAAGTGATTGCAGAATCTCTGCGTCATATCAGCAGAAAGCATGATGAATATACAATCGTAACAGAATGTGAGGAGTTGATTCTTGTCCGGATGGATGTGCAGCTTATTATACAGGTACTCGTAAATCTGATTGATAATGCCATAAAATATACACCACCAGGCTCAAAAATCTGTATTCGGGGAAGGAATCATAATGGAAAGGCACAGATTTATGTGGAAGATAATGGACCAGGAATTGCAGATGAAATGAAACCACATATATTTGAGATGTTTTATACTGGGAAAAATACAGTCGCAGACAGTCAACGTAGCCTTGGTCTCGGTCTGGCACTTTGTCGGTCTATCATAGAAGCACATGATGGCAGTTTGACTCTCATAAATAATACGCCACAGGGCTGTATTTTTACTTTTACTTTACCACTTAGCGAGGTGACATTAAATGAATAAAATGGTAGTTCTTGTTGTGGAAGATGATCGTCCAATACGAAATCTCATTGTAACAACATTAAAAATGCATGATTACAAATATCTTACTGCTCAAAATGGAGTATCTGCGATAATGGAAGCATCCTCACATCATCCGGATATTGTTCTGTTAGATTTGGGACTTCCAGATATGGAAGGAGTAGAGGTGATCAAAAAAATCCGTACGTGGTCTAATATGCCGATTATTGTTATTAGTGCCAGAAGTGAAGATAGCGATAAAATAGAAGCTTTAGATTCCGGGGCAGATGATTACATTACAAAACCATTTTCTGTGGAAGAATTGCTCGCCCGTATACGGGTGACGCAACGACGACTTGCTATTATTCAGGCAGGAGAAGAACAGGAACTTTCTGTTTTTATCAACGGACAATTGAAAATAGATTATACAGCCGGTTGTACCTATCTGAAAGGAGAAGAACTGCATTTGACACCAATTGAGTATAAACTTTTATGTCTCTTGTCACGGAATGTAGGAAAGGTATTAACTCACACATATATCACACAGCAGATATGGGGAAGTTGTTCAGAAAATGACATGGCGTCTTTAAGAGTGTTTATGGCAACATTACGTAAAAAGCTTGAGCCAGATAAAAGTGAACTTCAGTATATACAGACACATATCGGAATTGGATATCGAATGCTCCGGATAGAATAAAATGAAAAACTTTTTAAAGGGCAGTATTCTGGCGAAGAAGACGAAGAAGCAATCAGGGGCAATTAGAGGGACTCAGATGTAGCAATCTAACAAGGTTGAGATGCAGTGATCGTGGGTCCCGTCGCTTCGATTTGGTATTAGAGACACTGAAAATCCACTAAAATAGTGGAATTTCGGTGCTTTTTATTAATAGTATTTGTGCGAGATAATTAGTTGCCCCTCTTTCTATCCGTCTATGGTCTTTGTCCCATTCCACCCTCTAAAGTGATTGTCTCGCCGTTCATATATTTGAAATCTGGAGAAGCAAGCTGTACACAGGCACGACCGATTTCTTTTTCTACATCTCCGTAATGACCCGCAGGTGGCATCTTCACATTTGCTTTGAATGCTTCTGGATAAGCTTTTTCAAAGTTTTCAAGCTGGGCAGTCCATGCAAGAGGGCAAACAACGTTAACGTTAATTCCGTCTGCGCCCCATTCAGTAGCAGCTACACGGGAAAGACCACGGATTCCTTCTTTGGCAGCGGCGTAAGCACACTGACCATAGTTACCAAATAATCCGGCACCAGATGCGAAGTTGATAACAGAACCTTTTGTTTCTTTTAAGTATGGATAGCAGGCTTTCATATAGTAGAATACGGCATATAGTCCAGAATATAATGCAAGGTTAAACTGTTCTGTTGTGTGATCTGCAAGACTGACACCAGAAGCAGAAGCCTGTGCGTTATTAATTAAGACATCAATACGTCCGAAAGTGTCAATAGCCTGTTTTACAACATTTGCAACAGCCGCTTCGTTATCTGTTCCGGCATTAACATCTGCCTGTACAGGAAGTACCTGAATGCCATAGAGTCTCTCTAACTCTTCTTTTGCATCTTCTAATTTCTTCAAATTTCGTCCGGTAATCACAAGGTTTGCACCTTCTTTTGCGTAAGCAGTTGCAATACCATATCCGATAGAACCACAACTTCCGTCACTTAATACGGCACGACCGCCACCTGTGATAATCGCTGTTTTCCCTTTTAAAAATCCCATAATACGTACTCCCTTCTGTTCATCTATAATTGGATATCCTAATTACCTTTTTTGTTTTTTTATTCTTTTTCAATTTCATTTTCTTTATTTTACGAATCGCATGACTGTATGATAACAGAAAATTGTATCAAAATCAATACACAAAACTGTTAATATTCTGACAACTATGTCAAAAAAATATCTTTTAGTTTTATTATCTGACAAATAATAGACAATCGTTTTATATCCTTTAAAATAGCGGAGTTTCAATTGGATTTGTTGAAAGAAAAAATTATCTGATTTTTGACAAATAAAAAAACAAAAATGAAATACAACATAATATAACCTGCATTTGTGCAAAAAATAGCAATAGTTTTAGGCGAAACAATAAAAAATATGAAAGAAAATGAAAAAAATATTCAAAATAAATTTGTATAGCTAAAAGATAGACAAAGAAAAATAAAAATGTCCGCATATTGGCACAGAAAAGTTGTGCGAATTGAAAGAAAAATTGGGATAAAGGAGCATATTTATGCAAGAAACAGGCTGATAAAATTGGTTTTTCGAAAAAAATAACAATCTTAATCCCATTTTTTTCTTCAATGTTCTAACTGATTTCCTGAGCTGACCATAAACAGAACCTGCAAATCATTATTGTCATGTTATTTCGCCAGGAGTATAATGTAAAAAGAACATCTTACAGGAGGCATTATGGCAAAATATTTTTATTTTACAAGACACGGACAGACCGTATGGAATGTGGAGAATAAAATTTGTGGTGCAACAGACATCGCACTGACAGATTTAGGGCATCAGCAGGCGGTGGAACTAGGTGATAGAATTTTAAAAGAAGGAATTAAGATTGATGAGATTTTATATTCTCCTTTAATGCGTGCTGCCGATACAGCAAAACATATTTCAGAAGTAACGGGAATTCCGGCGAGAGAAGAACTTCGATTAAAAGAACAGAATTTTGGAAAATATGAATCAACTCCAAGAAATGGTGAAGAATTCAAAAGAGCGAAACAAGATTTTGTGTGCCGTTATGAAGGCGGTGAATCTATGTTACAGCTTTGCCAGAGAATCTATAATCTTCTTGATGATATAAAAAAAGAAGATAAAGTGTATCTGTTAGTAGCGCATAATGGAATCTCAAGAGCAATCGAGTCTTATGTCCGGGATATGAGCAACGAAGAATTTGCAGGCTTTGGAATTAAGAACTGTGAACTTCGTAAGTATGAATTTTGATTATCAGAGCTTTGTGATGATCTGATTTGCTCCAACTGCCAAAGCACAGCTCTTTGAGAATGAAAAAATCCTTATTTGTGATTTTAGTCGCGGCGTGTTGAATACTCGCTCTACTCGATTGTATCTAATACTTGCTCCGAGGCACAAATAAGGATTTTTTTCATTCTCAGAGGGCGCCTCTTTCCTGAGGCAACTCAAAATCTATCCAGCCAATCTGCTGTTTACTTTTTTAAAGTACGGTGATTCAAAGTCATAATTTTTGTTGTTGACGCTGATCCAGCCAGTTTTCTTTCCATACTGGAACTGAAGGTAAATATTACCTTTGGACAGTGTGAGTTTTTTCAAAGTAACTTGTTTGCCCTTTGGAACAGTAAAGGCAAGTTTCTTTCCGTTATAAAAACGTAATTTTTTTGCTGTTACAAAAATATTTTTGCGGAATAACTTACTGTAAGAGTCTTTTCTGCCGTAACCGATTGTGCTTTTTACGGTAGAAGTAGTAGCATTTGTCAAAACGAGTTTATTATTACGGAACTTATAAGACATTTTCCAGGTAAGCCATCCTGTCTCAGCAGGCTGTTCTCCGTGATGAAGAGTCAGACGGTTTTTCTTGGCGGATACAATCTCACAGGCGGTATCGTCTAGTTTGCTTACAGAATATAGCTTTTTAGATGTATTATTATACTTGTAAATCTGGTTAAATACAATGTAATCGTTATCGCCAATACCCATTAATTGAATAAGCTCATTTTTGTTTGTCATTTTGGCATATTTAGCGGTGATATAATTAATTCCGCTGTCAGTACAATTTTTACTAAAAGCAGTTTTCTTATTTACCGTAACTTTAAGTTTTTTTACGCGGAAATCGTCGTCCATAGTAGTTGTGATAAGAATTTTATCCGCTTTTCCATCCCCGGTAATATCTGCAGATATTGTTTTCTTGACAGGAATATCTTTTACAGATGCGGCATTAGCAATAGTAGAGAAAGATAGACATATCATAACCGTAAGCATCAATGAAAAAGTAAATTTAAATGATTTAAAAATAGTATTCTTCATAGCAATCCCTCCTTAAAATATTGCATAAAAGTACACATATATAATGTTACTATAGCACATTTTCAGAAAAAAGTTCCTTAATTATCCAATAATATTTAAAGTTATTTTTTACTGAATATTTTATGATTTCAGTAAATGCAAAATAAAACAGCGAACTATCCAACAGATGCACCTTAGAGCAAGCTCTTAATGCGGACGAGCATTAAGAGTGCAGTGATACGAAGCATCTGTGGATAGTTCGCTGTTCTATTTTCGTTCGTTTATCAACTCTAAATAGTTGTTTTTATTCTTGGCTATTTATATTCAGCATTAAATGTTTAACAGATCACTGTAAGCTTTTAAAGCTCCATCTGTATCATGAGCAAGAACGCGTTTTGCAAGAATTTTACCAAGCTGTACACCTTCCTGATCAAAACTGTTAACATTCCATACAAATCCCTGGAACATGATCTTGTTTTCAAAATGAGCTAATAAAGCACCGAGTGATTCAGGTGTTAACTGGTCACCGATGATGATACTGGATGGACGTCCACCTTCGAAATTCTTGTTAAGATTTTCATCCTTCTTACCGCATGCGAAAGCAACAATCTGTGCAGCTACGTTTGCACATAATTTCTGCTGGCTTGTGCTGTCTTCAATTACTACATCCATACCAATCTGGCTGTTCTTAAATCCAACAAACTGTAAAGGAACGATATCAGTTCCCTGATGTAATAACTGGTAGAAAGAATGCTGTCCATTTGTTCCTGGCTCACCAAAGATTGTAGGACCTGTTACGTAGTTTACAGGTTCACCGAAACGGTTTACAGACTTACCGTTAGATTCCATATCACACTGCTGTAAGTGTGCTGGGAAACGACTTAATGCCTGAGAGTAAGGTAAAACTGCAGTAGATGGGTATCCCTGAACGTTACGTTCGTAAACACCGATTAATGCATCTAACATATCTGGATTTTCTAAAACGTTCTTATTTGCAGCAAGTTTATCTTCTTCAGCAGCACCATTTAAGATTCTTGCGAAGATTTCAGGACCAAATGCAAGGGAAAGGACAACTCCGCCAACTGCAGAAGAGGAGGAGTAACGTCCACCAATGTAGTCATCCATGAAGAACGCTTCTAAGTAATCATCGCTCTTTGCTAAAGGAGATGTCTCACTTGTTACAGCGAGCATATGATTTGCAGGATTTAATCCAGCCTTTGTTAAAGCATCTTTAACGAAAGCTTCGTTTGTTAATGTCTCTAAAGTTGTTCCTGATTTGGATACAACGATGAAAAGAGCATGAGCTAAATCTGTAGATTTTAAAACAGCAGCAGCATCGTCAGGATCTACGTTACTGATGAATTTAGCTTCCATCTTAGCAACACCGTTCTCTTTTGCCCAATTCTCTAATGCGATATATAAAGCACGAGGACCTAAGTCACTTCCACCGATACCAATCTGAACTACAGTTGTGAACTTTTCGCCGGCAGCGTTAGTGATTTCTCCAGCGTGAACTTTGTTAGCAAAATCTGCTGCTTTCTGCTGCTGGGAAACATAAAAATCACGTTTATTTACACCATCAACAATAACGTCGTTACCTAACTGTCTACGTGCTAAATGATGAAGAACGAGACGTTTTTCTCCTGTGTTGATAACAGCACCGTTATATAGTTCTTCGAACTTTTCAGCAAGCTGTGTTTCTTCAGCTAATTCTGTTAATGCAGCTAAAACAGTGTCATCTACCTGTTTTGCAGCATAGTTAAAGCTAAGACCTTCTGCCATTGGTGTTGTGTATTTAGCTACACGCTCCGCACCATTTTCTCCAGCCATAGCTTCTTTGATGTCTACATGATTTTTCAGTCCGGCAAGTTTTTCATAGGATGCCAGAGTGTCAAAATTGTTCCAAGTTGCCATAAATAAATCCTCCTTAGTTAATGTGACTATACATTAAACATGATTAAAATTAGGAATGCGAAAATTATAATCATTGCACTCAAAATTTCTTATAATTAATTATACTAAAAAATATTTCCAAATGCAATGGATTATTACTATTTAATTCATGAACCAACTGACGCTCTCTTTGGGGACTGACAGTGGCTAGATTTAGTTCCCAGACTTCGTCTATTGCTACTCAATGAATTAAATACCAAGAAAATAATGGGAGAATAAAGCAGCTAAGACAGCTCCAACAAATGGAGCAATACCAGGAACAAGAAGTCCATACTGCCAGTCATTGTCGGCTTTATTTTTAATAGGAAGTAACTGGAAGGCAAGACGAGGGCCTAAATCCCTTGCCTGATTCATGGCAAATCCTGTAGTTCCACCAAGTCCCATACCAACAGCCCAGACAATAAGTCCGACACCGATAGGAAGCTGTTTTTCGTAATTAGTGGCAACCGCTAAAATAGCAGTTAAAAAAACAGTAGTTGCGATTGTCTCGACGAGAAAATTTCGTGGAAGATTTCTACAGTTTGGGTTTGTAGAAAAAATGTTTCGAATGGCAATCGGATCGATATTTCCTTCGCTGGCTTTAAAATGGTCAGCATACATCACATAGACAATAAGTGCACCAAATAAGGCACCGAGAAATTCTGCGATGCAATAAGGAATAAAACTGCCCCATGGAATCATACCGAGAATAGCCTGGCACAATGCCATGGCAGGATTGATACAGACTCCGCCAAAAATAAACAGAGTGACAGAAATACCAAAAGCCCAAGTAGTGATGGCAAAAATATGACCACTTCCATGATATTTGGTTTTTGTAAGAACTTCATCACAGTGTACGCCGACACCGAATAAAATCATAAGAGCTGTTCCTAAAAATTCAGCCATAAGTGAGTGTAACATAACAAGTTTTCCTTTCGTCCATTTTTTTATATGATAAAAATAAGTAACAAGCTATCCTGAGCCACATAAAAAATAAATGATTCAGGATACTGTTGAATTTGTAAATTCGAAATCTGCAAGTGTACAGATTTTCATGTGAATTAGATATTTTAATGTATATGTATTGTAGATTAAAGTGGAGTTCAAATGTTTTAAATAGGTAACTTTAAATAGTAACAACAACTCCTAAACCATCAGGAATAACAGCAACTTTTGCATCATTACCTTTGATTTTAAATGCCATAGCAAGGGCTTCATCGACATTAGAAGCAAGTTCCATATGCATATTTTTTACCAGTTTTGGATCAACAAGGTCAGATACCATGATGACTTTATGATGTGCAAGAATACGGGCAAAAATCTGGGAAGTCCACTGGTCAGGAACTGTTTCTAAACGAGGGGTGTGGATGGCTTTTTGTTCAAATTCTTCTGGGTCTTTTACATCAGCGATATTATGGTAGAAACCGACTCCGCCATGACCGTCACGACATCCGGCAACCATAATAATGATACCGTCGTCAGGAAGGGTAGCTTCAGCGGCAGTCATACCTTTAATTGCCTGATAAATATTCTGATCAAGAGGATATCCGCCGTTTGTAGAAATCGCAATATCACAATCTACTTTATCTACGCTTGCAAGAGAACGGACAAAATCGCAGCCTTTTTCATGAGCGGCTTCCATATCTCCGGCAAAAGAACCGATAATCTCGTGATTTCCATTTAATACAACATTAACAATGAAAGCAAGATTTGCCGTTCTTGCAGCGTAAACCATATCTTCATGAATTAAATTATGGCAGAGGTTACCTGGACGGGATTTCTTGTCATTAATAAATTCTCCGCTGTGATTAGCCATAATTGTTTTATAGGAAGCAATACCTGGTAAGACAGATTTTCTTCCGCCAGAGAAACCTGCAAAAAAGTGAGCTTCGATAAAGCCTTCGGAAATTAACAGGTCAGCTTCTGCTGCAATCTTATTAATAATGCAGTCACCACCACTTGGCAGAACCCCAATCTTTTTCATAGAAGCATCATCTGTAGAAATG
The DNA here is from genome assembly GCF_934307085.1 of uncultured Anaerobutyricum sp. Taxonomy (GTDB): domain Bacteria; phylum Bacillota; class Clostridia; order Lachnospirales; family Lachnospiraceae; genus Anaerobutyricum. The sequence continues at coordinate 17,094 of NZ_CAKRCF010000024.1, forward strand.
TGCATAACAATTTCTTCATTTGCAACGATTTCTTCACCATATTTATCAACTAATTCCTCATGTGTGCTTGGACGATGGAAACCAGTTGCAACAAGAATACGGATTCGTGCATCTGGAGATACGGAACGGATTCTTCGTAAAAGAATCGGAGTGATAATTTTTGAAGGAACAGGACGAGTGTGGTCAGAACTGATAATAACAATATCTTTTTTTCCTTTTGCCAGTTCTTCTAAAGATTTAGAGCCGATTGGATGGTCTAAAGACTGCTCTACCAGTTCTTTTTCAGAAAGGTTGGTAGTGTATTCACTCTGTTTTCCCTCTAAGATACCTGCCAGATTTTTTTCAGGCAGACGGATTTTCATTTCTCCTTTATCGTAAGGTACGTTCATTTCAAACATTTTCAAGTCCTCCTTGTAAAACTATGTGTATTCAAATCTCTTGTACTTGAGTTTATCAGTAGATTTTTTTGCATATATAAATCTACTAACGAAAAGCTATTTTATATAAAATGAATGCTCCTGAAAACAACATTTTGTGTTAATAAAATGTGTTACCAAATGATACCAACATATGTTAAAAATATGATATACTATTTATGAAGAAAGGGTGAAAAAGAATGAATCATGAATATTTACTAGAATTTTTGGAGAAAAAAGATATTCCTACCGTATATAAATTACGCCATGTATATCTTACTTATTATGGATTAGACCAGAAATATACGTATGTATTAAAAGAAGGAGTAGTAAAAACAAGCATTATATTAAGAGACGGAAGAGAATTTAACATTGCTTATTTAAAAGCTCCAAATATTATCTCTTTATTAAGAGATGAAGTGAGTCAGTATACCACGGCACCATTCAATGTGCGGATAGAGAGCGAGAATGCCGTATTTTATAAAATTCCCCGTGTAACTTTCTGGGAATATGTCAATGAAGATCAAAAGCTTCAGGATTATATTAATGCCTACTATCGAGAACAGCTTTCTCAGGCAATCTATCGTCAGCAGCTTATGACAATGAATGGAAAAACAGGAGCGGTATGTGCGTTTCTATACTTACAAATAGAACCGTTTGGAAAGAAAATGAAAGATGGGATTCTCATTGATTTTCAGATTACTAACGATGATATCGCAGGATTTTGTGGAATATCTACACGAAATAGCGTAAACCGCATTTTACGTGGTCTAAGAGAAAATGGAGTAATTTCAATAGCAGACCAGAAAATACTCATAAAAGATAAAGAATACCTTGAACAATATGTGAAGGGGTAAATTTTGGTTTGCCGCAGGCAAGATAGGCGCTCCAGGAGAGAGCAGAATTAATGTTGTATAATATTTGGATATCATTCATAAGATTATAGCTTTCCATGAAATGAAATATTAAGGATTGACACACAAGCTATTATTATAATATCACAGCAATTTTACGGATAGTAGACCAGTCCATAAGTGACTAATACCAAAATTGATATTGTAGTATAACCAAAAGTTAACATTTTTCCTGTTAATTCAAAGGGATTGATAAGTTGTTGCTTCAAGTGTCAATCCCTCTGAAAAATAATTTACCGGAGTTCCTATCTCTCCTGTCCCCATCCCCAAATCTTTTTCCACTGATTTGTAGGTTTGCAATACACAGAACTCGCACCTCATGTAATCTATAAAAATGCGCCTTTGATCAAGTTCAAGTTGCGGGTGAGCAGCTTGGACGCAGTGAAACGAAGCATTTTTATAGATTACATGAGGTGCGAGTTCGTTTGTTACACAGCCCCACAAATCAGGATCTATTTTACTGTAGCAGTCTCCTTATGTGCAGCTTTCATTTTGTCATACTGAGCAAATAATCCGGCAAGTAATGTTCCGGAAATGGAATGCCATACACAGGAAACAGCACAGATGATAGCAGATTCTGGTGTAGATGCAAATTGAGCAGTTGTTGTTGCAAGATTTGTTGCAAGACCTGCATTCTGCATACCAACTTCGATAGAAATAGTTCTTTTCTTAGCTGTATTCATACCTGTAAGACGGCCGGCACAATAACCAAGGAAGTATCCAAGACCGTTGTGAAGAAGAACAGCGATAAAGATTACAACGCCAGACTGGAAGAATTTTGAACCCTGAGAAGAGATAACTCCACCAACAACACAGGCAAGTCCGAGAACGGCAACACCAGGCATTACTTTCTGAAGTTCTTTAAATGTCTTGTTTTTACCTAATGCATAATTTAATACAAAACCAATTGCTACTGGCACGATAACGGTTTCAATGATGGAAACAAACATTGGAAGACCGTGGATAGTGATTTTAGCTCCGCTTGCCAGAAGAGAAACCATAAGAGGTGTCATAACTGGGGAGAGGATAGTAGATACAGTAGTCATTCCAACAGAAAATGCAACATCACCGCCGCAAAGGTAGGACATGATGTTAGAGGATACACCACCTGGGCAGCAGCCTACAAGAATCAGTCCAAGAGCGATACCTGTTGGAAGATGGAGCAGTTTTGTAATGAAAAATGCTAAAAATGGCATGATTAAATACTGAGCGATTGCACCGATGCAGATATCAAATGGTCTTTGTGCAAGAATCTTGAAATCTTCTGTTGTAAGAGTAAGTCCCATGCTGAACATGATGATACCAATGATAATAGACTGACTTGTGAACTTGTTTGCTACGGGATCAGTGAATAACTGGAAATTTACCCATCCCATCAGTGATGGCAGAAAAAATGTGATTACTGCGATAGCGATTACAACGATGGATGTGTAATCCGATAAAAATTTGCTGAATTTTTGTAATTGTTTCATACTTATGTTACCTCCTGATGATCCTCACCGTTTTTCATTTTATTCGTTGTGTTTTTAAGAAAACAAAAAATCCCTTTTCAGAAAAAAATCTGAAAAGGGACGAAAAAATCCGCGTTACCACCCAAATTCTGTAATAAAATTACAGCTCTTAACGTACTGTCATACGCTTTCCTTTTAACGGAGGATTCCGGCGAGACCTACTGATTAGAAAAAGAAAAAATGTCAGGTAATGTTCAGTCCGCATCTTAGAGAGGATATCTGTTATTGAAAATGCACCTGCTCACACCAACCACAGGCTCTCTGAACCATTCTGCTCAAAAACAGCGTTGTTCTCTTCAACGAATTTCGGTGAAGTTATGTATTTGACGAACTTCATTATATTCTAATTTTTGAAAATGTCAAGAAGAAAATTGTCCTAATTTTTGTACATTGTCAGATTATTGATTTAAAACACATTTTGAAGGAGGGTAGAAAAAAACTTGCCATAACATTTTATAAAAGGTATAATAAACCAGAAAACATGCAGGTTTTAGCAGATGAACTTGCAAAACTTAAAGATAAAAATTTAAATAAATTAAGAGAAATCCATAATAATTCAATTACTGAATTCTTCACTAAAGGACTTGGCGATTGAACTATCGAGAGCGTGTTTGAAAAATCATTCCTGTAACCTGTGCGCCCCAATTTACAGCATATTTTGCCTTCATTCAGTTGACGTAGCCCACTACGCCGCCCTCATTTAGGCGAAATTTTCCACAAATTGTGATGTACATCTTGCAGAAAGCATTTTTTAAACATGCTCTAGGATTCTCTCTTAAATTCCTAAAAGGACAGGAAAGGAGAATTTTTAATGTTTAATTTATTCAATTCAGAAAGCCTTTGGATAGGAACGGACATGAAAAGATTTAATGAAGTTCGCACACAATTAGAACGAGAGGGAATCCCTTATAAATATAAAACAAAAGACCTTTTATCACAGCCACTATATCCAGCCAAAGGAACTATAAGAAGTCATGTGGGAAGCATGGGAAACAATGCAAATCAGATGATAGAATATGAAATTCTCGTACATAAAAAAGACTATGAAAAGGTGAGAGGAAAATTCTAATTCGCTTTCTCAAATCTTCTTTCACAGCTTTGTAGTGTTTAGAGAAAACAGCCGCTGTAAAAGTTTTTAAACAGGATTGCACAAAGACTATGTGAAAAAGAGACACTAAAAAATATCCTATTTTGTGATTTTGTGCTGTGGAATTTTGACCATAGAAACTTCGGACTGCTTTTTCCGAAGTTTCTGTACTACTGGGCAAAATGGAACGTTTAGCACAACGGAACAAAATAGGATATTTTTTAGTGCCTCTTTTCAATAGTTCTTCAGGCAATCCGATTATAGATTCTTCTACAGCGGCGTCCGTTTGCTCTACAACTCAGAACTTGGCCCACAAGTATCCCTGATAGTAATCTCACATGGAAGTGTCATTCTTACCGGCATATTGTAGGAAAGCTTCGCATTACTTTCTGCCAGAAGCTGAATATAGTGTGCTGCGAACTGCCCCATAAAATCAGCAGGAGCATGGACCGTTGTCAGTGGTGGATTTGAGAACTTTGCAACATTGATATCATCAAATCCCATGACAGAAATATCCTCTGGAATGCGATAACCTTTCTGGTAAAGAGCACGCATTGCACCGATAGCGATAGGGTCGCTGGCAGCAAAAACGGCACTTGGAAGAGTTTTTGCCTCAATAAGTTCCATCATCATCTGATAACCGGCATCTGCCGAGAATTCCGTTTCTTTTAGATATGGTTCATAGGAAATATGGTGTTCCTTACAATAGCGGACAAAAGTGTCTTTTCGCTGTTCAAAATAAACTGTATCATCGTTTAAATATTCTTTTCCACCGAGATAGGCAATGGAAGTATGTCCAAGACTGGTGAGATAGTTTAGGGCATCAACAACTGCTTGTTCGAAATCGAGAGAAATCGTATTACAGTTAATTTTTGAAGTTTGCATATCGACAAAAATAACGTTAGGGGTGATAGATTCAAATATGTGAATTTGTTCATCATTAAACTTGCCGATGCAGATAAGACCCTGTACGCCTTGGAGGGCGCTCATGTAATCTGGGTCGCTCTGGAAAGCGCGGCGGATTTCAAGATTCTCTGTCATACAATATTTTTCTATGCCACTTCGAATTGCCTGATAATAAGGATCTTCTAATTCCTGAAATAAAGTAACCCACTGAAAAATCCCGATAATCGTTTTGGAAGAAGGGGAAGATTTTTTTTTATAGTTTAATTCGCGGGCAATTTCCTGTACACGTTCTCTCGTCTGGGGAGTGACACTTAATGTTTCATCCTGATTAAGAATGCGAGATACTGTGGCAGAAGATACACCGGCTCTTTTTGCAATATCCTTAAGTGTTGCCATGGTAAACTCCTTTTATCAGTTCTATGATTTCTTACTAATTATACAATGTTTTTTGTAATATTTTGAAGATTCAAATAAATAAATCTAAGTGAAATCAGATGTAAAAAATTTTTGTTAATAAAGCTGGCAGACCAGCGTATATTTGAAAAATGAAGCTGAACGAACCCGAGATAAATAAATTTGAATCATGCAGAAGGATTTTAGTATATTTTTTAATGTAAATCATCACATCTAAAGCATTTTCAAATACGCTCTAGAATACTTTTTATCCTAAATATTTATAGTATACCAAATTTTACAGAATAGTTGAAGAAAAAATTACTAAAAATGAAGTAAAATATTTAGTAAAAATTTACCCTTGCATAATTTACTAAAATAATTTACTATATAAGCAACACGAAAACAATTACTGAAATAGCAGATAGTAAACGTGATAGCAAAGTATAGTGATAATAAGAAACAGGAATGAAAACAGGGCGTATTTAAGAAAAGGAGTAGGAAAAGATGAAGACAACAGAATTAAAAAAAGGGTTTCAGGATGGAAAGTACGAAGAGTTATTAAAGAATATTTACATTGATGAAGCTGTTTTAGATTACCAGAAAGAACGTTATATTAAGGCAATCGAAAGCTTTGAGGAATTATTTGGAGAAAAAGAAGTAGAGATTTACAGTGCACCGGGAAGAAGTGAGATTGGTGGTAACCACACAGACCATCAGTTAGGAAGAGTCCTTGCTGCATCGATTAACTTAGATGCGATTGCTATTGTAGCGAAAAAGGATAATGGTGTTGTTTTAAAATCAGAGGGATACCCAATGATTAATGTTTCTTTAGCCGACCTTCTTCCAAAGAAAGAAGAAGAGGGAACTTCCGCAGGACTTATCCGTGGTGTTGCTGCAAAGTTAAAAGAAGAAGGATACGAAATCGGTGGTTTTGAAGCATATGTTACAAGCGATGTATTAAACGGAGCAGGTATGTCATCTTCTGCCGCATTTGAAGTATTAATAGGTAACATTTTATCAGGACTTTATAACGAGGGAAAGGTTTCTCCAGTACTTATTGCACAGGCGGGACAGTATGCAGAGAATGTATTCTTTGGAAAACCTTGTGGTCTGATGGATCAGATGGCATCTTCTGTTGGCAATCTCATTTTTATCGATTTTGCAGATTTGAAAAATCCTGTAATTAAGAAAGTAGATGTGAACTTTGAAGACTTTGACCATAGCTTATGTATCATTGATACAAAGGGTTCTCATGCGGATTTGACAGATGAATATGCAGCGATTCCTGAAGAAATGAAAAAGGTAGCAGCTTACTTTGGTAAAGAGGTATTACATCAGATTGATAAAAATGAATTTTATATTCATATTCCAGAGATTCGTAAAACAGCAGGCGACAGAGCCGTACTCCGTGCAATGCATTGGTTCGAGGAGACAGATCGTGTTATCGACCAGGTAAATGCACTAGAAAAAGGTGATTTTGAAGAATTTAAGAGTCTGATTAAAGCATCTGGTGATTCTTCTTTCAAATATCTTCAGAATGTATACTCCGTGAAAAATCTTTCCAGACAGGAAATGGCAGTCGGTCTTGCATTTAGTGACGTCATCCTGAAAGGAAGAGGAGTAAGCCGTGTACATGGCGGTGGATTTGCCGGAACAATTCAGGCATTTGTGCCAAATGATATTGTAGACATTTACAAGAAAAATATGGAAGATATTTTTGGACAAGATGCCTGCCACGTATTAAAAATCAGAAAATATGGCGGAATGAAAGTATTATAGGATATTAATAGGAGGACAGAGAAATGGGACTGACAAAGAATATTAAGAAGCTTGTCCGTTATGGTATCGGAGCAAAATTAATCCAGCCGGAAGATGAGATTTTCATGATTAATCAGTATCTTGAATTATTTGGTTTAGATGAATATGACAATCCAGATATTTTTGGAGAAAGAATGATTCTTGCAGATATTTTAAATGAACTGACAGACATTGCATTTGAAAGAGGGATTATTCAGAGTGATGATATCGTCACAAGAGATTTATTTGATACAAAGCTTATGGGAATTATGACCCCAAGACCAAGTACAGTAAAAAAGACATTTGATGCTTATTATGAAAAAAATCCGAAATATGCAACAGATTATTTTTATGAACTTAGCCAGAACAGTAATTATATAAGAAAAGACCGTATCCAGAAAGATATGAAATGGACAGTGGACAGTCCCTACGGTACTATTGATATTACGATTAATCTGTCCAAACCGGAAAAAGACCCGAAGGCAATCGCAGCAGCTAAGAACGCAAAACAGAGTGCGTATCCAAAGTGTCAGCTTTGCATAGAGAATGAAGGATATGCGGGAAGAATGAATCACCCGGCAAGACAGAATCATCGTATTATCCCGGTAACGATTCATGGAAGTAGATGGGGATTCCAATATTCTCCATACGTTTATTATAATGAGCATTGTATTGTCTTAAATGGACAGCATACTCCGATGAAAATAGACAGGGATACTTTCGCCAAGTTATTTGATTTTATCCGTCAGTTTCCACATTATTTTGTTGGTTCTAATGCAGATTTGCCAATCGTTGGAGGTTCAATCCTTACGCATGACCATTTTCAGGGAGGACACTATACCTTTGCGATGGAACGCGCCGAAATGGAAAAAGAATTTAAAGTTCCAGGCTACGAAGATGTAACAGCTGGTATTGTACACTGGCCATTATCTGTCATTCGAATCCGTCATAAAGACCCGGAGCGTCTGATAGACCTTGCTGACCATATTCTTAAAAAATGGCGTAACTATAGTGATACAGATGCCTTTATCTTTGAGCAGACAAACGGAGAACCACATAATACGATTACTCCGATTGCAAGAAGAAGAGGGGAAGAGTACGAACTCGATCTCACATTAAGAAATAACATTACCACAGAAGAAAGACCACTCGGCGTTTATCATCCAAGACCAGAATACCATCATATCAAGAAGGAAAATATTGGACTTATCGAAGTGATGGGACTTGCTGTACTGCCTTCCAGACTTAAAAAAGAGATGGAAAGCCTCGCAGATTGTCTCGTGAGTGGAAAAGAGGTTTCTTCTGTCGAAGGACTGGAAAAACACGCAGACTGGGTAGCTGGCTTCTTGCCAAAATACGTAGAAATCACACAGGAAAATGTGTGGGATATCCTCAAAGAAGAAATTGGGGAAGTGTTTGTAAAGGTCCTCGAAGATGCAGGAGTGTATAAATGCACGGAAGAGGGAAGGAAAGCCTTTGACCGCTTTATAAACACTCTCTAACTTCTGATTTCATTCCATCCAAAGCACAGAAAAAGCGAACCCTATATTATATAAAATTGCACCTTAGAGCAAGTTCAAGCTGTGATTGAGCAGTTTGGACGCAGTGATACGAAGCATTTTTATATAATATAGGGTTCGCTTTTTCGTCTGTCTTTCAATAAATTAAAAGAAAACTTAATTTTTAAGTTGACTTTAGTTGGAAATAATAATAAATTTAATCTGAAATTACGAATTAAATTAATTACAAACAGAAACAAGATTAACTTAAATTAAAATTAGTTAAAATTAGTATTACATAAAAATTTACTTTGTATAGTTGTATTAAAATAAATATATTTAGAGATAAAACAGTATATGGGAAAAGTTAGATTAGCGGATATTGCAAAGAAAGTAGGATGAACGTTTTGGAATAGTTTATGTAGAATTTGAAACGCAGGAAAGGATTCCAAAAGACTCTGCATTATGGTATAAAGAAGTTATAAAAACAAATGGGGAGTGTTTGAGTATCAATGATGACAGAAGAATATAAAGAGGAATACAAAAAAGCAAGAAAAGCAGCAATGAAGCAGTATCGTACCTGTGCATCAAAAGGCTGGTCATTATATCCACCAGTATTAGATGAAGTATCTGCGTATGTAAAAACAGCAGGTGAGGAAGTGCTTGGAGAAATGGAAATACCCCTTTCGCTTGTGACTGGGACGAGAACTGCAGGAAGGCAGAATGCCTTCAGTAAAGACTTTTTTCCGATTCTTCCGGAAAATAGTGAATTTGCAAGAAAATGGATTGCACTTTATGAGGCACAGATGGAGGAAGGAATTCGTGACCCGATTTTAGTCTATGAATTCATGCATCAGTTTTATGTGCAGGAAGGAAATAAAAGAGTCAGTGTTATGAAGTATCTCGATGCCTCGCATATTATGGCAAAGGTAATTCGTGTAATACCAGAAAAAGCAGATGACCCATCTATTAAGCTTTATTATGAATTTATGGAATTTTATCGTAGTACAAAAATATATGATATTGTCTGCAAACAGTCGGGAAATTATGCAAAACTTCTGAAACTTATGGGAAAAGAACGGAATGAATCCTGTAGCGATGAAGAACGGAAGAAGTTAGAAAGTCTTTTCTATCATTTTTCTTCTATATATCATGCGAATGCGGTTGCAAGAAATGAAGAAGGAGTACTGCCAACAGGAGATGCTTTTTTAATTTATTTGGGTATTTTTTCTTATGAAGAGGCAACAAGTAAGCCTGCATCAAAGCTTCGTGAAGAAATTCTTAAAATGTGGAAAGAGTTTGTTCTAGTAAAAGAGGCAGAGCCGGTAAAGCGTTTGTTAGAGCCGGAAGAAAAGAAACCGGCATTTTGGAATAAGCTACTAAATTCCACACAAAAGCTTTCTATTGCCTTTGTCTATGACAAGAAGCCGGATACTTCAAGTTGGCTGTATGCACATGAACTTGGCAGATTACATCTTGAGGAAGTCTTTACAGAAAAAGTAGAGACGAGATGTTACATTGGTGATGTAGAACAAGCGGCAGCAGATGGCAACCAGGTTATATTTACAACAACTCCACTTTTAATGCCAGATAGCTTAAAAGTCGCCTTAAAATATCCAGAGGTGCAGATACTTAATTGTTCTTTGAACTATGCGTGGAAGTCGATTCCAACTTACTATACAAGAATGTATGAAGTAAAGTTCTTAACTGGACTCATTGCAGGCTCCATGGCAAAGGGAGAAAATATCGGTTACGAAGCAGATTATCCGATTTATGGAAGTATCGCCAATATCAATGCATTTGCCATTGGGGTTGCTATGGTAAATCCTAATATTAAGATTTATTTGAATTGGACTTCTGGAAAAGAAGATAAAAAAATGGCAGATACGCAGCAGCTTGCGGTTGTCTCAGCAAGAGATATGATTTCTGCTGATGGATGCAATCGTCGATTTGGTCTTTATTCTAATGAAAATGGCGAGATTTTGAACATAGCTACCAGTGTTCTTGATTGGGGTATTTTCTATGAGAAGATTATACAACAGATGTTAGACGGTACATGGAAAAAGGTGTCAGACAAAGAGACAGCTTCAAGAAATTACTGGTGGGGTCTTTCCGCCGGAGTAGAAAGCCTTATTTGTTCCTCGCAGATGCCTTACGGAACAAAGCGTCTTGTAAATACCTTTCAGCATCTTATTATAGAAGGACGTTTTCATCCTTTTGAGGGCATGTTTTATGATAAAAACGGCAGAGAACACGGCAAAAAGAACACAATATTAAGTAATGAAGAAATTATCACAATGGACTGGCTGTTCTCCAATATCGTAGGAGAAATTCCTGAAAAATACGAGTTAAAAGAACAGGCAAAACCAATTGTAGAGCTTCAGGGAGTGAAGGGAGAAAGAGAATGAATATCCTTGTAATTGCAGACGAAGAAACCCCATCTTTATGGGACTATTTTCGCCCAGAAAAATTGAAGGATGTTGATTTGATTTTATCCTGCGGAGATTTAAATCCAAAGTATCTTTCCTTTCTGGCAACTTTTTGTAAAGGTCCGGTACTTTATGTTCACGGCAATCACGATGACCGTTACGAGAAAAACCCGCCCGAAGGGTGCATCTGCATAGAAGATAAAATTTATGAATATAAAGGCATCCGTATTATGGGACTCGGTGGTTCCTATCGTTACAGTCCAGGAATTAACCAATATACAGAGAGAAAGATGCGAAATCGTATTTTTAAAATGTGGTTTCCGCTCTGGAGAAAGAAAGGATTTGATATTCTACTTACCCATGCAGCAGCTTATGGCGTAGATGATGCGAATGACTGGGCACATATGGGATTTGAATGTTTTGTGAAATTATTAGATATATATCATCCGAAATATTACATACACGGACACATTCATTTAAATTATGGAGGGGGACACACCCGCAGACAGCAATACGGCGAGACAGAAATTATTAACGGATATCAGTTTTATAAATTTGAATATGAAACGGGAAAAGAAATAAAGATGTTTTAAAACATTTTGCAGATAGGTTTTAGAGATAAAATAGAGATATAAGATGTAAAAATGATTTATGTGGAAAACAGCAATTTACATTAGAGGCATCAAATATTGCGAGGCAGTATAGAAAAACGATTGACAAGAATGAAGAAGTTTATTGTCATCGATTATATTTGGATTTCATCAATGTACATATTGTGTATGGCTTAAAAGATGAAAAATAAAATCAAACTAAAGAAGATTTTGAGGGTATAGAATGCCATCAGGAGGTACGTGAACTATGTTAAATAATTTTTCTATTTCTGAACGAAAAGTAGCAATTATCGGAGTGGGATTTGTAGGAGCGTCGATTGCCTATGCACTTACAATAAGAAAACTGGCACGAGAAATCGTTTTGATTGATATTCATGAAGAAAAAACAATTAGTGAAGCTTTAGATATTCAACATGGAATCCCGGACATGGGAATTTCATCAGTAAGAGCAGGAAGTTATGAAGATTGTAAAGACTGTGATCTTATCATCATTACTGCTGGAAGAAATCGAAAAACAGGAGAGACTCGCCTTGACCTTATTGCTGGAAACTCAGCGATTTTAAAAAATGTTGTAGAACAGATGAAGCCGCACTATACAAAAGGCGTTATTATGATTGTGAGTAACCCGGTAGATGTTCTTGTTTACCAGTGTACAAAATGGATGGGACTTCCGAATGGAATGGTTTTTGGAACAGGCTGTGTTCTAGATTCCTCTCGTTTTACCCGTTTAATTGCGGACTACACACATTTAAATACAGAAGTAGTAAAAGCAACAATTGTAGGAGAACATGGAGATGCCCAGATTCCAATCTGGAGCCGTGTATCAATTGCTGGCGTTCCAATACAGGAATATTGTGAGAATGTAGGTCTTAGATGGGACGAGGATGTCCGAAAAGACATCAGTGATAAAGTCCGTGAGATGGGAGCAACCATTATAAAAGGAAAAGGCAGGACACATTATGGAATTGCAACTTGTGTGTGTTACCTCGCAGAAGCTGTTTTAAACCAGCGTCTTACCATTGCACCGGTTTCTACGATGTTTCAGGGGGAGTATGGCATAGAAGATGTCTGTCTTAGTGTTCCTTCGATTATTGGAGTAAATGGTGTAGAGAAGCGTCTCGAAGAGCGGTGGGCAGAGGAAGAATTTCTCGCATTCTGTCAGGCAGCAAATAAAATGGAGGATGTTTTAAAAAGACTGTAAACTTGTATGAAGGTATGGTAATATAGTAAGGGAACTATAAGATAACAAAGTCATATTATAGCATTATTATAATATGAGACAGGAGGAACAATGAGAGTAGCAAGTGATTTTAGAGAGTTAGCGAGAAGAGCTCTTTCAGGTAAATGGGGTTCGGCGGTGCTTACAACATTAGTAGCATCGATTCTTGGTGCGGATATTATGATGAGCGGCGGTTCAAGCACATCAAGTATTACCAACTCCGTAACGAATACGGTGAATAGTGGAAATAGCGACAGTTCTTATAATGGGATTTTATCCACGATATCAATTACTTCACTAACCTATATTTTAGGAGCTATGATGGCAATACTTACTGTTTTGATTGTTGTTGGACTAGTACAGTATGTTATAGGAAGTTTTGTTTCTCTTGGATTAATCCAGTATAATCTTGATTTGATTGACGGAAAAGACGTAGAATTTGGTCAAATTTTCTCAAAAGCATCCATGTTCGGTAAGGCATTCTGGCTCAGACTTCGAATGGGAATCTTTACATTTTTGTGGACATTATTATTAATCATCCCGGGAATTATTAAATCCTATGCCTACAGTATGTCAGGGTTTATTTTGGCAGAGAATCCGGAAATGACAGCAAAAGAAGCAATGCAGGTTTCTGAAAAAATGATGGTCGGAAATAAGTGGCGCCTATTCTGTTTGCAGATTAGCTTCATTGGCTGGCAGTTTCTCTGCATCCTCAGTTTGGGAATCGGATTCTTGTGGCTGACTCCATATATGAATGCAGCTATAGCAGCTTTTTATGATGAGGTTTCTAGAGAACCATTAAATTAAATCCTGATTGACAGTAATGAAAACGATGTACTATTCTTTGATTGATTCAACTTCGATTCTTTCTTTACTGGTTTGTTGAGATAACAGACGACATTATAGAGAAGTCATCAGGGAGATTGTTAGAAGAATTATAAAAGAGAAGCACTGAATGTATTTTTAGTGCTTCTCTTTTTGTATGTTTTTTGAATCTTATAAAAACATTCTGAACCAACTGTTACTTCTGCAAATTCAGGCTTTTTTCAAATCTTTAAGTCGCTCTAAAATTAGCTGTTCAATATATTTTGGGGGTCTTCGTTCTTCTTCCTCCCAGGCCAGCCATGTCTTTAATGGGAAACCAAGGAGCCTTGCTGTTTCTTCGGGAGATAGGTTGGTTTTAATTCGGGATTCTTTGATTGTCATCTAAAATACCTCCTAGAGCAATGATAATTAAATCTAATATACTAACAGAAGATTATTTTGTCAAATAGATTAGAGTATTTTTCAAACGCATTGCAGTAGATTTGTATGTAAGTTAATTGAAAACAAAGATAGTTTATTGTTGTTGTTTGATGTAATAATATGTAGAAAAAAGAAAAATTAAGTCGAATAGGAGGAGAATTTATTAGGATAGCAGGTTTTTATAAAATAGTACAGATAATTAATTGTTTAAACATACAATAAAAATATACATTAATAATAAAATACAGAAGGATATAAATACAAAAATTACCTGACATTTACAAATAATTATATTCCAAATTTTTCTTTTTTTGGTATAATGATGCTATAAAAACAGAAACCAATAAGAGTTTTTGTTAGAAAGGATAAAAGGATTTATGCGAAAAATCATGAAAAGTGAAAGAAGGGTTGAGGGAGAGTGTAAGAAATATTTATTAAAATATGAGCTTGTCTCTAATGTATTTCCAGAAGAAGAAGGGGAGGGGATTTATTATGGAATAATTGTAGAACAGTTTATCTGGTCAAAAGAGAAAAAGAGTTGGATTCTTGAGGATTCAGAACAAATTAAAGGCTTTTCTGAGTCATTAAAAGAATCTATGTTGTTTTTTGAGAAAGTTGTTAAGGGTAATACGATGCCAGTATCACTTGGTGCTATTGTAGACGATTGGAAATGTGCCTTTTATCCTAATAATGAAGAATCGGCATAGTGCTTGTATAAAACATTTCTGATAAGATAGAAGAAAAGTACCAATGAAATATTCTTCTGTGATATAATCAAAATGATATTAATATTACAGAAGAGTAGGAGGTGTCTTATGATTAAGCATAAGGCGGTTTACCGCGGTGGAAGCGGAGAAATTATAGAGAAAAAGTCAAGATTTATCGCAAATATAAAGAGTGTTGAAAGTGTGGAAGAGGCACAGGCTTATATCGAAGAGATAAAGAAAAAGTACTGGGATGCCCGTCACAATTGTTCAGCATTTTCAGTAGGAGTAGAGCGTGTAACAACCAGATGCAATGATGATGGAGAACCAAGCGGGACAGCGGGGAAGCCGATTTTGGAAGTGATTTCTGGAAGTGGGGTACATAATATAGTGATAGTAGTTAGCAGATATTTTGGGGGAACTCTACTGGGGACAGGAGGACTTGTAAGAGCTTATACGGATGCTGCCAGAGCAGGAATTGAAAATTCAGATATTGTGGAGAAGGTTCCGGGAAAAAGGATGGAGCTTTCTATGGATTATACAGATCTTGGGAAAGTACAATATTTACTTGCACAAAATGAAGTGCTTATAGAAGAAACAGAGTATACGGATAAAGTTATAATACATGCTCTTTTTCCAGAAGAAGAGAAAGAGATGTTGAAAAAAAAGATAATAGAGGCAACAAGTGGACGTGTAGGAATACAGGAAGGAGAAGAAGTATATTTTGGTTCGGTTTCGGGAGAAGTAATTGTATTTTAAAAAGAGAGATTAAAAGTATTTGTCTAGTGGGTTGTTTCGCTGGCGTAGAATTATATGCTATATAGAAAAGCGTATAAAAAATCCGGAAGATATATGAATATCCTCCGGATTGGAAATAATATGAATAATATAAACAGAATAACTATTATGCCTTTCCATTTCTCTTAGCACGGTAACGGGCTGTTGGATCAAGAATTTTCTTTCTGATACGGATATTTTTAGGAGTGATTTCAAGAAGTTCATCCGTATCAATAAAGTCTAAAGCCTGCTCAAGACTTAAAACTCTAGGTGGGCTTAATTTTAAAGCATCATCAGAACCGGATGCGCGAGTGTTTGTAAGTTTCTTTGTTTTACATACATTTACTTCGATATCATCTGTTTTTCCATTCTGTCCGATAACCATACCAGAATATACTTTTTCCCCAGGGCCTACAAATAAAGTACCGCGTTCCTGCGCACTGAAAAGACCGTAGGTAACAGTTTCTCCAGATTCATATGCGATTAAAGAACCTTGTTTTCTGTACTGGATATCCCCTTTATATGGACCATATCCCTCGAATAAAGTATTGATAATACCGGTTCCTTTTGTATCAGTCATAAAGTCACCACGATATCCAATTAATCCTCTAGAAGGAATCGAGAATTCCAAACGGGTAGAACCTGTGCCGGACATGGACATGTTACGTAATTCTCCTTTTCGCTGACTTAATTTTTCAATAACAACACCAGAGAATTCTTCAGGAACATCGATAACGGCAGTTTCCATAGGTTCTAATTTTTTGCCATTTTCATCGGTATGATAAAGAACTTCTGCTTTGCTTACGGCGAATTCATAACCCTCACGACGCATGTTTTCGATAAGAACAGAGAGATGAAGTTCTCCACGACCAGATACTTTGAAAGAATCAGTATTTTCCATTTCTTCAACTCGGAGACTGACATCGGTATTAAGTTCACGGAATAGTCTGTCACGGATATGGCGGGAAGTAACAAACTTACCTTCCTGTCCGGCAAGTGGACTGTCATTTACAAGGAACTGCATTGCGATAGTCGGCTCGGAAATCTTCTGGAATGGAATTGGTTCTGGATGGTCAGGAGAACAAATTGTATCACCGATATGAATATCAGCAATACCAGAGATGGCAACGATAGAACCAACGGTAGCATCGTTTACCTCTACTTTATTTAGACCATCAAATTCATATAGTTTGCTGATTTTAACTTTTTTATTTACGGATGCATCATGATGATTTACAAGAAGAGCATCCTGATTTACATGGATAGAACCATTTTCAACTTTACCAATACCGATTCGGCCAACATATTCGTTATAGTCGATTGTGCTGATAAGAATCTGTGTGTCGGCATCTGGATCACCAGTTGGAGCTGGAATATGTTTAATAATTGTTTCAAATAATGGTTTCATATCGGTACCGTTTTCGCTTAATTCAAGCATAGCAATACCAGATTTTGCAGAAGCGTAAACAAAAGGACTGTCTAACTGTTCATCGTCAGCATCCAATTCTAACAGAAGTTCTAATACTTCGTCCATGACTTCTTCTGGACGAGCTTCTGGACGATCAATCTTATTAATACATACGATAAATGGAAGATTTAATTCAAGGGCTTTTTTTGTTACAAACTTTGTCTGTGGCATAGGTCCCTCGAATGCATCTACAACAAGAATTACACCATCAACCATCTTTAATACACGTTCTACTTCTCCACCGAAGTCTGCGTGCCCTGGAGTATCAACAATGTTAATCTTTACTCCCTCATAATGAATGGCTGTGTTTTTAGATAAAATAGTGATACCACGTTCTTTTTCAATGTCGTTAGAATCCATAACACGTTCGCCGATGTCCTGATTGGCACGGAAAGTACCGCTTTGTTTTAACAGTTCATCAACGAGAGTAGTTTTTCCGTGGTCTACGTGAGCGATAATTGCCACGTTACGGACATCTTCTCTTGAGATTTTCATAAATTGCCTTCTTTCTAAAAGTGTAAAGTATAAATTGCTCATCACTTGAGGAATGAACCAATTTATAACCGTATATTGACGTTTAAACTAGGTTATTCTAGCACAAAGAAAGAAAAGACACAACAAAAAATGTGAAATAAAAAGGAAAATAAACTGAAAAGAATAATTTGAATGTATAGTGAAAAAAATATAAGATATAAAAATGACAGCAGAAAATGACAGAAATTTTAAATAAAAAGGAATATTTCTTTTTGTAATGCGTATATATAAAGTAAATAACGTATACAGAATCTGCTACATACAGGGAGGAGTAAACATGACAGAAAAAATTTTAAAAAATAACCAGGCAGTAGTTGCAGGAGAAATTATCTCTGATTTTGAATTTAGCCATGAGGTTTTTGGAGAAGGATTTTATTTTGTAAAGTTGAAAGTGAGCAGACTCAGTCACTCAAGTGATATTATTCCGTTACTTGTATCAGAACGGCTTATTGATGTGAGTGAATCGCATATAGGTCAGTTTTTGGAAGCTCGTGGACAGTTCCGTTCCTATAACAAGCATGAAAGTAATCGAAATCATTTGGTTTTATCATTATTTGTTAGAGAATTGGAATTGATCGATAGTATAGAGAATCGTAAACCTAATATGATTTTTCTTGATGGATATATTTGCAAGGAACCTGTCTATAGAACAACACCTCTTGGAAGAGAAATTGCAGATGTGTTATTGGCTGTAAACAGGGCTTATGGCAAGTCTGATTATATTCCGTGCATATGTTGGGGAAGGAATGCAAGATATGCGGGTAATCTTTCGGTAGGAAGTAGAATCCAGTTGTGGGGACGTATTCAGAGCAGAGAATATCAGAAAAGAATTGGAGAAAATAACGTAGTTAGCAGGGTGGCTTATGAAATCTCTGTAAATAAGATGGAATATATTGATGATGGAATAAACATTGAAAGGAAGGTTGCAGATTCGGGAAATATAGGTTAAATTATAAGGGACTGTTCGTTTGAGCAGTCCTTTGCTTTATCATTATGCAACTTTCAGAGCCATATAGATTTTTGGTAAATAAGTGAGTTATGGTTGCTTGAAGTCAGATTGATTTTTGGCAGGGATATGAATTAGATTTATTATAGACAAATACATTTTTAAGTTCATATGAAAAGGTAACCACGGGGATAAAAAGGGAATCCAAGATATGTTTCGGTTTTGGCTTCTGAATAGTCACATCATATGATATAATGTAGAACAAGTAAGAATAAAAGATAGAAAGGAAAACCAAAATGAAGATAACACCAGTAAAAGGTACGAATGATTATTTGCCAGCACAGGCTGAACTTAGAAACTATTTGCAGAAGAAAATCTGCGAGACATATGAGCAGGCAGGTTTTCAGAGAATTGCAACTCCTATTATCGAAGATATTGAGAATCTTGACAAGAGCGAGGGAGGAGACAACTTAAATCTTATCTTTAAAGTGATGAAAAGAGGAGAAAAATTAAAGAAAGCAATTGCAAGCCAGAATCCAGATAATATTGCAGATATGGGACTCCGCTATGACCTTACATTACCACTGAGCCGTTATTATGCGAATAATCGTGCATCTTTACCACAGCCATTTAAAGTAATTCAGATGGACAGAGTATATCGTGCAGAGCGTCCGCAGAAAGGTCGTTTAAGAGAGTTTATCCAGTGTGATATTGATATTCTTGGTTCTGATTCTTCTACTTGTGAGATTGAGTTAATCCATACAACAGCAAAGGCTCTTCTTAATATTGGTATTAATAACTTTAAGGTAAAAATTAATGACAGAAGAATTTTACGAGAAATTCTTTTGTCTGTAGGATTTGAGGAAGACCAGTTAGACAGCGTATGTATTTCTTTTGATAAGTTAAATAAAATTAAGGCAGAAGGTGTTGAGGCAGAGTTAACAGAAAAAGGCTTTGATAAGGATGTTATTGCAGAATTTATGAAGCTTCTTTCAAATGCTCCATTTACACTTGATTATGTAAAAGAAATCTGTAAAAACAGTGAATACGTAGATTCACTTGCATATATTATTGATACTTCCAACGCACTTGCAGATGGCAAATATGTTGCAGAATATGATATGACCTTAGTTCGTGGACAGGGATATTATACAGGAACAGTATTTGAAGTAGAATCCTTAGATTTTAACAGCTCTATTGCTGGCGGTGGAAGATACGATAACTTAATCGGAAAGTTCTTAAAAGAACAGATTCCGGCAGTAGGATTCTCTATTGGCTTTGAGAGAATTTACAGCATTCTTATGGAAAAAGAATCTTATAATACAGAAAAGCAGAAAAAAGTTGTATTGATTTACGAGGAAGATCAGATTACAGATGCAATCCGCTATGCAGAAGAACTTCGTAAAAATTACAAAACTGCATTATACATTAAACCGAAGAAACTTGGTAAGTTCCTTAACAAATTAGAAGAGCAGGGATTTGACGGTTTTCAGGTGTTTGGCAGAGATGAAGAAGTAAGAATGTTTGGAGAATAGTAGATTTTTATAATGATTTATGATATGATGTTGCAAAACATCAATAAATATAATCAGGATGAAAGGTCAGAAAATGGACGGAAGTATACAGGTTTATTATGGCAATGGAAGAGGAAAAACCACAGCGGCTCTCGGACTTGGCATTCGTGCAGCGGGAGTAGGAAAGCAGGTTATCATGGTGCAGTTTCTCAAGAAAAAGCATTCCGATACGCTTGATTTCCTAAAAAAGCTTGAGCCGGAGCTTCAGATTTTCCGCTTTGAAAAGGCGGCATGTGGGTATTCTGATTTAAGCCCGAAGGAAAAGCAGGAGCAAATGCTCAATATTAAGAACGCCCTTGGATATAGCAGAAAGGTTCTTGATACCGGACAGTGTGATTTGCTGATTCTCGATGAAATCTTTGGATTAGTTGATTACAATATAATTACCATTGAGGAATTGATGGATTTAATTGCAGTGAAAAAAGATTCCATGGACTTGATACTTACGGGAAGGAATCTCCCCGATGAAGTGAGGGAGATTGCGGACTGTGTCTATTCAATCCAAAGAGAGAAAGAAAAGACCCCGGAGATATTAGCACAGGGGAATTTCTAGTAATGCATTCTTAGATTAGAGAAAGGAAGGATAAGTATGGCTGTTTTTACAGGAGCAGGTGTTGCAATCGCAACTCCATTTGATGAGAATTACAATATTGATTATGAGAGTTTTGGGAAGTTTATAGATTTCCAGATAGAGAACAAGACAGATGCGATTATCGTTTGTGGAACATCTGGAGAGGCTTCCACATTAAGCCACGAGGAACATATCGCAGCAATTCGTTACTGCGTAAACCGTGTGAATAAGAGAGTTCCTGTAATTGCAGGAACAGGTTCTAATTGCACAGATACTGCATCTTACCTCACAAAGCAGGCACAGAATGCAGGGGCAGACGCAGCGCTTGTAGTAACTCCTTACTACAATAAGGCAACACAGAACGGTCTGATTGCCCATTATACAGATATTGCAAAACATACAGATTTACCAATCATTCTTTATAATGTACCAAGCAGAACAGGCTGTAAGTTAGAAGCTGCTACAATTGCAAAATTAGTAAAAGATGTAGATAACATCGTTGGTGTAAAGGAAGCAACAGGAGACATTGCTTTTGCAACACAGATTATGTATGATACGCAGGGAGATGTTGATATGTACTCCGGTAATGATGACATGATTGTGCCAATGTTATCTATTGGTGGTAAAGGTGTTATTTCTGTTCTTTCTAACGTAGCGCCAGAAGATACACATAATATCTGTGCAGAATATTTTGCAGGCAACGTAGAAAAGAGTCGTGAATTACAGATTAAATATCTTGAACTGATTCATTCCCTCTTCTGTGAAGTGAATCCAATCCCTGTAAAGAAGGCATTAGAGCTGATGGGATTCTACGGCGGTAACGTAAGACTTCCGCTGACGCAGTTAGAGCCTGCACATACAGAACGTCTGAAAAAGGCTATGATTGATACTGGAATTTTAGCATAAATATAATTTTTTAGAATTATGCTGAATATATCTCACAACTAACCTATTATGAGATGAATAATTAAGTTAGTAAAGTGAGTCCAGACTTTGAATAGTTACTTTAGTTTTGATAATTAAAACATATCCGGAGGATTGAACATAAGATGGTTAAAGTACTGATGTACGGATGTAATGGCTATATGGGTCATGTTATCTGTAATTTAATAAAAGATATGGAAAATGTCACTGTGGCAGCGGGAATTGACCCATGTCCAGGTGATCAGAAGGATTTTCCTGTATTTGCATCCTTAGATGAATGTAATGTAGATGTAGACGTTATCATTGACTTCTCTGCCGCAGTAGCAGTAGATGGCGTTCTTGATTATGCAGTAGCAAAGAAGATTCCTTTAGTAGAGTGTACAACAGGTCTCTCTGAAGAACAGCTTGCACATCTTGAAGAAGCCAGCAAGCAGACAGCAATTCTTCGTTCTGCAAATATGTCACTTGGTGTAAATACATTATTAGAGATGGTAAAGACTGCCGCAAGGATTCTTGGCGAAGCAGGCTTTGATATTGATATTGTAGAGAAGCATCATCGCAGAAAGTTAGATGCTCCATCAGGAACAGCATTAGCTTTTGCAGATTCTATCAATGAAGCAGCAGATGGCAAGTATAAATATGTATTTGACAGAAGCGAGAGAAGAATGCAGCGCCCACAGGATGAGATTGGTATTTCTGCCGTTCGTGGTGGAACAATCGTAGGTGAACATGAGATTATCTTCGCAGGAACTGACGAAGTAATCGAGTTTAAGCACACTGCATATTCCAGAGCTGTATTTGGAAAAGGTGCTGTAGAAGCTGCGGTATATCTGGCAGATAAACCAGCGGGATTATACGATATGAAAGATGTAATTTCCGCAAAATAAATTCTGGTTTGCTGCAGGCAAGGAAGGCGAACCCAGGAAGATAAATAAAGCATATTTGTGACTTTAGTCGCTGCAGATTGAATGTTCGCGTGAAAGCGTTCATATTCAACCTTTGCTTCGAGGGCACAAATATGCTTTATTTATCTTCCTGGGTTCTATTTGTTGGCAATAAACATACTCCAGGATTGGCGTTTAAACCATTTTTATAATAGCATAATTATTTATAGTTGCTACTTCTTTCTGTTAATTAGAGCATTTTTCAAACACATTCTAGAAATGTTTATGGATGTATTTTCAGAAAAGGAAGATATTTTATAGTATAAATACTAAAGAAGACTAAAAAAATCTATAAGGAGAATGGCAACTCGGAATTTTTTACTAAATTTGGGCTTTTACTGGTTGTCTTTTCACAAAGTAGAAGTCCTTTTTTGTAAAGTAATTGGATTTTTTTGCTGTGCCATTGACAGAAATGAAAGTATATAATATACTCTAACGCAAAAGTTTTAATTTCAAAAACAAGATAAATAATTACATTTGAAATTAAAAAATGTATATGAAGTGAAACATATATCGCAGAGAAAAAGAACTGTAAGTGAAAACTTGTATAAAAACAGGAGGGTTAGGGTTATGTCAGGAAAGGTAAACGTAAAAAAGTTTAGAAAAGTTCTTGTTGCAAATCGTGGGGAGATTGCGATTCGTATTTTCAGAGCGTTAAGTGAACTTGGAATTACAACAGTGAGTGTTTATTCTAAAGAAGATCGCTATGCGATGTTTCGTTCTAAAGCAGATGAGTCTTATCCGTTAAATCCACAGAAAGGTCCAATTGATGCATATTTAGATATTGATACAATTATTAAGATTGCACTTGCTACAGGCGTAGATGCGATTCATCCGGGATATGGATTTCTTTCGGAAAATCCAGACTTTGCAGATGCTTGTGATAAAAATGGAATCGTATTTATTGGACCGGGCAGCAATATTATGAATGCGATGGGAGATAAGATTTCTTCTAAAAAGATTGCTATTGAAGCAAATGTTCCGATTATTCCGGGTGTGGATTATGCGATTAAGGAAGTAGATGAAGCGAAAAAAATTGCAGCGCAGGTTGGTTATCCAGTTATGCTTAAAGCGAGCAACGGCGGTGGCGGCCGTGGTATGCGAATTGTAAATAGAGAAGAAGATTTGGAAAAAGAATTTAATGAGGCGAAGAATGAATCAAAGAAGGCTTTTGGCGATGATATGATCTTCATTGAAAAGTATTTAAGAGGGCCAAAGCATATTGAAGTACAGATTATCGGAGATAATTATGGAAATGTGGTACATCTTTATGACAGAGATTGTTCTGTGCAGAGAAGACATCAGAAGGTGGTAGAGTATGCACCGGCATTTTCTATTCCAGCATTCGTGCGTCAGGAAATCTTTGATGCATCAATTCGCTTGGCGAAGACGGTAGGGTATCGAAATGCAGGCACGTTAGAATTCTTAGTGGATGCAGATAATCATCCATATTTTATTGAAATGAATCCAAGAATTCAGGTAGAACATACGGTAAGTGAGATGATTACAGATATCGATATCGTACAGACACAGATTCTTATCGCAGAAGGGTACCCGTTGGATTCTGAAGAAATAGCGATTCCATCACAGGAAAGTGTAACCTGTACCGGTTATTCGATTCAGACTCGTGTTACAACGGAAGACCCGGCCAATAATTTCCTTCCGGATACGGGAGAGATTACGGTGTATCGTTCTGGTTCTGGAAATGGTATTCGTCTTGACGGGGGCAATGCATATACGGGAGCGGTGATTTCTCCCTATTATGACAGTCTTCTTGTAAAAGCAATTTCTCATGACAGAACATTTCACGGGGCAGTAAGAAAGTCCATTCGTGCATTGCAGGAAATGCGTATTCGAGGAGTAAAAACCAATATTCCATTTCTTGTAAATGTACTGAACCATCCAATATTTCAGAGTGGTAACTGTTATACAACCTTTATTGAGGAAACACCGGAACTTTTTGAACTTACAAAAAGCCAGAACCGGGCCAATAAGATTATCGAGTTTATTGGAGACCGCATTGTAAATTCTAATAATGGAGACAAGCCATTTTACGAAAACAGAGTTCTTCCAAAGCTTGATAAAAGTAAACCGATCTATGGGGCGAGAGATGAATTCTTAAAATTGGGCGCCGAAGGATTTATGCAAAAGATTTTAAAAGAAGATAAGTTGTATGTAACAGACACAACGATGCGAGATGCGCAGCAGTCCCTGATGGCAACGAGAATGCGAAGCAAGGATTTATGTGGTGCTGCTTATGCAACAAATGCGTTTATGCAAAATGCATTTTCTGTGGAAGCCTGGGGCGGAGCTACTTATGATACAGCCTATCGTTTCTTAAAAGAATCTCCGTGGAAACGTCTGGAATTGTTAAGAGAGAGAATGCCAAATACTCTGATTCAGATGCTTCTTCGAGCTTCTAACGCTGTAGGATACAGCAACTATCCAGATAATGTTGTAAAAGAATTTATTCGTATTTCTGCGGATCATGGAGTGGATGTGTTCCGTATTTTTGACAGTTTAAACTGGGTGGAAAATATGAAGATGCCAATAGAAGAAGCACTGAAAACAGGAAAAATTGTTGAGGGAACTATTTGTTATACAGGAGATGTCAGCAATCCAAATGAGACAAAATATACACTTGATTATTATGTGAAAATGGCTCTGGAATTAGAAAAACTCGGCTGCCATTCCATTGCAATCAAAGATATGGCAGCGCTTTTGAAACCGCGTGCGGCAAAAGAACTTGTAAGTGCACTGAAAAAAGAACTTCATGTGCCATTACATTTACATACACACGATTCGACTGGTAATGGAGTCAGTACAGTTCTTATGGCAGCAGAAGCGGGAGTAGATATAGTTGACTTAGCGATTGAATCTATGTCATCGATGACAAGCCAGCCATCTATGAATGCGGTGACTGAAGCGCTTCGTGGAACAAAAAGAGATACCGGACTTGACTTTGAAGAATTATCAGAACTTAGCAGATATTATAATCGGATTAGAAGTGTGTATGCACCATTTGAAAGTGATATGAAGTCTCCGAATACTGAGATTTATAAATATGAGATTCCGGGTGGACAATATTCTAATCTTCTTGCCCAGGTTACAGAAATGGGCTCGCCGGAAGAATTTGAGGCAATCAAAGGGCTTTATAAAGAAGCAAATGATTTGCTTGGTAATATTGTAAAAGTAACTCCTACTTCAAAGGCAGTAGGTGATCTTGCAATTTTCATGTATAAAAATAATCTGAATAAGGATAATATTTTAACTGCCGGAGCTAGACTGTCTTATCCGGATTCCGTTGTTTCTTATTTCCAGGGAATGATGGGGCAGCCGTATGGTGGATTTCCAAAAGAATTACAGAAAATTGTGTTAAAAGATATTGAGCCACTTACGGAACGACCTGGTAAGTTGCTTCCGCCAGAAGATTTAGAAGGTATAAAAAAATATCTCATGGAAAAATACCATTATGAGGATAAGTCAGAAAAAGTTATGGCACAAAAAGCAATCAGCTATGCCTTATATCCGAAGGTATATGAGGATTATTGTGAACATTTCGAGATGTATAATGATGTAACAAGACTAGAAAGCCATGTATATTTTTATGGTCTGCGAAAAGGAGAAGAAACATACCTTAAAATCGGAGAGGGAAAAGAATTGTTGATTAAATATTTGGAACAGAGTGAGCCGGATGAAAATGGAGTTCGTACCTTAAGTTTTCAGGTAAATGGTTCTATCCGTACTGTAAAGATTCAGGATCGTAACCTTGAAATCAAAACAGACCGTCGCTTAAAGGCGGATAAGAATAATCCACAGCATCTTGGTTCCTCTATTCCAGGAACGGTAGATAAAGTTCTTGTCAAGGAAGGAGATGTGGTAACAAAGAATATGCCGCTTATGACGATTGAGGCAATGAAGATGGAAACAACAGTAGTTTCCACAGTGAATGGAACGGTAGATAAAATTTATGTGGAAGCGAGAGACAGTGTGCATCAGGATGATTTATTAGTATCCTTTCATATTGTTGATAAGTGATTTGAGATAAAAGTTAGATACTATAAATGAGTGAATGTTGTAAATGTTGTTTTGGTCACTTTCATTAAATCCTTCTGCTGTAAGAGAAGATGTGTTGTTGGGAATGGATAACCCCAATAGTAGAGAACTGCTATTGGGGTTGTTTGATATATGATTCAAAGAGAATTCTATTTTAAGCATAATGCTCCCCATCCTGCTTTTTTATTTGGATATTCGGAAAAAGCAGGTAGAGGTCTTGCACTTTTCCAGAGATACGCTTTTGTTTTTTCACCATAGAGAAAAGGGTCGTTACCATTTACAATGCCATGTTGCATCAAAAGTGCCGCAGCTCCGGTAACAAAAGGAGCAGCCATAGAGGTACCAGTCCGTATAGTGTACCCGCCACCAGGAGCAGTGCTTAAAATATTAACTGCCGGGGCGCAAAGGTCGGGCTTTGTATGCCTATTATTAGAAAATCCCTGCCCGGAAAATGAAGCAAATACATCAAGGTTGCTATCGTAGCCGCTAACGCTGATAACAGAAGAAGCAGTAGAAGGAATTGTAAATGTCATATCGGAAGAAGGGGAGAGAAAACCGGTAGCAGAATTTGTAGCTTCTTTTGATGGCAGCCAAAATTGTAAGCGTCCATCAACAATTTTGCCAGTTGGAGTGGATGCAATGTGTAATGCCCAAGTGCCGGAAGTGATAAAAGTAGTATTTGAGCTAAAGGAAAGAAAATACTGTCGAAATGGCTGATAAGGTGTTGGATTGTTGATCGTAAGATAAATAGTTGTGTCAGCAATCATATAGGCGTAGATGCCAGGAAGGGCAGGAAAGACAAAACTTTCAAAACCGGAAGGGGCAAAAAGTTCATAGGAAAAATCATCTGCGAAAGCCTGCCATATTTCAAGGTAAAGACTTCGCTCACCCGGAGCTATGGTAAAATCTATAGATTTATCATAAGTGTTTTGATTTGAAATTGTGTTTAAGGAAGCGTGCCTTCTGGTAAGACCTTCATTTCCTGTAGCAGCACAAATAACATTTTTCCCATAAAGAGAAACTTGCTCCATAAAAAGTTCTAAAAGGCTACTCCCAGTATGCGAACCATCATTAGAACCATAACTGATATTGATACTTAAAGGCAAAGAACGCGAATTAGCAAAACGAACCGCAAAATCAACCGCCATCATAAGATTCGCATAATCCGAATAAACGGAAGCGGTCTCGTTTTTTAACTTTACAACAATTAAAGAACTTTCGGGTGCAACTCCCTGATTATTTCCATTGCTGGCCCGCCCATTTCCCGAGCAAATACCTGCAATATGAGTGCCATGTCCGGAAATGTCTTCGGAAGGCGATAGTAGCTCGGTAGCAGGGGCAGTTACAGAAAAAGTAGAAGAGTCAGAAGGAACAGAACTAGATTTCGGCATAAGTAATCGGTTTAAATCTTCTTCTGAAAAAATAACACCTAAATTATAAGGGTTATCTATAGCGAAGCTATGCTTGAAAATATTATTCTTTCTGGTGTTAGTTCTATTGTCTGTTGCTATATAATTGTTTTGACTGTTTGTTGTACTAATGTATTGGAAGTTATCACTATTAGAACTATTGCTATTAGTATTTTCTTTATTAAAAGAAGCAAAAGGCAAACTCTGATCCCAATAAGCCAAAATCCTCGTACTTCCATCCATATTTCGAAAATCAGGATGCCTGTAATCTACCCCTGAATCAAGAACAGCAATCGCTGTCCCTTTGCCAGTAAGTGTTGTAGCATTTACATTTCTTCCAGTCACAATATTATAATCAGGAAAACACGAAGCATCAATTCCTGTAAGCGCATTTTCATAAAGCGGACGAGAAAGTTCCACATAAAGAACTTGAGGAAAAGTCAAAAAAGAAGGAATATCCTTCTCTTTAATAAAAAGAATTGCAAAATTACCAAGCAAAGGAATAAAAGAAAAAGAAATCATTTCCTTAATTTCCTCAAGAGAACCATTATAAAATAAAATCAACTTCCACATATCCGTACTTGGAGAAAAACCAGAACGCAGCAGAGAACTTTCCATCCGCTTGGTATTATCCAAAGAAAGCGAGAGTGCAAGCTCAGGATTTAGCTTCTGGTTTATTTGTTCAATTTCTGTAATAGAAAGCATAACGTCACTACCTACTCTGCTTCAAATTTCTCAAAACAAATATATTCGCTGAGTTACTATTTAATTCATTA
>NZ_CAKRCF010000025.1 GCF_934307085.1 uncultured Anaerobutyricum sp.
TTATCCATAAAAAATGCCCCCTTTCAGATAAACAGTTTTATTTTTTTCAACTGTCTACCTAAAAGGGAGCATACCAATATCCTGTTGCATTTGTTACTTTATTCCATTTTAATGTTGCTACTGTTCCGTTCACAGATGTAGACAGTCCTGTCTTTGATGCGGATAAAATACGGATTCTTTGTACAGAAGAATAATTACCTGTCTTCTTCTGATTCACTCCTCTTACTTTATAAACATAAGTTGCTCCACTTTTTAACTTTTTATGTGTATAGGAAGTTGACTTTGTTGTTTTAATCTTTTTATAACTTCCACCATTTACAGAACAGTACAGCTGATATGACTTTGCGTTGCTGGCTTTTTTCCAGGTTATCTTTGCTGTATTTTTCGCTGTCAGCTTCACTGAAAGGCTGGTCACCTGTGCTGGACGCCTTGTGGTTGCTGCCTGTGTACTTTGTGGCACAAAAAATACCACTGCTAAACTAAGAATCGCCATTAATAGTATGTGTCTCTTCTTCATCGTATACAATCTCCTTTTTTCTGTTTATGTCTTTTGTAATTATCAAACAAACACACTCTGGTTAAAATCATTATTTCCAGCCAATCAAAATGATAGATGTTTACAAAAGCATTTATCGTAAAATAATATCTTATAATTTTTCCTTTTTCAATAGATAACCGGAACTGATTGACCAAAAAACTTCTTTTATCTTTATAAAAATTTTATAAAAAATTCTGCAGCCGCTCCATGCCACTACTGCACAGAACACCTGCAGAATTCTCTATACTTCTACTTTTTATACTTCTGTCTTTTACTCTTTTGTCTTTCTTCTTTTTCCTGTAATAACAAAAAAGAAACTACATAAAATCGATGTAATTGCAATAGCACTCCATAAAAACAGATTACTTTTATCTCCTGTTTTGGCAGATGTAGATCCTATGGATGATCTGGTAATCTTCTTTGTTATAGTATGATCCTTTGTTTTCGGTGTTGTTTGTGTTGTTTCCTGAGAACTTTCTTTATAATTATTGACAAATCTTATTTCATCTACTTTTTGTTCTGATTCATCTTTTACCGCCCAGATTTCCGCCATGAGATTCCCGTTCTCTGCATTTATCACCCGAACAGTTACTTCATATACGGAATCATCATAAATAATGTCCTCGCTATTTCCTTTTTGCTCATACACTTTATATTTATAATCCCCTGGTTCTGTATAATTTATCTCAGCAAATCTTCCAGTTGTAACTCCTGTTTTATCAATTGTTACACTTAACTGTTTTTTCTCTGAAGAGTTTTCATCGAATGCTTCAAGAATAAAGTTAAAATCTTCGGATATTATACTTTCTGCATTTCCTTTTAACTCCATGGAAACCGGAATGGAGATTGCACATTTTCTTTCTTCTGCCGCACAAACAGCTTTGCTCTTTAAAGAAAAAAGAAAAACCATTGTCAAAACGCAGGCTCCAAACCTATACAGCCATTTACTTTTTGTTTTATTTCGTTTCATTTTTCTTTTGAACACCTCCCTTAATTACTTTCTTTTGCTTTTGATTACCTTTTGTAATCTGAATCAATTTTCCAAAAAGCACTACTCTTCCATTAGTCACCGCCTCTGAACAGGTGGACAGACCAATAAGCTTATCATCATTCTTTATATTGCTTTCTCTGTAACAGACTGCATTTTCTCTGACATAGTCAAGAAAAATATGAAAATTCTCTGTATTCGAAGATATATTCTGAGGATTATAAATATAAGAATCCGTTGCCGATGTTTTGACACAGGCAAACAGTTCTATTTTCACGGTTTTATCTGGAAGATACAATTCTCCTGTCTGGTGCTTATCAAAATAACTTTTTTCTGTAAAAGATACGACATCGCCAAACATTCCTCCATTTTCCATGTGGTGTCCATATAAAAGATTATAAGAATCCGAAAAATTTTTTTTATTCAGGCAGGACAAGAATATAGATCCGGACAAGGAAAACTCCCCATATACATCTTTATTAATATATTCCATATCATCTTTTCCCTGCACTATCGGATAGTCAATATGCGTACCTTTTATAGTAATCCATCCTGCCACATCTTTATTTATTGCCATCAAATCCTCCAGGGAAGGATTTTCTCCCTTCCCTGGCTGTGGCTTATACTGAAGCAGATCATCAGACAAAAAAGCTCCTTTGACACTCATGTACGTATCCCACAGAGAATATCCCCCATACAGGAACAAAAACAATATAATTCCGATTACAATCATATTAAGCACTTTATTTCCAATCTGTGCAATACGTACTGCCACTTCCACTGTGTTCCTTCTCCTTTCTCTTTTCCTAATACAAAATCTTCTTTTACTTTTTTATTTTTCTATGTTTTACTTATTTTTATGCTTCTTTATGGTTTCTTTTATGAAGAAAGAATGCTACCATAAAACCAGCAAGGGCAACCATAAGCATATATGGTCCATAGTTCATAACAATACCGGTTGGTGATGTTACATTCTTTGTATTGGTTACTTCTGCTTTTGATCCATCGTTTGTTACATTAATACCTTCATTGATTTTTTTCTTTGAAACAGCACTGTTATCACTCTTCTTTACTACACTGTAGGATGCGGAATATCCTAATGTATTATCTTTTTCTACTACTGTTACTGTATCACTTGCTGTCAGTCCATAAATATGGATTGTAGTATCATTCGTTACCATAAAGTCTTTTGATGTACCGCTGGTAATGCTTTCTGTTCTTGTTCCTGCCTTGCCTTCATCTAATACTACTTTATACATTTCTCCACTTGCACCATTTACAGTTACGGTTACGGTAAATGTATCGTCCTTTTTCGCCTGGTTACCAGTAATTATTTTCTTAATAACGATATCGTGTGTGGAATCGTTTTTGTCTGCACCATAATTATTCTCAAATTTCAGATCTGATTTTGTTTTTTTGCCATTAATAAGCTTTATTGCTGCAACATCGCCTACATAAAGAGAGCCATTTTCATTTGCATAGACATAAACATAAACATCATAAACTGTAGTATCTATCTGTACACCTTCATAACTATTGGCAGCTTCCTTTACAAGATAGTGATAGATTCCTGCTCTTGTAAACTTGCTCACATCTGTTTTTAAAGTTTCTGTTGCAATATAAGAAGAAGATACCGTATTCATTCCCTGCTTTGTTGGAGAAAATTTTGCTCCCGTTCCTGCAACTAATCCACCTGGTACACCCGCATAAACTGTATTTTTTTCAAAAGTATCTGTGCCACCATTTTCTACAATAAAGTTAAATGTTGTATTCGGTGCATATGTATGACCGTCTGTTTTTACAGTTTTATTTACTGTAATATTAGTAACCGGACTGCAATTTTCATTCACTGTACTTTCTGCAAATGCACTCATGCTCAACATCCCTATGGCTAAAGTTCCTGCCATCATCGCAGTCATCAATTTGGTAGAAAATTTCTTTTTGTCCGTTCTCATAACAAATTTCCTCTCTTTCTTGTCAAGACTTTTTATTACCAGTTCACTATCTATCGGCGGAAAATTTTTATGTTTTTTCGCCTATATCAAATGCTTCCGGAGATTTGCGGAAAAAGCTGTTTTCCGGATTGCACGTGATACCACCTTTTTAGAATATTTCTTTGATAGTTCTTTAATTTGTATTATTCCCTTTTGCTTTACAGATTAGAACGTCTTAAAATAGTAATAACCTTTCCCTTGATTTCACTCTTTCTAACCGCTCCAAAATATCGGCTGTCTTTACCGCCTTCCCTGTAATCGCAAAGGACAAACACCTCATCTTTCTTTAGTTTAAGAGGATACCTTACTCTCTTTTTATCGTAAGGGTATGTTTTATAAAATACATTGTTTTCCACAACAACATTGCCATTGATTTTCAGTTCACCTTCTTCAGTAATCTCTACACTGTCATTTTCATGTGCTACAACTCTTCCTACTCTCATTTTTCCTTCTTTTTTCAATATGAGAACATCTCCACTGTTAAAATTTTTCTCTAAACGATAGTACAAAGCTACATCTCCTGCACTCATACGTGGGAACATATCGTCCCCCCGCACCGATGCAATTCCAAAAAATACGCCAAATAGCAGCCACAGAAAAATGATGAGTATTATGAATCGGATGAAAAAAGCTTTTATTTCACTCATGGTAAAAATCTCTTTCTACGAATATCAAATACGATAAAACATACTGCCAACAATAAAGTCACTCCCGTCATAAGAATCCATGCTGTCATCGTTGTGGATGTTCCTGTTGGCGGAACGATGTTTTTTGTGTAGTTATTGACAAATGCAACTTCCTTTTCTGTATCATTATCGTTCTTTGTTACAGTAATCGTATTGGAACATTCTTTTTCCTTATTATTAAATGTATAGCCGTCAAGTCCTGTATTTTTCTCTGTAATTGTATAAATTTTTCCAGCCTCCAAAAATTTGTCTTCTGGGTTTGAGTATTCATAAATGCCATCCTTATTCTTTGTAAAATTATTAATAGAAAGCGTTTTTACAAGATTTCCTTTTTCATCCCTTATCTCAAACTTCAGATTCTGTATTGTCACATTGTCTACTTTTTTTCCATCTACTGTTATTGTTTTTGTAATCTTTAATGCTGCTTTCTTTCTTACATATTTATTTTCTAAGGTAACACTTTGCTTCCCGGCACTTCCCATGTCGCTTGCCTTTGTTATGCACTTCATTGAAAAACCATCTTTATACTTTTCATTTTCTACAGCCTCTGCTCTGGAAGATGCATCTGGATTCGTGGAATAATAGGTCTCCAGTATCCAGTTATCTAAATCCATTCCCTCTTCTTTTATTGTGTATGCTGTATTATATACATCTATCTCCCAGGTATATGTCTTTTTATCGGCAGAAGCAGTCCCTTTATCCAAAGAAAGACTATACTGATTATCTCCATAATTTGTACTTCCCTTTACATTTATAGTAAAATGTCTGCTCAATTGACTGATTTCATCAACTGATAATCCCTCAAATGTTTTTGTAATTTTTAAGCGTCCTGATTTTGGAACAAGGATACCATCAATATGCCATTGATCGCTTGTATTATACTTAAATACATACCAACGAACCTGGAAATTATCTGTTGTCAGATTACTTGCCTTTACTACATTACCGTTTACTTTTACATCTACCGTTCCAGCCTTTATTTTGGCTAAAACAGAAGCATCATCTGGAATCGCACCTATACTAAATCCATCATATGGGTCAGAAGGCAACTCTCTAATTCTCTTATCTACATCATAAGCACTTCCAGTCTGATTCCCCTGAATCACAATATACGCAGTTGACTTTCCATCTGCTACCTCCTCTATGGTGTAAGGATATGTATCTGCATTATCTGGCATGGATACTGTAGAAGAACCTACTTCTCCTGTAAAGTTATCACTCATCGTACTACCATTGCCGCCACTGGAACTATTCGCAATGTAAGAATTTTTATTAATATAAAATTTTACTTCTGTTTTCCATTTGCTTGTGTTTACGTTACTATAGGTAACTATAAACTCTGAAAAGTTGTCCACAGTATATTCCGCTTTAATTTTACCGGAATTTATCTGCATAGAGCCTGCTGCAATACTTGCCACCTTTTCTACATTATAGTCTCCCTTTACTTCTGCTAAATGTTGAATTGACAGCGTATCTGCATCTGCATCTTCTGGAAGAACATTATCAGACATCTGCATTACTACCCGCACACTGCCTTTCTCTGGCTCGATTTCTTTTCCTGTTTTGTCATAAAAACTAATATCATATCCAAAAAGGCCATCATATTTCACATTGCCTTTCTTTAAGACATTTTCTGCACTGCCCAGCTCTTTTTCACCCAGATTTGTTACTTTTAACACCGTTCCTTCCGGAAAAACTTTTTCCATCGCATAGGCTTTAATCACAACTCCTTCCGGCTGACTTTCTGGAATATATTCTTTTTCCTTCTTTTCAAACTGTGTTGTTTCCACAGTCTCTTCTGTTGTCTCTTGTTCTTCTATCTTTTGTTCCTGGATTTCTTCTGTCTCTGTTAATTGTTCTGTACTCACTTTCTCCGTACTATTTTCTTTTGCATCACTATTTTCTTCTGCAGATACCTCTTCCGCCGCTTTATTCTCATCTGTTTTTCTTTCTGTATTCTCTTCTTCCCTTTTATATTCCTCCGTTTTTTCTTCTGTTTCCTCTTTTGCCTTATCATTTTTTGACGCATCCTTCTCTTTTTGTGTAATAGCTTCCAGATTCTTTTTATCTTCTTTTATTGTCTCTTCTGTTTTTTGTGTAGCTTTCGTTGATGCCTCTTCTTTCTTATCTGTACTTTCTTCCTGTCCTTTTTCATCCGAGTTTTCTTCCTGTCTTTGGCTCCTATTTTTTACATCCTTTGTCTGCACCTTCTCGGTAGATTCCGTATCTGCCTGTACGAAAAGCTGCTCACTTTTTGCCATTGACAACAACAACATTAGTGCAAGGATACACAATAAAATCCTTTTTGACTTTTTCCACATTTTGCACTCTCCTTACTTTCTTTTCTCCAAAAACAGCCATCTTTTTCGACCATTTTCGCAACCTGACTAGTTCCCATAATACTAATTATTCAAATATGCAAAATTTATGATTATAAGAAAAGGCAAAAAAAAATCAAAAAAAGACAGCCTTTGACTTTTACTTTCAAAGACTGTCTTTTTTCTACAAAATCTATCTAATTATTCTGTTTTTAAACATGCTCTAGTTTGTTGTTGCGCGAAGCTGTGCTTTTAATCCAACACGGTTTGTCTTATAATGGAAGAATGGTCTTTCTGGAAGCTGAATAATCTGTGCTGGGTACTCAAAATCCTCAAGGGCATCTGCCACATCTTCACGAATATCATCAATTGTATAGCCATCCTCTAATACAACATATAAATATGGAAGGAAATATCCTTTATTCTCAAAATCTTCATCTACAACAAAGAATGCATCAATGATTCCATCAATTTCGGCATCGATAATCTTGTTCTCCATATTAAGATCAATCAGTCGACCTCCACCAACTCTGCGGACATCTCCTCTGGTAAGTGCAAACACAATACCATCCTCTGTCATATATCCAATGTCTCCTGTATGCAACCATATATTACCATCTTCATGCTTCTGAAGAGCCTTTTCCGTTGCTTCCTGTCTATCATAACCAAGCATATTTCCAAGACCTGTCTTACAAATCTCTCCGAGCTTATTATAACCAACTTCTTTATGTGTACCTGGCTCAAAAATACTCATTACTGTTAATGGCATTGGAATTCCACTGTTTCCATTACCAATCGGATGCTCTAAACATGGAAGAGTACAATTAGAACCTGCCTCGCTCTGTCCATATCCAATTGAAAGTACTGCCTTACAATTATGTGCTTTTAAGAATTCCTGTGCACGACGAATCTGTCCATTATTGAATGCTTCACAACCAACACCTGCTGCAAAAAGATGGGACATATCATAATCTTCTGGAATTCTGTCACTTCTCATAAGAAGCTCAATAAACATAGGGATTAAAGGCCAGCAGTTTGGACGATATCTCATCATCTCTAAATCGAGATCGTTCACATTACAGAACGGATCTAAAATTAATAACTTATTAGAGCATAATGGCACTAAAATCATGGAAACCACTACTGCAATAAGACAAGGTGGCAGATTCGTAAGTAACCATGTTGGACGGAAGTCTCCAGCAGAACCATAAAAAGACATCTGAGCGATAATACCAATCATTGTGTACGCAGAATGGATAACCTGCTTAGAAGTTCCTGTTGATCCACTTGTATAAGCACGGAAAAGCGGACGATTAACATCTTTCTTAACCTCAACCTTTCCTGTATAATTCTTTCCTTTTTCTAAAAATTCTTCCCATGTCATAACTCCGTCTCCGGAAAGAATTCCATCTGTATAGAAAGAATCAATTTCATGAATGATATGTTCTGGCATCTTATCTTTTTCAGCTGCATGATAAGGGCTTAATGAAATAATCGTCTCTACCCCTGCCTGCTTTTTATATTCCTCAACCTCTGCTTTTGGAAGGAAGTCATGTACAAAAATAATCTTAGCGTCAGCTTCCTTTACTGCATCAACGTTCTCCTGTAATGTATTATCACGGCAAACTAAAGATGCACCTATCTTCTCTGCCGCTAAAAGCATCACGATGAATTCAGGAACAGAACGGTAAAATACAGGAATCTGATCTCCCTCCTTGATTCCCATGGCACTCATGGATTTTGCTACCATATCTACCTTCATGAAGAAGCGTTCCCAGGAAATATCTCTTCCATAATAATGCATTGCTACCATATCCATACCTGGACAGTTTGCTTTTAAATACTCATTCAAAGACAGCTCTGGAACCTGTAACTTTGAAATACTTTCTGGATAATACTTCATCCAAGGGCGGTCAATACTTGGTCTTCCAATAAGTTCTATTTTATGATTTTTTTCCATTTTATATATTCTCCTTATCAAGTAGTATTTTTCTTACACTTTATCGTATTTAAGGATACCATACTTTATGAAAAATATTGAGTGATAAAAATGGCAAAAAAATGAAAAACGTGATTAAATAAAATCACGTTTTTCACACTTTAAATTTCCTTATCTACTTTTTTAAGAAGCGCCACTGACTGTTTCATATGTTTTAGTATACTTTCTATCTTTCTCCAATCAGAAATAACTACATCTTCTTCCGAATGACTCCATATTTCCTCAAAAAAACAACGAAACATTTTTTTCGCTATATTTATATTAAGCAATGTCACGTTATTTTGTATGTTTTTCGAATCTAATCTTAAATAACACAAGTTATTTGATAAAAACAGGCTTGGATTGGCGTTGAATTGAAAATCCATCACAAAATGCCCATGTATGATTCGCAGCTCCATCGCATTTTCTTCATGAATAATATTTTGTATGTAAGAAAGACATTGTTCGCGCTGTCTTGTATCTAATAAAATTTTATTATTATAAAAGTCAAGTTCTCCACTTATCGCAAACTGACTGAGTGCTGTTTCATATAATAAAATTCTGACATGAGATTTCTTAAGTACTTCTTCAACCAAAAGATGAATATTCTGCATCTTTTCTCTTTCCGCATCCGAAATATCCAGATATTCCAACAGCTCTTTATGTAATTCTTCTGGAAGGAAATGTTCTGTCATATGTCCAAGAAGCCAACAAAGATTCTCAGATAACATCTGGGAGATATAGTCTGACCCCTGCAAAAGATTCCTCATTGTACATTTTCGAAACATTAATTCTTCTCTTGTACAAAGTGTTGCTAAGCGTTGATAAACCGTTTTACACATTTTTTTATCTTCACTAATCGTTACCTGATAACACAAATTGCCCCCCAAAAGCATACTCGTAATACAGTAAGCATCTTTTGCACAAAATACAATCTTATCATAGGAATGAATACAGTTGTATATCTTAAAATTAATATGCGTATAATTCGTCAGCATATTAATGATAAAAATACAATCATAAATATAATCTTTCTCCCCTATGTCAAAATTAATTAGTAATGAAAAATGTACTTCTGGAAAATCTCTCTGAAGAATCTGTGATGCCGTGTCTATCTGTGCAATCTGAAGTCGCACATCATGCTCCATATTTAATAAATCAATCGCAGCAATTACATTCAACGACTTTACCTGACGTAATGCCGGATGTGACATTTTTTTAAGGAATTGATATAATGTCAGTTTCGCATAATTTTGCGTTTCCGGAGCAACATCGGCTCCTATTGTTTTTGTCAGGCCTTTTACGTAAAAATATTCCGCCTCAAGATTATCATAGATTGCCTGCTTCAAATCTTCTGGCACATCAACCTGATATTCAATATATAAAGTCTTTAGTGCAGCCGGTGTCGCCGATTCCACAATACAATTACTGATTGCATGAAGAATCTGCGCCACACTTTTTTCCGATGGCAATGTTTTTCCATTAATCCACTTACTTATGTAAGATACATCATATTGAAGTTCGGCAGCTAGAGTTGCATTCTTTAAATTCACTGTTCCCATCAAGCGTTCTAATAAAATGCTAAACCTATTTTTCTTTTCCATTTTTCCACCACACGTTAATCCAGTACACAATTTCACTTAGACTAACTCTTCCCTTACACTAAAAAGTGATGCTGAAATAAGAATTTCAACATCACTTTTTTATTATATTCGTGCTTTAAAAGCGCTCATATATCCTAACTATTTTGCTTTTACAACAACAGTTACTTTCTGAACTTTCTTAGCACATTTTACGGTAATAACTGCCTTTCCAGCCTTCTTCGCTGTAATCTTTCCAGATTTACTTACAACAGCAACCTTCTTGTTAGATGTTGTAAATGTAACTTTACTAACTACAGTGATTGGAGTCTTCGTTGCAGTAAGTTTGTATGTCTTAGGACCCTTCTTAAGGTTTAAGTTAACCTTCTTGGAATTAACAGCAATCTTTTTAAGTTTTACTGCTGCCTTCTGAACTTTTACTTTACATTTTGCTGTAGCACCACTCTTCATTGTGATTGTTACTACTGCTGTACCAACTTTCTTCGCTGTAATCTTTCCAGACTTACTTACAGTTACAACCTTCTTATTAGATGTACTCCATGAAGCAATCTGATCTCCTGGTAATGTTGCTTTAGCAACCTTAATTACGCTTGTAGACTTCTTAAGCTGTAATGGAACAGATGTTGCATTTAAAGTAATCTTTGTTGGAGCTACTGTAACAACTGTCTTGATTGTCTTACCACTCTTAACAACGGCTGTAATCGTTACTTTTACAGCTTTGCCTTTTACAACACCGGCTTTAATAACACCAGCTGTGTTAACAGATACCTTAGATGGATTTGAAGATTTGATGGAAACAATGCCATCCTGTTTGTAGTCAGAAACAAGACTTACTTTACCAGACTGTGTTGAGTAAAGGTTGTAAGAAGTTTTTGCAAATTTTGCTTTAGAATCTTTCTGATCAACTTTTACTTCTTTCTTCACAGGATTTATATATGTCTTTGTTCCTTCTGGAACTGTTGCTATTGCTGTATATGTTACACTTCCTGCTTCTGTATATGTTGCATCTTTTCCTTCA
This sequence comes from uncultured Anaerobutyricum sp., assembly GCF_934307085.1. Classification (GTDB taxonomy): domain Bacteria; phylum Bacillota; class Clostridia; order Lachnospirales; family Lachnospiraceae; genus Anaerobutyricum. The sequence continues at coordinate 11,122 of NZ_CAKRCF010000025.1, forward strand.
GATGTTACTTCACAAGATACTGTTTCAACATGACTTGCATCATTTTTACATGTAAATGTTGCTTCACATGTCATCTTACCATCTTTTTCAGTCCACACACCAAATGTTGGTTCGCCATAATCATGACCAAGTGCATTTGTTGTCTTTACTTCCTTTGTATCTGTGTACTCATCACTTCCATTAGGATCTTCTTTTACTGTTGCTACATAAACAGCCTTACCATCTTCTGTACATGTTGCATCTGTTGATTTTTCTGCATCCTTAGTTACTGTACATTTTACATCTTTTGTATGTGTTTTATCGTTCTCACATGTAAATGTCGCTGTACACTCTTTGCCATCTTCAGACCAGTTGAATGTTGGTTCTCCATACTTATGTCCTGTTGCTGCGATTGTTGTCTCTTTCTTTTCTGGACATGTGTACTCTTTATCCTTAAATGTACATGTTGCTGTGTAAACAGTCTTTCCAGCTTCTTCACATTTTGCATCTGTTGTTTCAGGTGTTACTGTACATTCTACTGTCTGAGTATCATCTTTCTTATCACAAGTAAAGATTGCTTTACATGTCTTATAATCTTCAGACCATTCATATGTTGGATCCGCACTATAAGTATGACCTGTTGCTTCAATAGGTACTTCTTTTGTATCTGTATGCTTTGTATTATTCTTATCTGTTGCTGTTGCTGTATAAACTGTCTTACCAGCTTCTGTACATGTTGGCTCTGTTACTTCAGATGTTACTTTACACTTTTCTGCTTCTGTTGCTGGAATCTTACAATTCTCACATGTGTAAGTTACTGTACATGTATTGTCATCTGCCCACGTAAACTCTGGTTTGTAAACATGCTTTTCAGCTGCTGCTTCTTCTGTAGTAGTAGCTTCGTACTCGTTATCTCCAACTGTTACTTTAGCTGTGTATATAATCTTTCCACCCTTTTCACAGTCTTCTGCTTCCTTCTTAGAAGTTACTTCTACATCCTTCTTTGTTTCTAATGTTACATCCTTCTCATCTAAGAAATCTAATTCTTTTCCAACACAGGAATCACAACTAACAGTTACGTTACCTGTCTTCTTATCATCAGATAAAGATGTAATCTTTCCAGTATATTCGTGACCAGTCTTCAGTCCTTCTGGGATATCTAACTCATCACTATCATCGCTGGAACCAAACATATTTCCGCTGTTACCACTGCTCTTACGTGGAATAGCCTTCATACATTTTGTACATACGATTGCATCTACAACAATGTTCTTAGCATCGTCTGCGTCACTTTCTTTTGTATAAGTTTCATCTTTGTACTGGATATAGTGATGTCCTGTTGCCTTAGCGTCTTCTGCTTCGCTTTCCTTCTTGGAATCTGCTTTTACAACACCACATGTCTTACAACGTTCTTCTGTGAATCCTGCATTCTCACAAGTAGGCTCCACAGTTACTGTCTCATATTCATGAGTATGAGACTCACCAGTTACATCTGACATCTTCTGAGACTCTACAAAATCTGCACTCCACATGAATTCCTGGTTATCGTTACTTCCACCACGTTTAATAGTATTGCCCTGGAACTTATAATTGCTATACCCACTATTGTAGTTTGTCTGCTCTGTCTGATACTTATCGACATAACAGTAGTTTGTTGCAATATCTACATTCAGGTTGCCCTGAGAATCAATAGATAAACCTGCAATTGGATGATTCTCTACTGTATGAAGAGCATCTGCATCATCCTTTGTTGTTACTTTAAAGGTCATTCCTGTAAAGTTATTCTCAATGCCTGTTCCCATGTTATCTGCAACAGACTTTACAGTAACTTCATTGTATTCTTTTACTTTTGTAATAGCATTTGTGCTTAAATCATATTTTAAAATCTGATTATCTGCATTAAGATATAATGCTCCGCCATAGTAAGCAGATGTATGTGTAAGACCTGGATAAATCTTATCGTTTACATCTTTATCCTTTGTTGCACTTTTTTTAAGAAGATCTCCACCTTCTTTTACTGCTCCAGTACCTTTTTCGTAATCAACTAAAACTGTGGCACTGTCAGATGTAGCTGTTGCTGCTGCTGTTCTTGGCAGGGATACTAACTGGTCTGGCTTCTGATCACTTGTGCTCATACCAGAACTGTATGAAGTTGTATTCTGTACATAGTACCAGTTATCTTTATCAAAGCTGATCGGCCCCTGTGCATCTGTAAACCAGGCATCTTCATACTTAGTATCTGTTGCCTTATCTGTGTATAAAGTATCAATCTCATCAAAGTTGCCATCAAACTGTTTTGCTAAACTTGTATGGCTGATTAAGAAGTAGGAATGTGTCATATTACCGTCTGTCTCTACACGGTTACGTCCCATACATTCTACATAAATATCATTATAACAGGAATCTACATAATACCAGTTATCTACAGAATCATCGGTCTTAACAGCATTAAAATAATGGCTGTTTCTAAATGTCTGGCTTTGACCTAACATCTGTACATCAGAACGCCAGAAAATCTTTACAAAGTCAACAATATATGTTGGTTTTGTTTCTGTTGTAGTTTCATCTTTTTTCTCACTGGAAGCATCTCCTGAGGAATCTTCTCCATCTGCAGCCTGTGTTTCTGTTTCAGCTGCTGAAGAGCTTTTTTCCTTATCTGCCTCGGATGTATCTCCTTTATTCTCTGAAGATGAGTTATCGTCTTTCTTATCCTGACTGCTGTCAGTTCCATTTACTTCGCTTGCCTTTTTCCATGTCTTTCTGTCTGCTTCTTTATAGATTTCTGGGAATGCACACTGAACAAGATATGTATATGCAGAAGAATATCCAGCACAAACACAATTTCTTCTAACTAACGCACCAAAAGCTGTACTTTCAAAAGCTTTCTTAAGATCGCCATTTAATAACGTATTTCTCAGATATGCAATCTGCTCTTCTGTAGGTGGCTGCTGACCATCATCTGCTAATGCGACAGCTGCTGTCTCTCCCATAGCCTGAATTGCTTCCTCTGTTGTTTCTGTATCATTCTTCTTATCCTGTTCTTCCTGAATAGCACCCATATCAAAAGTACAGTACTTACCAAGCCAGTCATTTAAGACAAGTAACTTCTGCTCTCTTGTCATGGAATCATCAATCTGAGCTAAAGCTTCATCTCTTGCTGCAAGTAACTGCTGTCCAAAGAACTGAATACCATACTGCAGAGTCATCTGATATCCCTGAATGACATCATACATATCTTTATATGTAACCTTAGCATTCGCCGGATTCTCCTCTTCGGGATCCCCTTCTTTATAAATCTTCTGCTGCATCAGAGATAACAGGGAAGATACTGGACCACCTTTAGAATCCTTGCTTGTAAAGTAAGGAGTAGCAATACCTAAATACTCCTGATTATCTGGTGATTCATAGAAAGCCATTAAGTCCTTATAAGCTTGTCCGACTTCTGTCTTTGTCTTACCAGATCCATCATCCTCACCAGCATCATCTGCTGCTAACTCATCAATCTCTTCAAGTGCATAAGCGTATGTATCATCTTTCTCTACGCTCATAGTAGTTACTTTACCATTCGCATCTGTCTCATAAGTAACATCTACTAAATTAGTGTCTTTATTCTCTCCTAAAGATTTATCTGTCAGCTTTTCTGCCTTACGCTCTGTCAGATTATACCCGGATAAATCCACCTCATCTGTGTTAGTGTAAAGTGCTTCCTGAATTGCTGCTTCTGCACTTCCAGCCTTTGGCCGAGCTGCCTTCTTCTCTGCTTCTACCTTTTCGTAAGCTGTTGTAGTTGTGGCATCTTTTACCGCATCATGAACAGCTGCAAAAGCATCCGCAGGAACCAGGCTTACTGCCATAGAAGCAGTCAGAAAAAGTGCAAATAAATTCTTCACCTGTTTTTTCATACGTTTCTTTCTCTCCCTTCATTATTTTATATTTCCGAATGCATCCAGCATAGAAATCATCTGCATCCCCTAATATAAATCAATACATCTATATTAAACGCTGTAACCTGCCAATGGTAAGTAGCAGAGCGTATAATTTTTAAAATCCCCAAAATCTTATTACATTTTTCTTATTATGTGACAAACACCTGACAAAGGTATCTCTTGAGTATCGTACCATTTTTTTCATATATATTCAAGTACATTTTGAATATATTTCCAAAAAATTATTTTATCCCAAATTACGAATTTTAAAGTCTCTTTCTGCCTCTCGCTTTGCATCCTTCTTTGCAATGTCCTGACGCTTATCATATAATTTTTTACCACGGGCAAGACCGATTTCTACCTTTACAAGGCTGCCTTTGAAATAAACTTTTAATGGCATCAATGTGTATCCCTTCATCTTAATCTGCCCGGCAAGCTTATTAATCTCTGACTTGTGAAGCAGGAGCTTTCTTACGCGAAGTGGATCTTTATTAAAAATATTTCCCTTTTCGTAAGGGCTGATATGCATATGGTTAATGAGGATTTCCCCTTTGTTGCTTATTGTTACAAAGGATTCTTTGATACTGCATTTGCCCATTCGAAGAGATTTTACTTCTGTTCCATGAAGGGCGATGCCTGCCTCATATTTTTCATCAATAAAATAATCGTGATATGCCTTTTTGTTATTGGCAATTAATTTAATACCTTCTGATTTTGCCATATCAATTCCCCTTTCCTGTCTTTTCGGTGGATAACCACTCACTCAATATATGAATAAAACTGTATGAATCGTAAATTCTGGCTATCACCGCTATAGATGCTATATTCCTAAGCCTGTTAAATTCATTCTTTTTTCTTTTAGACTTTTATTATATTCTTTGCTTCTCTTTTTTAAATTCTGAATTAGATTTCGTCAATCTTCTTTTTATTATATAAATGCAGTAACCTGTCTGCTTCCTCGTCGTCAATCCAGTCATTCAAAAGAATGCCGTCTTTGTCGGGAAGGCTCTCACCTGTTTCGTCAAATTCAAATTCTTCCGGCTCTACCGGATATTCTCCATCCGCAGATTCAAAATTTTCAAATTTTCCGGCTTCTGCATCCTCATTCTTTCTTGACGGCATTCCGTCTCCATAGTAATCATCTGGGTCTGGATAGTCGCTATACTGAGAGAATTCTTTTAATATAAAGTCGATGGTTCGCTCCATTTTATTGGCAGAATGAACGACAATTTCTGCCTTCTGACCTAATGTAAAGATTCGTCCGGTATGCTCTCCGGTTAATTTATAACTTTCCTCGTCAAATACATAAAAATCATCTAAGAGACTGTTAATTGGCACCATTCCCTCGATGGTATTCTCAAGTTCTACAAAGAATCCCCAGGAAGTAACTCCAGAAATGACTCCCGTAAAAGCTTCTCCCATATACTGCTGCATATATTCTACTTTTTTCAGCTTATCTACTTCCCTTTCTGCATCCTGAGCACGGCGTTCCATTGTGGAACTCTGCTGTGCTACAGCCGGTAGAATGGCTTCGTAATGTTCTAACCGCTTCTGATTTAACTTACCATGAATATTTTCTTTGATAATCCGATGAATCTGTAAATCTGGATAACGGCGAATTGGTGAAGTAAAATGGGTATAGTACTGTGTAGAAAGTCCAAAATGTCCAACATTTAGCGTCGTGTACTTCGCCTGCTTCATGGAGCGAAGGGCAAGGCGGCTGATTAATGGCTCTTCTGGCTCTCCTTCCAAAGAAAAGAGAAGCTTCTGGATTTCTTTTGGATGAAAACTCTCTCTTCCTGTCTTCATATAGTAGCCAAAGTTATGGATAAATGTATCAAGTTTCTTTATCTTGTCACTGTCCGGTGCCTCATGGGTACGATAAACAAAAGGAATCTCCTGCCAGAAGTAGTCCTCTGCAACTGTTTCGTTAGCAAGAAGCATAAAGTCCTCGATAATGTCTGTCGCAACATTTCTTTCGTATGGGTGAATATCTACCGGATAGCCTTTTTCGTCCACAACAATCTTGGATTCCGGGAAGTCAAAGTCAATTGCACCACGCTTTCTTCTCTTTTCTTTTAAGATAGCTGCTGCCTCTTTCATTAAGAAGCAAAGGTCACGAATATCTTCTCTTTTGCCTTCTGGATGGTCTTCGCCTTCAAGGATTGCCTTCACTCCTGTGTAACTCATACGCTCATCGACACAGATAACGGATTCTGTAATCGTATGGTCAAGTACATTACCACCGGCATCAAAAGTCATCATACAACTCATCGCCAGACGCTCAACTCCGGCATTTAGAGAGCAGATTCCATTAGAAAGTTCTCTTGGAAGCATTGGGATTACCCGGTCAGCAAGATAGACACTTGTTGCTCTTTCTAATGCCTCTTTATCCAATGGAGAATCTTCTTTTACATAATGAGACACATCTGCGATATGCACACCAAGATAGTACTTTCCATCTTTTTTAGAAAGTGTGATTGCATCATCTAAATCTCTGGCATCTTCACCATCAATTGTTACGGTAAGAAGATCACGGAAATCTGCCCTCTTTCCAATTGGCTGCTCTGTAATTTCCTGTGGAATAGACTGCGCCTCTTTTATAACAGACTTTGGAAATTCTTCTTCAATTCCGTAAGCTCTGACGATACTGGTCACATCGGTCGCCGGGTCATCCATCGCTCCGAGAATTTCGATAACTGCCCCTTCTGGCTTCTTCCGTTCCCCGCCAAAATCCGTTAACTGCACAACAACCTTATCCCCATCTTTTGCACCATTGATATGCTTCTTGGAGATAAAAATATCTTTATCATAATGGCGGTCATCTGGAAGTACAAAACCAAAGTTAGTATTTTTCTGGAATGTACCGACAAGTGTCTTACACCCTCTCTCTAAAATCTTTAAGACCATACCTTCACGGCGTTTTCCATCGCCACCAGTCTTCTTTGTTACCTTTACTTTGACAACATCTTTGTGCAGTGCACCGTTGACATACGTTGCAGGAATAAAAATATCTTCGTCCTCTCCCTCAACTGTCACAAAGCCAAATCCACGGGCATTCGCAGTAAATATACCAGTCACATTCTGATTCTCCGGCTTGATATACTTGCCTCTTGCAGTAAGTTCCACACTGCCATCTGCTACCAGTGCATCCATTACCTCTTTTAAAGCACCTCTGTCTTTATGTGGCACCTCCATAAGATATGCCATCTCTTTTAACTTTAATGGAATATAATTCGGATCGTAAATCATATCCCGGATACTGTTTTTACGCTGTTCAAATAATAATCTGTCTTTCATATACTAGTTTCCCCTATCAAAACTTTGTCAAAAAAAGCCGTCTCAGTTCAGCTTGCGAATTGAGACGGCATCATTAGTCTGCTTTAAAATTACTGGAAAACCTTCAGGCAAAGGCCGATGGCTACTACGAAAAATAAAAATCCAAGAATTGCTGTAATTCTCTCTAACTTACCTTCCTTAGTCCGGCCACGGTTCTTTCTAACATAAGAATCAGAATCAACCTGTCCGCTTAACGCACCGAACCCTGAATTCTTGCTTTCCTGCATCATTACCACGATAATCATCGCAAGACATATTAACATAAAAATGATTGTTACTAATGTTCTAGCCAAATTTCACACCTCCTGCCATCTACACAAAATCTAAGCTATTATAGCACAGTTTTTTCCATAAAACAAGCTTTTAAAAAGCTTTTAATTCGCCTGTGTTGTAGATTCCGCAGAATCTGTAGACTGTTCTGCCAAATAATCCTGTGTACTTTCCGTAATTCCATCAATAAATGTATCAAAAATGGATTTGGACTGTGTCATAGACTCTCTGAAATTACCATTCTTGATATATTTTTTGTATTTTTTAAAGCTCTTATTACTTGCTGCTAACGTATCTAGAGAAGAACCGTCAACCGTAAACTTCTCTGTATTAAATACTTTTGCATTTCCAGCTCTTAAGTTCTTCTCAAGTTCTGCAACCTTTGCTGCAGTTCCATCTGACACATGTTCATCATTTAACTGGGAAATGACAACCGCATCTTCTGCATAACCAGCTGTCCAGTCTGCTGCGATTGCTTTTCCTTTTAATACTTTATTCACCGCATAAGTATAATACTTGCTCCAGTCAGAAGTAACTGAAGTCAGTGCATCCTTTGGTGCAGTGGAAATGAGGTTTACCTCATTACCGATAAGTGGTGTATCATTTTCCGCACAAACGGTTGCAACTGCTGTTGTATAGGTATACTGTGCCATCAATTTCACACCTGCCGCGATAAGCTGTCTTGCTGCCTTGCCATCTGCATCATAGACACCTCTTTTACCAGCATAACGAACTAAAACAGAAGCCTGGGAGCAAACTCTTTCTACTCCAAGATAAAATGCATTAATGCAGCTTGTTGTCTTTGCATTTTTATCATAAGCCACAAATCCAATCACGCAGTCAGACGTACTGATATCTCCTCTGTCTAAAAGATGATTTAATTTTGCACCTGCTACAAGGCCGGCTACATGGTACGCTTCATAAATTCTTGTATCATAGTTGTGGAAGTTAGAAAGTCCGCTTTCCTTCGCAAGCTTTCCGCCCTCCTGACAAAACTGTACATCTGGATACTGCTTTGCTGCCTCTTCTAAAATACTCTCAAAATTGGGATTCTCTGCAAAAATAATGCTACATCCTTTTTCGACAAGTTCTGCTGCTTTTTTCTCACAGTCTGCCTGTTTCACACTCTCTTCAATAACAATCTGATTATCAGCAATGCCTGTTTCTTCCTGCATTTTGCGGATTCCCTGTACACGTGCAACGGTATCCGGCGCATTCCCATCAGAAGAAAGCAGGTATCCTACCTTCAGGCTACCACTGTCTGCCTGATTTGTCTGCTGCTTGTTTCCGGTATTTTCAGGAAAAAGAGACTTGCTGCTTCCGCATCCACAGATGGAAAGTGCCATTACCAATGCCATAATCACTGCTATATGTTTCCTCATGTTTTCGATTCCTCCGTTTCTGTGCTTAACGGTCCTCCCTGAAGTAAGCCAGTCCCAGACTATCTGGTGGTTGCTGTTCTCTCTTTTTACGGAGACTTGTAATAATAAGCACAATAATTGTCACCAGATATGGAAGCATCTTAAATATTTCCTGCATACTTCTTCCAAGCCCTGGTATATAAAGATATAAAATGTAAAGTCCTCCGAAAAGAAATGAACCCCAGATTGCATTGATTGGCTTCCAAAGAGCAAAGATAACAAGTGCTATCGCAAGCCATCCTCTGTCACCAAACCCATTATTGGTCCAGGTTCCTCCAGAATATTCCATTACAAAGTAAAGACCTCCAAGACCTGCTATTCCTCCGCCAATCACGGTGGCAAGGTACTTATACAGAGTAACGTTAATTCCGGCTGCATCTGCTGTTGCCGGGCTTTCTCCTACTGCTTTAAGATTTAGACCCCAGCGGGTTCTCTTTAAGAAAAACGCCATAAGTAGTGTAATAATAATTGCAAAATATGTCAAGAACCCATAATTAAAAAATATGTCCCCTATGACTGGAATTTTTGATAGCAGTGGAATCTTGGCGCGGTACGCATCTCCGGTAACTGCTACAGAAATCTGTCCGACACCACCGGCAAGCGTGGAAAGAGAACCACCAAAGAAGTTACCAAATCCAACACCAAATGTTGTAAGTGCAAGACCTGCCACGTTCTGGTTTGCTCTTAATGTAATCGTCAGCACACTGAAAATCAGTCCGCCAAACGCCGCCATTAAAAATGCAGCAAGGAGAGAAAGAATCATTCCTACAAGACCATTTGGATGTGCGACAAGTTTTTCATAGTAAAAGGCTGCCATCAGACCGGCAATTCCTCCCATGTACATCATTCCGGGAACACCAAGATTTAAGTTTCCGGACTTCTCTGTGAGAATTTCTCCGTCTGCGCCAAAGAGCATACAAATTCCCTGCATAATCGCTTTTTGTATAAAGGTAATTAATACTGACATTTCATTTTCCCTCCTTATGCGCTGTGCTTTTTACGAAATTCCAATTTGTAGTTAATGAAAAATTCGCATCCGATTACAAAGAACAAAATAATTCCGGTAATTACTTCTGATGCATTTTCATTCAGATTATACTGTGTTGCAATCTGGATTGCTCCCTGCTGCATAAATACAAGAAGGAATGCAATAACTGCCATTGCCCACACATTAAACTTCGCAAGCCATGCTACGATAATCGCAGTAAAACCACGTCCTCCTGCCGTACTTGTAGAAATCGTGTGGGAAGATCCACTTACAAGGATAAATCCGGCAAGACCAGCAATTCCTCCTGAGATTCCAACGGTACGGATAATAACTTTTCCGACGTTAATTCCGGCATAACGTGCAGTATTTTCACTTTCTCCAACAACGGCAATCTCATAACCGTGTTTGGTACGTTTCATATAGACAAACATCACCACTGTCAGCAATAATACAATGACAAGATTCCATCCATAATCAAGACCAAAAAGTGGTGGAAGCCATCCTGCTCTTGTCGGTGCATTGATAATTCCAACGGAGTTTGAACCTGCCGGATTCTCCCAATATACAATACAAAAAGTCACAACCTGCATTGATACATAATTTAACATCAGGGTAAATAATGTCTCGTTTGTATTCCATCTTGCCTTAAAGAATGCAGGAATAATACCCCAGATTCCTCCTGCAATAAAACTACAGATAAACATAAGTACAAGAAGTACTCCTGTTGGAAGGGCATTGCCTGCATAAATCATCATTGCAGCTGAGGCAACACATCCCATAAGAATCTGTCCCTCTGCTCCAATATTCCAAAACTTCATTTTAAAGGCAGGAGTTACTGCTACGGCTACACAAAGAAGTGTCAGAGCATCTCTTGCCGTTACCCAGAAACGTCTGCTCGTTCCTACCGCTCCTTCCACGATTCCCTCGTAGACTTCTACTGGATTCATTTTAATGATTACATAAATAAAACCTGCACATACAACAAGAGAAAGAAGAATCGCAATAATTCTTACCAGCCATTTTTTTCCAAATGACATATCTTCTCTTTTTGAAAGATGTATCAGTGGTTCTTTCACTGTATTGTCCATTATTGTTCCTCCTTATGGGATGTCATCAATCTTCCCACCTCTTCTTTTGTTGTCTTTCTCGCATCGACGATTCCTGTTACTTTACCATCACAAAGTACCATGATTCTATCACAAAATTCCAGAAGCATATCTAAATCCTCTGCTACACAGACAACCGAAACACCTCTTTCTTTCTGCTTATTTAACAGATTATAAATCATATAGGAAGAGTTAATATCAAGACCACGTACTGGATAGGCTACTAAAAGAACCGCCGGAGAAGATGCAATTTCTCTTCCGACAAGAATCTTTTGTACATTACCTCCTGAAAGTCTTCTTACCGGATAATCAATATCCGGGGTCACAACATCCAAATCTTCTTTAATCTTTTCAGCAAGTTCCTTCGGTGCCTTTAGGCTGGTAAAGAAACCTTTTCCCTTTCGAAAAGAACGAAGCAACATATTTCCTGTCATACCCATAGAGCCGACAAGTCCCATACCAAGACGATCCTCTGGAACAAAGGAATGGCGGACTCCAAGTTCGTTAATCTGTGCTGCATCATACTTAGCAAGATCGATATCTCCTCTTTCCGGTGAATGAAAAATAACACTACCAGATGAAAGCTTGGTAAGACCGGCAATCGCCTCTAATAATTCCTTCTGTCCACTTCCAGAAATACCGGCAACACCAAGCACTTCACCTCCAAAAGCTTCAAAGGATACATTTTCTAAGGTATGAATACCATCTTCATTCGTGCAAGTAATATTATTGATTGTAAGACGCTTTTTCAAATCATGTGGTATTGGCCGGTTAATATCAAGAGAAACCTTTTCTCCTACCATCATTTCTGTAAGAGATTCTACCGTTGCTTCCGATGTCTGCAATGTCCCAATATATTTTCCTTTTCTAAGAATAGCAACACGGTCAGATAACTCTAAAACCTCATTTAACTTATGTGTAATAATAATAATCGCTCTGCCATCATCTCTCATATTCCGAAGAACTTCAAAAAGCTTATCTACTTCCTGGGGAGTCAATACCGCTGTTGGCTCGTCAAGAATTAAAATATTTGCTCCACGGTACAGCATCTTAACGATTTCTACCGTCTGTTTCTGTGATACAGACATCGTGTATACTTTCTGTGCCGGGTCAAGATCAAAACCATACTTATCTACAAGTTCCTGAATATCTTTATGCACCTTTTTCATATCAAGGATTGCATTTCCTTTTAATCCAAGAATAATATTCTCAGCAGCAGTCATAACATCAATCAATTTAAAATGCTGATGAATCATTCCTATTCCAAGATTAAAAGAATCTTTTGGAGAACGAATAGACACTTCCTTTCCATCTACTAAAATATGACCCTCATCTGGGAAATAAATTCCAGAAATCATATTCATTAATGTGGTCTTTCCACTTCCGTTCTCCCCAAGCAACGAAAGAATCTCTCCTCTTTTTACTTTAAGATTGATTCCATCATTTGCGACAATTTTGCCAAATCGTTTTGTGATATTTTGTAATTCTATGGCATATGTCTGTTCCAACGCTATTTTCCTCCATTATCTAATTGTATACCCACGAAACGTACTTAAAAACTCAAAAACAATCCACATGCTCTAATTACAACATGTCCTTTAAAAGCATTTTTCAAATACGTTCTAAAACCTTTCCCGGTTCTTTGAATACATAATTTTGTTTATAGGCAAGTCAAAAAAGACCGGCCAGTTCTTCTTTGATTTAACTGTAAACAAAAATTGTTTTTTACATAATCAGGCAGAGCTGTCATAATGACTGCTCTGCCTTTATTACTAAATCACTGTATCTATTCAGAACTATTCTGGAGCGTGTTTAAAATTCAAGAATACTGCGATAATCCTGAATAATCACAAATTACTTTGTAATGGAGTTAATTCCATCAATGATAAATGTGAATGCCGGTGCAGAAGGCATTCCGCTTTCTACATCAGATTCGTGGAAATATCCATCTTTGATATAATCTTTTAACTTTGTTGCATCCTCGTCACCAGATTCTACGAGTTCTTCAAGAGTCTTACCGCCTACTGTGAACTTAGAAGTATCAAATACATGAAGAGTTCCATCCTCGATTTCCTTCTGTGCCTTTTCTACTGCTTCCTTTGTTCCTTTCGCTACTGTTTTATCATTAAGATCTGTGATTGCATCTGCTCCATCCTTTACACCTTTTGCCCAGTCTGTCTCGATGGCCGTTCCATCAATAACACTCTGAACTGCATATGTGTAGTAAGGACCCCAGTTGATTGTTGCAGAAGTAAGTGCTGCATCTGGAGCTGTAGGAATCATATCAATGTTATATCCTACACAAGGAACTTTCTTTGCTTCACAAGCGGTAGGTGCTCCTGTTGTATCTGCATGCTGGCTGATAAGTACGCAGCCATCTGCGATTAACTGTTCTGCACATTCTTTTTCAAGGTCAAAAGATGCCCAGCTATTTGTATATTTTACTTCCATTGTAGCAGAATCACAAACAGATTTTACTCCCAGATAGAAAGAAGTGAATCCACTGATAACCTCGGCATATGGGAAAGCCCCTACATAACCCATCTTACATTTATCTTTTGTGATCTCACCATTTTTAATCATCTCATTTAACTTCATACCAGCAACGACACCGGATAAATAACGGGATTCGTATACGTTAGTAAAGAAGTTATGCATATTAGAAAGTCCGCTACTCTTAGCCTGATATCCTGTTGCGTGACAGAACTGTACGTCTGGATAATCGGCAGCTGCCTGAAGAATATAACTCTCATGTCCAAAGCTGTTTGCAATGATAATATTGCATCCCTGCTCTGCTAAGTCAACTGCGGCGTCATAACATCCTTCGTCTTCTTTGATGTTTGTCTTGATTACTACCTGATTATCAGAAAGTCCAAGATTCTTCTTCATCTCTTCTACAGCCTTTAAATGTGCTTCAGTATAACCTTCATTCTCATCACCGATCATGATACATCCAACCTTAATATCGGATGCAGATACTGCTTCTCCTGCTGCAGAACTTCCCTTAACTGATGTGGAACTTTCTGCTCCGCCTTTAGAAGAACCGCAGGCACAAAGTGATGCTGTCATTACAGCGGCTAAAATAAATGCCAGTAATTTTTTCATTTTCCTTCCTCCTATATCTATTGCTTATGAAAAAATACATTTCTATATTAGACTACATTTTTTCAGAAGTAAAGTCGAAATAGGCAGAATATAAAATTTTTCTCATAAATCTTTCATTTTTTAGTTTTTGTAATACACTTTTCTTCTCTTTATTTCCTTTTTCTTTTTCTATCTTCCATAACTTCCAGTATTTCCAAGTTCTTCTTCAATCCGCATCAGCTGATTATACTTTGCGGTACGTTCTGCACGACACGGTGCTCCCGTCTTAATCTGTCCGGCATTTACTGCAACCGCCAGGTCTGCAATGGTTGTATCTTCGGTATCTCCACTTCGATGAGAAATAATCGTGCGATAACCTGCTTTTTGTGCCATTAAAATTGCATCTAATGTCTCTGATAATGTGCCAATCTGGTTCGGTTTTATTAAAATAGCATTCGCAATTCCTTTGTCAATTCCATCGGAAAGTCTCTTTACATTCGTTACAAAAAGGTCATCCCCGACAAGCTGCACCTTTTCACTCAAACGGTAAGTAAGTACCTTCCAGCCAGCATAATCTTCCTCACTCAATCCATCTTCAATAGAAATTAATGGAAACTGTTCTACAAGTCCTTCATAGTATTGCACCATTTCTTCTGCATTCCGGCAAATTTCTTTTTCTCGCATCTGGCTTTCTCCCGGAAAATAATACCGTTTCGTATTTTCATCATATAGCTCAGAAGCCGCCGCATCCATCGCAAAAAAGATATCCTCTCCCGGCTCATATCCGGCAAGCGTTGTTGCCTCCTGCAAAAGTTCCAATGCCTCCTGTGCCGAATCTAAATCTGGGGCAAATCCACCTTCATCTCCCACACCAGTAGAGTAACCTTTTTCAGAAAGTATTTTTTTTAACTGCTGATAAATTTCCGTACACATCTGAATTCCTTCTGAAAATGTTTCTGCTCCTGTCGGCATAATCATAAATTCCTGAAAATCAATCGAATTTTTCGCATGACACCCTCCGTTAATGACATTCATCATCGGTACCGGCAATACTTTTCCGTTTACACCTCCAACATAACGGTAAAGCGGGATTCCCAACCCTTGTGCCGCTGCTCTTGCCACGGCAAGCGACACACCAAGAATCGCATTTGCACCATATTTACTCTTATTCTCTGTCCCGTCTGCCTCTCTTAAAATACAATCAATTTCTCTTTGTTCTAATGCATTACAGCCACATAAGCGGTCACAAATTCTTGTATTTACATTAGTGACGGCCCGCTCCACGCCTTTTCCTCCAAAACGCTTTTCTTCATCCCGAAGTTCTACTGCCTCAAAACGTCCTGTAGAGGCTCCAGATGGCACGATTGCCTTTCCCATCGCCCCACTCTCTAAACGCACCGTCACTTCCACTGTAGGATTGCCTCTAGAATCTAACACTTCGAGTCCATGTACATCTTCAATATTAAAGCCTTTTTTCATAAAAAAATTCCTCCTTACTGATTTTATCTACTCTTGGAAATGAGCACATATATTGAAAATATTTCCTTTCTTCAGTATGGGAGAAATTTGATTTTTTATACATCACTTCATATTTTTCTATTTTACATATTTCTTAAACAATCTTCTTATGACCTCGCTTATACACGATTTTGTTATATATTATAAAATTATCTAATTGTTGGCGAAAAGTCTGCATATAAAAAAGGAATTTATCCACAATATATTAAAATGTGGATAAATTCCCTTTTTCATTTTGCACTGTAATTACTGTGTTATCTCGGCAACTATAATGCATTAAGCATACTGTTCAATATATGCCTTTACCACTGCCACAAGCTTTTCATAGCTCATGCTTGCAGTATTTAAGCAAAAATCATAGTTTCTTGAATCATTCCAGTCCTTGCCGGTATGATATTTATAATAGTCTGAACGATATTTATCCGTCTTTTCAATCTTACGGATAATCTCTTTCTCTGTACCGCCATTCTGTGTCTTTACACGGGCAATACAGTCTTCTCTTGGAGCATAAAAGAATAGGCGGATTACGTCTGGATTATCTTTTAAAATAAAGTCTGCACATCGTCCAATAATAATGCAGGATTCTTCTGCTGCTACTTCCTTAATTACCTTTGCCTGGTAGTTAAAAAGATTATCATCGGATACAAAGTCATCACTTTCCGGTGGAAATACTTCACCTTTGTAAATCTTCTTGCTGATGCCGAACAACGGAAGAGACTTCACCTTTTCATCTACTTCTCCAAACAAAGCTTCATTAATTCCGCTCTGTTCGGAAGCCATACGAAGCAGTTCCCTGTCATAACAATGAATACCAAGTTCCTTTGCTAAAAGCTTACCTAAGGTTCTTCCACCACTTCCATAACTTCTTGCAATCGTAATTACTGTATGTTTCATCGTAACACCTACTCTCCCAAATATGCCTTTTTAATAGACTCATTATTCATAAGCTCTTTTGCATCACCACTAAGTGCAATTTTTCCGGTTTCTAAAACATATGCTCTATCTGCGATTGCTAACGCTTTTTTCGCATTCTGTTCTACAAGAAGGACGGTTGTTCCTTCGGAGGAAATCTTCTGAATAATCTTAAAAATCTCATCTACGAAAATTGGGGACAGACCCATAGAAGGCTCATCCATTAAAACGATTCTTGGTTTGGACATCAGGGCTCTTCCCATAGCGAGCATCTGCTGTTCTCCACCACTAAGTGTTCCAGCGGACTGATTTCTTCTCTCTTTTAAGCGAGGGAAGCTTTCATATACCATTTCAAGAGACTGTGCGATTTCGTTCTTATCTTTTCTTGTATAAGCACCAAGCTTCAGGTTTTCGTATACAGAAAGATTAGCAAATACACGTCTTCCTTCTGGTACATGTGCCATTCCCATTGTTACAATCTTATGTCCCGGTACTTTTGTAATATCCTGTCCTTCAAACAGGATATGTCCTTTCTTTGCTGGAAGCATACCAGTGATTGTCTGAAGAGTTGTTGTCTTGCCGGCACCGTTCGCACCGATAAGAGCGATAACTTCTCCCTGATTTACCTCAAAGGAAATCCCCTTGATGGCCTGAATCATCCCATAATATACTTCAAGGTCTTTTACTTCAAGCATTGCCATAAAGTTCTTTCCTCCTATTCTCCAAGATATGCCTTGATAACTTCTGGATTATTTAAAACATCTTTTGTCTTACCCTGTGCAAGTACCTGCCCAAAGTTTAATACAGTAAGTTCTTCACAAATTCCAGAAACAAGTTTCATATCATGTTCAATTAATAATATTGTCATATCAAAATTATCTCGAACGAAACGGATAGTATCCATAAGCTCGATGGTCTCATTTGGGTTCATACCAGCCGCAGGCTCATCTAAAAGAAGAAGCTTTGGATTTGTCGCAAGTGCTCTGGCAATCTCTAACTTACGCTGTTCTCCATATGGAAGATTCGATGCAAGGAAATCTGCCTTATCATCAAGCTCAAATACTTTTAAAAGCTCCATTGCCTTTTTGTTCATTTCTTTTTCCATTTTGCGGTACTTTGGCAAACGTAAAATACCTGTCAAAGTGGAATACTTATACTGATTATGCAGTCCAATCTTTACATTGTCAAGAACGGACTGCTGAGAAAACAGACGGATATTCTGGAACGTTCTCGCAATACCTGCCTTGTTAATCTCAATTGTTTTCTTTCCAACTAAGTCTTCTCCATCTAATTTGATGATACCATCTGTTGGTTTATATACACCAGTCAGCATATTGAACACAGTTGTCTTTCCAGCACCGTTCGGTCCAATGAGTCCATAAAGCTGACCTTTTTCAATGTTAATTTCAAACTGATCTACGGCACG
The DNA here is from genome assembly GCF_934307085.1 of uncultured Anaerobutyricum sp. Classification (GTDB taxonomy): domain Bacteria; phylum Bacillota; class Clostridia; order Lachnospirales; family Lachnospiraceae; genus Anaerobutyricum. The sequence continues at coordinate 29,091 of NZ_CAKRCF010000025.1, forward strand.
AAGACCACCAAAAGAGATACCTAAATTCTTTACTTCAAGTAATGCCATAATTACTGTACCTCCTCTGCTTTTGCTTTTTTGCCAAACATTCTCTTAAGGGAGTGTTTCTCTCTCCACTCAATTGCCTTTGGTGCCCAGTTAAAGAGCATCATGATAATTAATACGATTGCGTAGATTAACATACGGTAATCTGCAAGTCCACGAAGAACTTCTGGGAGCATTGTAAGAACAACGGCCGCAATAATAGAACCACGGAAGCTTCCCATTCCACCTAAGACAACAAATACAAGAATCATGATAGACATATTATAACCAAAGTTTGCAGGAAGTGCTGTTAATGTAGACAGGTTATGTGCATAAAGAACGCCACCTGCACCAGCAATAGCTGCAGAAATAGTAAATGCCATCAATTTATACTTTGTAATATTAATACCTACGGACTCTGCTGCAATACGGTTATCACGGATAGCCATAATTGCACGTCCTGTTCTTGAATTCACAAGGTTAAAGGACACAAAAAGGCTGATTAAAATAATAATGATACCAACAACAAATGTTGACTGGTTTGGTGTACCAACGATTCCCTTTGCACCGTCAATAATCATCTTTCCGTCTGCCTGCATATTTAAAGAGGCACTGTCCTTAATAGAAAAATGAAATCCCTTACTGTCTCTTCCAAGATACATAACGTTAATTACGTTCTTGATAATCTCACCGAATGCCAGTGTTACGATAGCAAGGTAATCGCCACGAAGACGAAGAACTGGAATACCAATAAGCCATCCAAAAATCGCTGCAACAACAGTACCAATAAGAATTGCTAAAATAAAACGCAATGTCTCATTCATTCCTGAAGTCATCATACATTTGGAAAATACGGCACTGGAAAATGCACCAACACACATAAAACCCGCATGACCAAGACTCAGTTCACCAAGATATCCTACACATAGGTTCAGTCCGATTGCCACGATTGAATAAATACAAAGTGGAACTAAAAGTCCCTGCATCAGACTGGACATCATGCCTGTAGATACCATAATCTCTACAATAATAAACACAGCGATTACCATAGCATAAGTAATCAGCATACTTTTTGTCTGTTTGTTTATACTTTTCATATTTGATTTTTTCATTTCTTACGCCACCTACACTTTCTCCTGAACCTGCTTGCCAAGAAGTCCCGTAGGTTTTACTAAAAGTACGATAATCAATACGGCAAATACAATCGCATCAGATAACTGGGAAGAAATATATGCTCTTCCTAAAATCTCGATTACTCCCAGTAAAATACCACCGATCAACGCTCCAGGGATGGAACCGATACCACCAAATACCGCTGCAGTAAACGCCTTAATACCAGGCATCGCACCCGTGTAAGGAGACAGTGTTGGGTAAGCGGAACATAATAACACACCTGCAATAGCTGCTAATCCGGAACCGATAGCAAATGTAAGGGAAATTGTCTTGTTTACATTCACACCCATGAGCTGTGCTGCGTCTTTATCTTCAGATACGGCAAGCATTGCCTGACCGGATTTAGACTTTTTAATAAAGAGCATTAATGCAACCATGATAATGATACAACTGATAACAGTTGCGATTGTTACACCAGAAATTGTAAGGTCTCCTCCTGCAAGCTTAATTGTAGGGATATTTACAACAGATGTAAAGGACTTTGTATCTGCACCAAATAAAATTAATGCGAAGTTTTGCAGAAAATAGCTGACACCGATTGCTGTGATTAATACGGCAAGTGGGGAAGCCTTTCTCAGTGGTTTGTACGCAATTTTCTCAATTACTACACCAAGTACTGTACAGCCGATTACCGCTGCAATAATACTTACGGTAGAGTTTAAATGAAAGCTGCCCATTAAAACGAAAACGATATAGCAGCCAATCATGATAACATCGCCGTGAGCGAAGTTCAGCATCTTAGCGATACCGTATACCATAGTGTAGCCAAGGGCAATAATTGCATAAATACTACCCAGACTGACACCATTAATCAAATAGGATATAAAACTCATCTTTACCTCCATGCCGCTTATGCGGCGTTTCTAGAAACTTTAAAAAGTTCATGTCTTTTTTATATCACAGAGAAATCAGCTCGTAATCTTTCTGTGATATAAAAAAGGATATAGTCTAATACAAAAAAGGGTTACCCGCAGGTAACCCTTCCCTGGGCTATATGTTATTTAAATTACATTGCTTTGTAAGCACCGTTCTTAATAATAACAGCCTTAGGAGACTTAGTTACTTCTCCGCTTTCATTCCATGTAAGACCGTCTTCTCCACCTGTGAGACCCTGCATCTTAATCTTAGTCATAGCACCTTTTAATGCGTCACACATATCAGAAGCACTCATATCTGTAGTTGCTTTAGATTCTTCGATTGCTGCCTTTAATGCGTAAACAGCATCGTAAGAGTCTGCTGCGAACTGGTTAGGAGTATCTTTATATTTTTCTTTGTAAGTCTTTACAAAGTTCTGAACTGTCTTATCTTTCGCATCTGCTGCGAATGGAGTTAAGAGCATAACATCTTCTGCTAACTTCGTATCAAAGTTCTCTACTGTAAGGATACCATCCATTCCGTCTACACCAAAGAATTTAGGTTTGTATCCCATAGTGTCTGCCTGTTTTAAAATAATGGAAGCTTCCTGATAGTAGATAGGTAAGAACAATAAGTCTGCTCCTGCATCTTTTGCTTTCTGAAGCTGTGTTCCAAAGTCTGTCTTGGAATCTGCTGTAAATGCTGCCTTAGAAACGATGTTAAGACCCTGTGTCTTAGCTTCTGCTTCAAATTTTTCTTCGATACCTGAAGAATATACATCAGAACTATCATAGATAATACCAATCTTAGTTGAAAGCTTATTCTCTGCAATGTACTGAGCAGAAGCAATACCCTGGTTAGGGTCTGTGAAACATACCTGGAATACATTTCCGTTTCCGCTGGAAAGTACATCTGGTGAAGAAGCAGATGGTGTAATCTGGAATACATTATCGGATGCTGTCTTACCAGCTACTGCGATACATGGAGCAGTTGTTGTTGTTCCAACTAACATCTGCATACCCCAGTCTTTTAATGTATTGTAAGCATTAACTGCTTTCTCTGCATCGTTCTGGTCATCTTCAAAACGGTATTCAATCTGCTTACCGTTAATACCACCTGCAGCATTGATTTCATCTACTGCAATCTGTGCTCCGTTCTTTACGGCTGTTCCGTAAATCGCTGTTGCTCCGGTAGTCGGTCCAATACCACCAATATAATATTTGTCTGCATCTTTCTTAGATGAAGAACTTGAATTGCTACCACATCCTGTCAACGCAGTTACTGCCATGGCAGCCACTAACATTACACTTATAAATTTTTTCATTATTTCTTCCTCCTTTATAACGTATAATGAAAAATATATCTTGAATGTACCAGCTCAATGACAACTATTCTGAATCCACTACCACTGTGTCAATACATTAGATATTTTCATGGATTTTATATTACTACACTAAATCAATAAAATCAAGTTTTTTTGAAGGATTAAAAAGTTTTTTTGCATATTTTTTTGTTTTTGACTTCATTTTTCACTTTTTATCGCTTAAAAATTCCTCTGCTTTTCCACGATTCAAACTCATGTAATATGATACACTTCCTATAGAAAACATACAAATCCTCTCTCTTTATGCCTTACTATTTTGAATGTTATTTATAAAACAAAACAACTCCGCTCGCAAAAACAGATAGGCAAAACCTGCTTTATGAGCGGAGTTTGAAATAGCTACCTTTTTGACGGAAAATCAAGATTACCAGTCAAACAATTTAGCACAGTACATTAATGAGAGAGGATTTCCGTCCCATCTTCCGTCACCAAAATTGTGTATTCCCACTGTGCGGAAGGCTTACCATCTTCTGTGCGGATTGTCCAGCCGTCATCTTCATCTTCCCATACGTCTGGTTTTCCCATATTTACCATCGGCTCAATCGTAAATGTCATGCCTGGTACAAAAAGGATTCCTTCATCTGGCTGTCCGATATGATTAACCCATGGTTCCTCATGAAACTGCACACCACAGCCATGTCCGCCGATTTCTCTTACGACGCTGTATCCATTCTCTACGGCATGTTTGTTACAAACATAACCCATATCCCCCATCGTTCCCCATGGCTTTGTCGCTTCAAGAGCAAGGTCAACACATTCCTTTGTCACGCGGACAAGTTTCTTCTTCTCTTCAGAAACGTCACCGATACAGAACATTCTGGATGCATCACCAAAATAACCGTTATAAATTGTAGTACAGTCTACATTAAGAATCTGTCCACTCTTTAAAATCTGTTCATCACTTGGAATACCATGACATACAACATCATCAATAGAAATACAAACACTCTTTGGATAGCCCTGATAACCAAGACAAGCAGGGATTCCACCAATTTCTCTTGTATACTCTTCAATAAGACGGTTCAGTTCTCCTGTACTTACTCCCTCTTTTACATATGGAGTGATAAAGTCAAGAACCATTGTATTCTTTTTACCTGCTTCACGGATTCCTTCTATCTGCTCTGGTGTCTTAATCATGGAATGGTCTGGTACTTCATATCCTCTGTTCCAATAATCTTTGATACGGTTATCAAAAGACATATGACATGCTTTATATTTCTTTCCGCTGCCACACCAGCATTTATCATTTCTTCCTATTTTCATTGTTAAATCCTTCTTTCTGTAACATTCCTCTAATTTATATTCGAGGCAGTAATTTTTTATTTACATCGTATAATAACCAATCATTTGCTGCATCACTGCCAACATATCGTATATTAAGCCACTTAAGCTTTTTTTGCAATATATTTTTATTTTCCAAATTTATTTTGTATGCCTATCCATGTCTATTGCATCTATTGAGCATACATTTTATTTTTCATATCTATTTTCTGTATCTCTCCATATTTACTATCTACTTTAAACCTTCTATACCTACTTCGGATAAATACAAATTTTGGCATTCTTATCCACCGTCTGCATAATCTTTTTCATATACTTTTCTTTCACTGCCACACAGCCACCTGTATATGGTCTCTTTCCCGTACAGTGTAAGAAAATAGCAGAACCTTTTTTATAGACACATTTCTTATTATAATCAATCGCTAACGCATAATTATACTGCGGTTTATAATCAATCAAATGTTCTCCGGAACGGCTCGCTTTCACCTTACGGATATCAATCATTTGGTTATAATATCTCCTGTCTCCGCTCCAGTAATAATATTTATTCAGCTTTATGTATTTTATCTTACTGCCCGGATTCTTCTTAATTCCGAAAGCCTTTGTAAAACTATAAGTACCCGTTGGGGTTTTCTTATCTCCCTCTCGCTTTTTGCCGATACCTTTTTTGCCGACATAACCGGCACAGGCAAATACTTTTTTAAACTTTCCATTTACTTTTTCATACAAAACGATATTTGCCTTACTTTTACCTTTGTATTTTACGAAGATAAGCTGGTTTACTTTTTTGCTTTTCTCATATTTTTGGAGAAGCGTTGTCCATTTGTCCTTTTTAGCTGTAGATTTATTAGCTACTGTTGTGCTCTGGCTTTTTACAGCCGCTGCTTGTAGAGGAATTACATTATCTGCCGCTATAAATATGCTTATAACAAAAATGATGGTTAAAAAGATTGCTAATCCATTCAAGCAATAACTTCCTCTTTTCGCATTCTCTTTCATAATACGTGCTTCCTTTCTTTTTTGTTCCTGTACTTGATTTGGTAAGTTTATTATAACATATAAAAAAACACTCAAAAAGTAATCGCAAATATTTATGATTACTTTTTAATTGTTTTTAAATAATAAAAAGACCCTGAAGATTCGATTTTTCACAAATCTACAAGGTCTATTTTTGTTTATTTTTTTGTTGGACGCTAATCATTTTTGCCCTTTTCAGGATAATGATATTTGTCCTTTACAAATACAACCTGCTTATTTCTTGATAAGAAGTGATTTTCCTGTCATTTCTGCTGGCTGTTCCATTCCCATCATTTCGATTAATGTTGGAGCGATGTCTGCTAAGCATCCGCCCTCTCTTAATGTGTAAGCCGGATCATAATTTACAAGAATAAATGGAACTGGATTTGTTGTATGAGCTGTGTATGGTTCCCCTGTCTCATAGTCAATTAACTGCTCGCAGTTTCCATGATCTGCACAGATAAACATCTGTCCATCTACTTCTTTTAATGCTGCTACTGCATTTCCAACGCAGGTATCTACAGTTTCTACTGCCTTGATTGCTGCTTCCTGCACTCCAGTATGACCTACCATATCAGGGTTTGCAAAATTGATGATGATTACATCGTATTTGTCAGATTTGATTGCTTCTACAAGTTTTTCTCCAACTTCTGGTGCGCTCATCTCTGGCTGTAAATCATAAGTTGCTACTGCTGGAGACTTAACAAGGATTCTCTCCTCATCTTTATTAGGAACTTCTACACCACCGTTAAAGAAGAATGTTACGTGAGCATATTTCTCTGTTTCTGCAAGACGAAGCTGTTTTAATCCGTTTGCTGCAAGGAATTCGCCAAATGTGTTTGTAATCTCTTCTTTGTGGAATGCGATGATTTTTCCCGGAATTGTCTCATCGTATTCTGTAAAGCAAACATAAGTTAATGGGAATACGCCATTTCTTCTTTCAAATCCTGTAAATTCAGGGTCACACATTGCACGAGTGATTTCTCTTGCACGGTCTGGACGGAAGTTGAAGAAGATAACGGAATCGTTTGCTTTTACTGTGCCTACTGGCTGTCCGTCTTTCTTGATTACTGTAGGGATAACGAACTCATCTGTCTTATCATTATCATAAGAAGCCTGAATTGCCTCTACTGCATCTGCTGCTTCATTACCTTCACCGTAAACTAAAGCAGCGTAAGCTTTTTCTACACGATCCCAACGGTTATCTCTGTCCATTGCATAGTAACGACCTTCGATAGATGCAATCTGGCCTACACCGATTTCTTTGATTTTTGCTTCTAATTCTTCGATAAATTCTTTACCAGATGTTGGAGCTGTGTCACGGCCATCTAAGAAACAGTGTACGCATACGTCTGTAAGCCCCTGTCTCTTTGCAAGCTCTAATAAAGCGTAAAGATGTGTGTTGTGGCTGTGTACACCACCATCGGATAATAATCCGTATAAATGAAGGGTAGAGTTATTCTTTTTACAATTCTCTACTGCTTCTAAAAATGCTTTATTATCATAGAAGTCTCCATCCTGAATTGCTTTCGTGATTCTTGTAAGCTCCTGATATACGATACGTCCTGCACCCATGTTAAGGTGTCCAACTTCAGAGTTACCCATCTGTCCGTCTGGAAGTCCTACGGCAAGACCGCTGGCATTCCCTTTTACAAATGGACATTCTGCCATTAACTTATCGATATTTGGAGTGTTTGCCTCATATACAGCATTGGCTTCATGTCTGTCATTTAAACCAAAGCCATCCATAATTAATAATACTGTAGGTTTTTTACTCATTTTATAATCTCCCATTTAAAGTGTATACTAACTCTATAAAATAATTGTATATTGCTATGGATATAATCCTGCAATATTTTATAGGATTGGTATAGTTGACCCGCGGAGAAATGTCCGCGGGTTACTATTTTCGTGATTCAAATATGGAATCTATTATTTATTGTAGTTTACGATCTGACCAAAATCTGCCTTTAAGGAAGCTCCACCAACAAGTCCACCATCGATATCTGCCTGAGCAAATAAGTCTGGCGCTGTCTTAGCATTTACGCTTCCGCCATACTGAATGCGGATTGCAGCTGCTGTTGCATCATCATAGATTTCAGCGATACATTTACGAATCTCTGCACAAACTTCCTGAGCCTGCTCTGTTGTAGCAGTCTTTCCTGTTCCGATTGCCCAGATTGGTTCGTAAGCGATAACTGCTGTCTTAGCCTGATCTGCTGTTACATTTAAGAAACCAACTTTAACCTGCTGACGGATAAAGTCCATTGTAACACCCTGTTCTCTCTGCTCTAATGTTTCTCCACAGCACATGATTGGTGTGATACCATGTTCGAAAGCTTTTAACATCTTTTTGTTAACTGTTTCGTTTGTCTCTGCGAAGTATTCTCTTCTTTCAGAATGTCCGAGAACAACGTATTTTACTCCAGCATCTACTAACATAGCAGGAGAAATCTCACCAGTGTAAGCACCGCTCTCTTCGTAGTACATATTCTCTGCACCGATTGCGATGTTAGAACCCTTTGCAGCTTCCATAGCTGGAATAATGTCGATTGCTGGCACACAGAATACTACGTCAACATCTTCATTCGCACAAAGTGGTTTTAACATATTTACTAATTCAACTGCCTCACTAGGAGTTTTATTCATTTTCCAGTTACCTGCTATAATTTTCTTACGCATAACAAATTCCCCTTTATTATATATTTATGATGTTAGGGTCAAAAGGTATTCTGACCCTAACTAATGTCACGAATTACTCTGTAGCTAACGCCACTCCCGTAATTCTGAAATTATTTATCGTTTGCTGCTGCAACACCTGGTAATTCTTTACCTTCTAAGAACTCAAGAGAAGCTCCACCACCTGTAGAAATGTGGCTCATCTTGTCACCATATCCAAGCTGGTTAACTGCTGCTGCGGAATCTCCGCCACCGATGATTGTTGTAGCATCTGTCTCAGCAAGTGCTGCTGCAACTGCCTTTGTACCTGCTGCAAGGATTGGGTTTTCAAATACACCCATAGGTCCGTTCCAAACAACTGTCTTAGCTGTCTTTACTGCCTCGGCGTATAATTCGATTGTCTTAGGTCCGATATCGCAAGCTTCTTTGTCTGCTGCCATAGCATCTGCATCGTATACATATGTTGGGATTTCAGCATCGATTGGGTTAGGGAAAGCATCAACCATTACGGAATCAACTGGAAGAAGTAACTTCTTACCAAGTTTTTCTGCTTTTTCCATCATTTCTTTACAGTAATCAATCTTAGTCTCATCAACTAAAGAGTTACCGATTTCGTATCCCTTTGCTTTTAAGAATGTGTAAGCCATACCACCACCGATGATGAGTGTATCGCACTTCTCAAGTAAGTTAGAGATAACGTTTAACTTATCTGCAACTTTTGCTCCACCAAGGATAGCAACGAAAGGACGTACTGGGTTCTCTACAGCATTTCCTAAGAAGTCGATTTCTTTCTGCATTAAGTATCCAACTACTGCTGTGTCTACTAAAGAAGCAACACCTACGTTAGAGCAGTGAGCTCTGTGAGCTGTACCGAATGCATCGTTTACGAATACATCACAGATAGAAGCAAGATCTTTAGAGAATTCTTCTCCACACTTTGTCTCTTCTTTGCGGAAACGAGTGTTTTCAAGTAAGATAACATCTCCGTCTTTCATAGCTTCTACAGCTGCTTTTGCGTTAGGACCAACTACTTCACGGTCTGCTGCAAATTTTACTTCCTGTCCAAGAAGCTCAGATAAACGAACTGCTACTGGAGCTAAAGTCTTTGTTGTGTAATCTTCTTCTGTTTTTACTTTACCTAAGTGAGAGCAAAGAATTACTTTACCGCCGTCTGCGATTAACTTCTTGATTGTTGGAAGTGCAGCTACAAGACGGTTCTCGTCTGTAATCTTGCCATCTTTTAATGGAACGTTGAAGTCACATCTGCAAAGAACTTTAAGTCCTTTTACATTAATATCGTCTACAGATTTTTTATTTAAACCCATGTTGGAAATCCTCCTAAATTATATTCATGCATTCTAGACATTCCTATATCTGAAGTATGTTTGAAACATCCCTCAGAGTTCAAATTCTGTCATGCGACAAAATTATCAAAATCCAGGAACACATTATTCAAAAACAAACAAAGGCCCGGTCCCACGAGACCGGACCCATGTTTGAGTCTTATATTCTTAAATATATACTAATACTATCGCTTAAATTATGCTAATTCTGCAAAGTATTTGATTGTACGAACCATCTGAGATGTGTAGCTGTTTTCGTTATCGTACCATGAAACAACCTGTACTTCGTATAAATCATCTGCAACTTTGTTAACCATTGTCTGAGTTGCATCGAATAAAGAACCAAATCTCATTCCTACGATATCAGAAGAAACGATTTCGTCTTCGTTGTAACCGAAAGATTCGTTAGCTGCTGCTTTCATAGCTGCGTTGATTCCTTCAACTGTTACGTCAGCACCTTTAACAACTGCTGTTAAGATTGTTGTAGATCCTGTAGGTGTTGGAACACGCTGAGCAGATCCGATTAACTTACCGTTTAATTCTGGGATAACAAGACCGATTGCTTTAGCAGCACCTGTGCTGTTAGGAACGATGTTAACTGCTGCTGCACGAGATCTTCTTAAATCACCTTTACGCTGTGGTCCGTCAAGAGTCATCTGGTCACCTGTGTAAGCGTGAATTGTACACATGATACCACTCTGGATTGGAGCGTATTTGTTAAGAGCGTCAGCCATAGGAGCTAAACAGTTTGTTGTACAAGAAGCTGCAGAGATAATTGTATCTTCTGGTTTTAATACTGTATGGTTTGTATTGTAAACAACTGTTGGAAGGTCGTTTCCAGCAGGAGCGGAAATAACAACTTTCTTAGCACCAGCATTGATATGAGCCTGAGCTTTTTCTTTGCTTGTGTAGAATCCAGAACACTCAAGAACTACGTCAACACCGATTTCTCCCCATGGGCAATTGTTTGCATCTGGGAAAGCGTAGATTTTGATTTCCTGTCCGTCAACTGTGATGGAATCTTCTCCAGCCTTTACTGTAGCTGCTTTCTCGTATGTTCCCTGAGAAGAGTCATATTTTAATAAGTGAGCAAGCATCTTAGGGCTTGTTAAATCGTTGATAGCTACTACTTCATAGCCTTCTGCACCAAACATCTGTCTGAAAGCTAAACGACCGATACGGCCAAATCCATTAATTGCAACTTTTACTGCCATGGTAATTCCTCCTAAGTTTTAGATATTTCTTTGACATTAAAGTTCGCAGGAAATATGCCCTCCTGCGCTGTGATTTGACTTCCCCTGTCAAATCCTTAACTATTTTACCTAATTATTGCCAAGATTTCAAGTAGTATTTTGCATAAAATTATAGATTTTTTTTCATCACTTTTATGCTATTATGATATTGTTGCCATTTTTCCTGCAAGTATACAGAACTTTTGGTCCTAAATTACAATTTTTTACCCTTATTTTATATAAGCAGGAAAATTCAAATGCAAATTTTTACCAGAAAGGAAATACGGTTATGATTTACACAGACACACATCTGCACTCCTCTTTTTCTTCTGATTCAGACACACCGATGGAATTGATGATCAAACAGGGCATCCGTCTCGGAATGAAAACACTGTGCTTTACCGAACACTACGATCCCTGCTATCCGGACACTCCCGATGGTCTGGACTTTCTTTTAGATTTTGAAAATTATAAAAAGACTCTTTGTACTCTCAAAGAAAAGTATGCCTCACAGATTGAGATTTTATACGGACTTGAACTTGGCGTGCAGCCGCACCTTGGCCAGAGGCTTGCTGACTTTTATGAAAAATACGGAAAAGACTTTGACTTTATTATCAATTCCTGTCATATCGTAAATAATATGGATCCTTATTATGGCACATATTTCAAAGAGCTTGGTGCAACCAGAGGGCTTATGACTTACTTTGAAACGGTTTTATCTAACTTAAAAGCATTTTCTCATTACCAGTCTGTCGGTCACCTTGATTATGTATGCCGCTACCTGCCAGAATCTTCACAGACATTCTTTTATGACCATTTTGCAGATGTTCTTGATGAAATTCTTATTGAGATCATTGAAAGGAATCGTGCTCTTGAGGTAAACACGGCAGGTCTTAAGTATGGACTTAACTGGCCAAATCCGGATATTTCTATTTTGAGAAGATACCGGGAGCTTGGTGGAGAGCTTATTACAATTGGAAGTGATGCCCATAAACCGGAGCATATGGCGTGGGAGTTTGAGAAGGTGCCGGGAATTCTCCATAGAGCCGGTTTCCACCATTACGTGGTGTTTAAGGGAAAGAAACCAGTGTTTTATGATATTTAAGCGGACGCAACTAAAAAGAGAGAATATAAAGGCTGCTCTATTTCACTGTGCGAGAAAATGCCAGCCCACATTTTTTATATTCTCTCTTTTTAGTTGCAGACTGTGAATATCATAAAGTATAGGTTTCTTCTCAAATAAAATCAATATACTATGACAAATTATGAAATATATTTTTTGAGAGGCTTACACCACAACATGATGACACAAAACAAAGCCACACTTCTCATGAAGAACGGCTTTGTTTTATCTTTTTGTTATATTTGAGGATATATAACATATAGTTGAACCTATATATCAATTATACTTTCTACTGCAATTCTCCCCATTTTTCACATTTTCCATCATAAAATGCCTTAATCTGTTTTATTGTTAAGTCTTCTACTGGATTTTCTTTATTTACAATAATAGCAATTCCATCTTTGGCAAAGGCTTTTGATGTAAGAAGTTCACTCTCATAGTCTTTTAAATCTCTTGATGAAACTGCAAAATCACATCCGCCACGAATCGCAGAGGTCAGTCCTTGTGAAGAATCGCTGGAAATCATTTTAATTTTTGCGGATGGATTATAGTTTTTATAATCTTTAATCATCGCTTCAATCAAAGGAGCAGCAGAGGTCGAGCCCATAATCGTCAGTTCTCCTGCAGATTTATCGGAAAGGAATGTAGATGTCTTTTTTACAGGTACGCAAGTTTTACTTACCACATTCTGTCCCGCGCTCATCACATAGGAAAGAAAGTCCTGCTGCAATGCACTCAAATCTCCACTATAGGCAAGATAATAGTTTCGACATAGAGGATATTTATCTTTTTGAATATTATCTACAGACAACTCTTTGCCGTCTACTTTGATACTTTTTATATTATCATTTGTCAAAATGCCACTATAGGCTACATAGCCAAGCGCATTTTTATCCTCTGCCACCTGTTCCTGCACTTCTGTTGTTGATGTTCCCACCGCTTTTACCCCAGCTTCTGAAGTTCCAATGAGTGTCCCAAATTCAATCTTCGTTCCTGAACCGTCTTCTCTTGATATAGCATTCACTTTTCCCATAAAACTTAAATCCGGCAGCTTGCTACTGCTGTTTCCACAGGCTGTCATGCACAATATTACCACTATCAAAAGTAAAATTCCTGTCGTTACTTTTCCTGTTTTTCTCATCGTACACCACCCTCGGCGGCGGCTGCAAATGCTCTGGCATTCTCGCCAAGTTCTACAAAGCCTGGATTATCTAATGCTTCTTCTGCAATACTTACGCAGTTATCTGCCGCTCTTTCTAAATTATAGAGGATTCCGGAAAAGCAGACCATCATACCTGGATTACATTGCTTATTTTTTACTCGCTCAAGATGGGCTTTGTTGAATTTCTTCTCTGCTTTATTCATCTTTTTCTTATTTTTAAATACCAGCTCTGCTTGTTCTTCACTACCCTCTTTGGCCGCTTCCATTGCCTGATCCAACAGGTTTTGAGTTATAGAAATACAGTTTCCGAGTTCTTTACTCGCTGTATCCGAAAGACTCATGCCCTTTTCTTCAACCTGGTCCCAGATTTTATCAATATCCAGACAGCGGTCAGCAATTCTCTGGATATTATTCGTTACATAAAGAAGACCCGATGTATGTTCTGCCTGCAACTCTGTCAGATTACCACTGGAAAAAAGTCTGGTAATATATTCTGTTACTTTTTCCTGCAAATGATGTACTGTTTCTAAATTCTCTTTAAACAGGCTATACGCTTCGGATTCTTTTCCTTTATTGAGTGCCTCATTTAACTGTATAAGCATCTCCGTTGCAAATCCCGCTAAGTTTTCTAATTCCTGAGATACCAGATACATTGCTGCAACTGGCTGATCAATCATTTTGTTATCAAGATATTTTGGTTCGCAGACTGCTTTTGCTTTTTTGTCTTCTCCACGAATAATTGTCGTAACAATCTTAACCATCAACGGAATAAGTGGCAGCCATACCAGCGTACATACAATGTTAAATGTCGTATGTGCATTGGCAATCTGTCGTGAAATAACATCGACCTCATTGCCTTTTGGAGAAATATATCGAACAAACTTCGCAAATATCGGAATAATCCATACAAAAACAAAACTTCCTGAAATATTGAAAATACTATGAGCAATCGCTGTACGTTTCGCATTCTTTGACTGACCGATAGAGGCAAGCAGTGCTGTAATTGTTGTACCGATATTATCACCTAACAGGATTGGAATCGCACCAGTAAGTCCCATTACACTGGTTACTCCATCCGGGCCTGCCTGTGAAGCAAAGTTCTGAAGAACTGCAATGGTCGCAGAAGAACTCTGTACAACAAGTGTCATAACCGCTCCAAGTACTACTCCAAGCACTGGGATAGAAGAAACTTTCGCCATAAGATCAACAAAGATGGCACTTCCCGCTAAAGGCTTCATAACCTCACCCATTATCTCAATTCCTTCAAATAACAGTCCGAAAGAAAAAATAACCATACCAATGTTTTTGACTTTTTCTTTTTTTCCTGCAAAATTCAGCATAAATCCAATAAAAATAAGCGGATAAATATAATTGCTAATCTTAAATGCCATTAATTGCGCTGTCATAGTCGTACCAATATTCGCACCAAATATAACAGAAATCGCCTGTGGCAGACTCATTAATCCCGCACTGACAAAGCCAATGACCATAACAGTAGTTGCCGAACTACTCTGAAGCACCGCTGTAACAAGCGCACCCGCCAAAGCTCCCATAACTGGATTCTTCGTAAGAAATTCGAGAATCTTCTTCATTTTCTCTCCTGCGGCTTTCTGGAGAGCATCACTCATATTGTTCATTCCGTAAAGAAACAATGCCAATCCACCAATCAATCCAAAAATAACCTTCAAATTTTCATTCATTACTTTCGTTCTCCCTCTCTTTTTCGTTAGTATTTTACCTAACAAGCATTTGTAACCCCTGAGCGTGCTTAAATAATTATTCCCATTCATCTATATATTTTAATTTGTAGGAAATCTTTTCGAACACTCTCTAAAGTCATAAAATATGTGCTTGTATCTGTTTCGATAACATTATTAAGCTTACTTGTTAAACATACTTACTAAGGATAGCAGAACAAAAAATAATCTACTATCGTGCTTTTGTATGGGGTAGGTAAAATTATTGTAAAGAAAGGAAACGAGTGAGTCTTTTAAAACAAATCCAGCATATTATCAAGATATATCGCTTCTCTAATATGTATCTGATATTCCGGCTTAACCATATAATAAAGCAGAAATTCCAGCACCAATGCACTGCCAAGTCCCCGTCCTTCAATTTTAAAATTGGAAAATCCCCTCGGCAGATACCGGTTTTGAATATCTTCTATCCCGATAAATCCCGGATTCGTCATCGCTTTTGAAAAGCGATATCCTTCCTCGGCATTCGGGGCAGCACAGTGATGTTCCGGGCAGTTCTCTCCCAAGTTCTTCTGGCTTACGGTCTCATAGCAACGTTTTCTGTCCCTACAGCCAAACCAACAACATTCGTTGCATAGAAATTCTACTTTGTCTTTTTCTGTTTGCGTTAATGTATCTAACTTGTCAAAAGATTTGTTTAGGCGAAAGTCTGGGACAACATATTGAAAATCTTCTCTTTTTACTTCTTTTAAAAATTCATGAAAATCTGTTAGAACTTTTGTTGTAGAAGAAACAAAATAGAGGTTAAGATAGTTCTTTTTTAAATAGTCTAATAAAAGGTCTGAATGGACGATAACTCCATTTTGTATTATTTTATTCTTCACATTATTATTCTTGATATCTTTTTCGCCTTCATTCTGTTTGTTTCCATTTATACTTGTATTCTGTGTATTTTTATTTATATTTTCATTTTTTACATTTGGGGTTAACATACTTTTATTTTGCATATTAGAGCTTGATACACTTTCACTTTGTGTATTTCCTATTTCTTCAAACAATCTGCAAAGAGCATTGCATTTTTTATCTAAAAGGTGTTCTTCCCTAAGCAACGAATTACTAAACGTCAGTCGGGCAGAAATTCCATATTCCTGCATTAACGCTAATACTTCCTGCGGCTCATTATCTCCAAACCCGGCACGTCCTCCTCCCCAGATACAATCTGCAGGAGCACCATAGATAGAACCGATATCACACCAATCGTAAAAATATTCTCTATGTTCTCGAAATAATGGTAAAAATACTTTATACAGTTCATAAAACTCAAATAATCCTGGAAGGTGGTAATATGCTATACTTCTCTGTAATTTATTCATAATTTTACCCCATTCTTAATCAGTTTATTGTTTTCGTTCACAACTACACTCTCCTCTACTTCTTCATACTTCTTTGGAAATTACTATCATACGCTTCGTTAACATGAAGTGACATGCTCCCACCACTTAAATCATAGATTTTGAAGTGGGGGCTTCTTGCTCAATGGCTCTATTGAGCCAAGTATCTACAAGCTATCCTCGCGTGCCCCGCGATTCTTTTGCCCGGATACGGGCATATTTTCTTATTATC
>NZ_CAKRCF010000026.1 GCF_934307085.1 uncultured Anaerobutyricum sp.
TTTGCTTGCAGAAAAATGAGTGTAGGTGCTTTTGCCGGAAATGTAGTGCCTTACAAATTCCCGGTTTTGGAAATGGGGCTGTTCATTCTGGTATTGTTCGGAATGGAGCTGATCTTGTCTGTTTGGACAATCCGCAGGCAGAAAAAACAATCCCTGATTGAACAAATGCGGGCAATAGAATAGCCGTATGGGATCGACGGGGCGACGTGTGCTGCCCCGCCTTTTTCGCCATTTCTCAAAGAAATTTTTGAAATGTCCGAGCGTTGTAACAATTCAGCCTGTTTTTCTGTCGAAATCAAAGGTACCTCGAACATTTGTGTAACATTTGTAGTTTATGCTTGTGGTAAATCAATAAGAAACATCTGCCTCCACAGCGGGGAAAAGAAAAAAACCGCTGACGGGCAGAGGATTTCGTGCGCTTTCCTGTATCACTGACGATACGGCGGTTTTGAGAAATCAGAGCCGCCGTTTCTTTTCGCCTATCCCAAACCAACGACGATCTAACACCGTGTAAATCCACGGCGGCATATAGGAGGATTGCCGCCGTGTCTATTTTTGCCTATTTTCACAGCATCCATGACCTGCACCAGCTAAAAAAAGCCTTGCCCTTCCTCCGGGAAGGTATGACTTCCTATCGGTATTATCGTTCCGCCTAAATCAGCAGAATGGTAGGTGTTTTTGTCGCGCCAGTTTTCCCTCACGGAAATCTGGCGTTTTTTGTTGCCATTTTTTCAGAGATGACCCGGTTGTCTGCCGGTGTCGGTCTCCGCCTCCATTCGATTCACCCGTCAATCACCCGTGAATCGAAATGGAGGTACATAATGAAGAAAATTAACCTTCGGGAACTTTATCCTAATGTTTATACAACAGACTTTTTTGTAGATGTGACAGAGGAAGTAATGGAGACTATTCGAGCAGCTGAACGTGCGGAAGCTGCTTATGACCGGAGGATGTATCGCTATAAGGCGTACTACTCCCTGGACTGCGACAACGGCATTGAAAATGCGATTCTGATGAAGCCCCAGACACCGGAAATGCTTCTGGAGGAAAAACAGTTTCAGGAGCAGGTCTATGCCGCTGTGATGAAGCTGCCGGAGAAACAGGCAAAGCGAATTTATGCCCGATACTATCTGGGAATGACGGTAAATGAAATTGCCGAAGTAGAAGGTGTAGACCCAAGCCGTGTCCGAGACAGTATCCGCCGTGGATTAAAGCAGCTTGTAAAATATTTTTGATAAAATTTCATTTGATGCGCCTGTTTTTTGTCAGTGTTAATAAGAAGGTTATACCGATTTGAAGTGCGCTTATTAAGAAAACGCTAGATCCAGGGGCGTATCACCTCTGCATCTGGCGTTTTCTTATAGATTTGTACTTGCCTGTTTATCCAATATACGGGAATATTAAAGTAGCTTCACACCCTTTCGGGAAAACATTAGTAAGTTTGAAATTGCCGTTATGAGCTATGGCGACTTGTTGGACAATCAGCAATCCAAGCCCATGTCTTAAATCAAGCCGTTCATCTGTGATTTCCATATAATGCGGTTTTTCTTCCAGCTCTTGCAGCTTTTCAGCAGACAGACCCATTCCATTATCCGTAACCGCCAAGATAAGATGGTTTTGCGATGCTGTAAGCGAAAGGCAGACTTCACAGCCCTGTGGGTTGTGTTTTATGCTGTTCTGGACAAGGTTGTTTACAGCTCGCGAAATCAATCTGGCATCACATTCCAACACAGCATTTTCGGCGTCAGGAGTGATCTTAATTCCGATGTTGTAGCTATCGGAAATTCCTGTATTCAACAGGTCTGCTACATAGGATCGCAGTAGTTTGGATAAGCGAACCATCTCTTTATGAAGCGGCTGCATCTCATATTCCAACTGCGATACTAAATTCAAATCCTGCACCAGCTCTTTGATTTTTACACTTTGCTTCCGTACTATTTCCGCCTGTTCACGGATGCTTTTGCTGGCAGCTTTACTTTCTGCAATACGGCCCGCATACCCCATAATCATGGAGAGAGGTGTGCGGATGTCATGGGAAACGCCGCTGATCCAGTTCGCCCGCGCTTCATTTTGCCTATTCAAAATGGAAGAAGCTTTGTTTACACTGCTTGCAATTTCCGATAGTTCTCCGCTGATATGAAGTGAAACTGGCTTTCCGTCTGCCAAAGTTTCCACAGCGGACACAATCGGTTCGGTATTGTGAATGATTCTGCGTTTGGAAAAGTAATAGGCTGAAAAGAGGCACAGCAAATCCAAGCCAAGCATCCCCAGCACAAAGATGGGGAGTCGTTGAAGTGCTGCAATGGAATAGTAATTGCTGGTGAGTTTTGTGTAGCTGTCTGTGGGATAGCCCAGCACCAACAACCCATCATCGGTGTTCCAAATAAAAACCGGGTAATCCTCAATATACCCTTTTGAAAATAGTGCGACATCTTGAATTGTGTAATTTTTCGGCACATTGTCCGGCAAATCAACCGACCAATAACATTGACCATCTGTGTTCAAGTAGATCGCCCAAATATGATTCTGTCGGAGCATTTGCACCGCCTCATCCGATAATTGTTCCGGCGTAGCGGCGGTAGCTGTCATTTCCAACATGGCTTGCGGGGATGAATCGCCATAATCCTCGGTCACAATCTTTTGAAAAGTCAGACCGAATACTACTGCATTAAGAAAAAGCAATATCAGAATAAAGGCAACGAACGACACAAGATATTTAGATATATAACTTCCGAATGATTTCATGACATCACTTCCTTGCTATCAGCTTATAGCCTAATCCTTTAATGGTTATTAGGGACACGGGTTTTGATGGATCGGTTTCAATCTTTTCCCGGACGCGCCGGACATGAGCATTGAGGCTGTTTTCGTAGCCAAAAGGATTATCCCCCCAGAGGGCTTCACAAAGCGCATCTACGGTAACAATCTTTCCAGCATTATGGGCGAGCGTTTCAAGTAAAGTATGTTCTTTGGCTGTCAGGGAGATAATTTCGCTGCCCTTATGGACTTCGGCCCGGCTGAAATCAATCGTACATCCATCCAAAACAAGCAGCGGTGAATCCTCTTTGTAGGTCCGCCGCAGTACCGCATAGATACGCAGTAACAGTTCCTGCGGCATAAAGGGCTTAGAAATGTAGTCATCTGCACCAAGCCCCAATCCCGATAATTTGTCTGCTGCTTCGTCCTTTGCTGTTAAGAAAATGATCGGCACATTGGTAAAAGTGCGGAAATGTTGCATCAGAGAAAAGCCATCCCCATCCGGCAGCATGACATCCAAAACAATTAAATCGGGAGTTTCCTCTTTTGCGGTCAAAATAGCTTCTTTGACCGTCATTGCGGTAAGGACAGTTTCAAATCCTGCATCTTTCAATATATCTGAAACCATTTTCAATAGTGCCTGTTCATCATCTACCAACAGGAGCCTTTTAGTATGTAAAAAAGAATTATCCATAGCAGTTTCTCCAATCTGATTTTATTTGTTTCTATTATATCATGGGCTGTCCATTCTGCGTTCTTGTTCCTTGAAAAGTAAGGTAAAAGTAAGGACGGGAGAATGTAGATGTCAGGTTGAAGTTGTACCATAGAAGCATCGAAAGGAGATGTTTCTATGGACTATATCATTACAACGGAACAGTTGACCAAGAAATATAAGAACTTCACTTCGGTCAATCATGTTTCGCTTCATATTCGCAAGGGCAGCATTTATGGTTTTCTTGGCCCGAACGGGGCAGGCAAATCCACTACCATGAAAATGCTGTTGGGGTTGACCGACCCCACAAAAGGCAGCTTTACCATTGATGGGAAACAGTTTCCGCAGGATCGGATTGCCATTCTCAAAGAGATCGGCTCTTTCATCGAAGCGCCGTCTTTCTACGCGAATCTCACCGGGCGGGAAAATCTTGACATTATCCGCCGCATTTTGGAACTGCCGAAAGCGGATGTGGAAGATGCTCTGGAACTGGTAGGGCTGACCGAGTTTGGCGACCGGCTGGCAAAACAGTATTCGCTGGGAATGAAGCAACGCTTGGGCCTTGCCGGGGCGCTCTTGGGGCGTCCGCCGATTCTGATTCTGGACGAACCCACAAACGGTCTTGACCCGTCTGGTATCCATGAAATCCGCAATCTGGTAAAATCCTTGCCCAGCCTTTACGACTGCACGGTGCTGATCTCGTCCCATATGCTGTCTGAAATCGAATTGATTGCAGATGACATTGGGATTCTCAACCACGGGCGGCTGCTGTTTGAGGGAAGCATGAATGATCTGCGTCAATACGCCCTGCAATCCGGCTTCGCTGCGGACAATCTGGAAGATGTGTTCCTTTCTATGGTTGAGAAAGATAACATGGACAGAAAGCAGAGGGCAAAATTATGAAAACGCTGGCAATCGAACTTCGGAAAGAAAAGCGAACCGGCGTGATTCCCGTGCTGCTGGCCGTTGGTGTCTTGGGAGCCGCCTACGCATTTGTCAATTTCATTATGCGGAAAGACACACTTCTGAATCTGCCGCTGGCCCCGATGGATGTTTTGTTGACCCAGCTCTACGGCATGATTATGGTGCTGAATCTGTTCGGTATCGTGGTTGCTACCTGCATGATCTACAACATGGAATTTAAGGGAAGTGCCGTAAAGAAGATGTATATGCTTCCCGTCAGCGTCCCGGCCATGTATCTGTGTAAATTTCTGATTCTGACGGTCATGTTTTTGGTTGCTATCGTGCTGCAAAACCTGGCACTTGCACAGATCGGAATGACGGACTTGCTGGACGGAGCGTTTGAGATGGGTACGCTGGTACGCTTTGCCGGATACTCTTTTCTCACATCCATGCCGGTACTGTCGTTTATGCTGCTGATTTCCTCGCGCTTTGAAAATATGTGGGTGCCGCTTGGAATTGGTGTTGCCGGTTTTCTGAGTGGTATGCCCCTTGCAAATTCGGGGCTGACGCTTTTGCTGGTGCATCCTTTTGTGATTATTCTGAAACCAGCAGTAGCCATGAGCGCCCAGCCTGATTCGACGGTTGCCCTTGTCGCTTTGGTGGAAACACTGTTGTTCCTTGCTGTGGGCTTGTGGCTGGCGAAGTACAGACGCTATGAGTAAGGAGGGATAATAAGAAATGAGTTTTTTGGATTTACTCAAAATCGAGTTTATGAAAGTAAAACGCTCCAAAATCGCACCCCTGATTTTCATTGCACCTTTATTGGTGGTGGTTTCCGGGGTTGCGTATTTGAGCAACTACTTTACACCGGAATACACCAATGCGTGGACTGCCATGTTTATTCAAAGTGCGCTTGTTTACGCCTACTATCTGCTTCCATTCAGCATGATCGTGGTTTGCGTGATGATCGCAGGACGAGAAACAGGAAATAACGGGATTCTGAAAATGCTGGCGCTGCCGGTCAGCCGCTGCGCATTATCCATTGCCAAATTCTGTGTGCTTACCTTTTATCTGTTTATGGAGATGGTGGTGTTTCTTGTCGTATTTGTAATCGCTGGGTTGATTGCGACACAGACAATGGGAGTAACAGAAACCCTGCCGATTCTATATCTTCTGAAATGGTGCTTGGGGCTGTTTCTGACTATGCTGCCGTGCATTGCGGCTATGTGGGCCATCACTGTGCTGTTTGAAAAGCCGCTTCTTTCTGTGGGATTAAATCTGCTGCTTGTGATTCCCGGTGTATTGGTTGCGAATACGCCGCTGTGGATCGCCTACCCGTACTGTTACAGCGGTTATCTCGTTTCCTGCTCTCTCCATGACTTTACAGCAGAAACTTCCGACGCCGCTTTTTCGGTGTTTCCGTTCCTGCCGTGCGCGATTGTAGTGTTTGGCCTGTTTTTCGCGCTGGCTGTCACCCAATTTGGGAAAAAAGAAATGAGGTAAAACTATGGAAAAGAAAAAATTTCAATCAGTTAGTATCGCTGCGCTCATTGTGAGCATCATACCGCTGGCGGCTCTTGCCCCATCGCTTCTGCACCTTGCGTGCTATAAAACGTAGTCTGCAAAGGAGTTTGAGTAATCCGTTTCAATCCAATAGATAAAAAAGAAACCGACATAAAGCCGGCTTCAAAAGAAAGTAAAATCACAAAACTCCCCGGATATGACCGAGGAGTTTTTGTGATTATTTTTCTGGTAATAATTTTCCCATTGTGTTGGCGATGTCTTTTAACTTTTCAACAGAATAGCCTGTATATAAAATAATTTTGTCTAAAGGTTCTTCATTTTCAATCATCATCTGAGCAAGGGAATAGCTTTTTTTATCTTCGCCTAACGCTACAAGACCATTACTAAGATTACACATATTTTGCACCTCGCTTTCAAATTCTTCTGTCATTGCAATATGAAAATCATCGTTTAGACGCTGCTTTTTTTCTTCTGGAGATGTAGAGGGTGAGAAGAGTACATTTAGTAAATCAAGAATCTCCAAATCACTTTCTTTATCAGCATCACCAAGATTTAAAATAACAACTTCCATTAAATCATAACTTTCAGGGGAAGTGTAGGGAGTGCCATGTATGGTATCTTCAACAGTATGATATTTAAAAATACCATTTTTCCGCTTCTTTGCTGGGTCAGGACATATCCATATACTATATACTTTTTGAATTTTCTCATAATGTTCATCAGTAAACACTGTTCCGTATTGTTCAGAAATCATTCGAGCACAATAATAAAATCCTCGTGTTACTAATGGATAACCCGGTGTATCATTTAATTGGATTTCAAGATTTATAATGAGTTGTACAGGCTCATCACTGTCTGGTAGACAGGCTTTGAAACGAATATCATAGTATACAGTCTGTTCATTGATAGAGTTTGCTTCGGTGTTAAGTCCGTCAATTCGTTGGTTGCCATTTAATCGAGTGTTTTTATCGAGGTAATCTTGATGTACAGAGCGTTGTGATATTTCAATGTCTCCTGTTAAGCAGTTATCGCATATAAATTGAACACTATATTGCGAGAATTCTTTTGTACAGGATTTTAGTATCCATGCAATAACAGCGTTATAAGTTAATAGTTTTTTTGCACATTCATCATACTTGGCTCTGTCTGCGGTTAAATCAATAGTATGTGCAATATTTGTTTGTTTTAAAATTACAATCACCTCCGATATACTGATATTATGTAAGTCTATGTTAACATAATTATCTTTAATTCGCTATACTTAATCTCAAGAAAATGTAAATAAATTCCAACAATGTAATGACTAAATTTAAAAATATTAAGTGTATAGTGTAATACTGTCAGGCTTGGGATATATCTGAGGTGTCATTGGAACATAGGAAATATCCTCTTTTTAGCGAAAGTAAATAAATTCAGTGATATATTATAAGCTTGTATACATTATAATCTTACATCATGCATTTATGCATGAGACTTTTTTCATTGTGGTAAAAAGAAAGGGGGATTGCAGGAGCGTATCAGGATGATAGATTAAAAAGAAACCGACATAAAGCCGGCTTCAAAAGAGAGGAAAGTATGAAAAAAATCTATCAAAAATCTGTTGTTGTTTTTGATGGTTTTATGATACTGGAAATTTGTGAACAGGTTGTGAGCAAAGAATGAAGATAATCTGACGAAAAAAGAAATTGCTGACGTTTTTCTGTAAGAAATAGAATAGGGCAGTAGTATCAAAAGAAACCTATAACGAAATAGTGTCAAAAGTGGACCGTTGGGTTTGGCAAATCATATAAAAGTGAGTGTCAAATCTAACGGTCGTTTTTTGTGATATGGAAAGGAAAAGAATCATGGGAAAGATTTATGGGTATGTGCGAATTTCAACTAAGAAACAAAACATGGATAGACAGATTCGGAATATTCAGAAAGAGTATCCCGAAGCGGTCATTATAAAAGAAGTGTATACAGGAACAAAGTTTCAAGGTAGAAAGGAATTAAATAAACTGATAAAGCAATTAAAGGCGGGGGATACCATAGTCTTTGATTCAGTATCAAGAATGAGTCGTGATGCGGAGGAAGGGTTTCAAGTATATCAAGATTTATATGAGAAAGGGATAGAGCTTATCTTCTTAAAAGAGCATCATATTGACACGATAACATATAAGTCTGCTATAAATAACGGGATTCCGCTTACAGGGACGAATGTGGATTACATTTTGGAAGGTGTCAATAAGTATCTGCTGTCACTAGCAAAGGAACAGATAAGACTAGCGTTCTTACAGTCACAAAAGGAAGTTACGGATTTGCGGCAAAGAACAAAGGAAGGAATTGAGACAGCCCGGATAAATGGAAAAAAGATAGGTTTAGCATCGGGAACAAAGCTTATTACAAAGAAATCTATCGAATGTAAGGAAAAGATTCAGAAATATAGCAGAGATTTTGAGGGGATGCTGAGTGACAAAGAGTGCATACAGCTTATTGGAATTGCAAGAGGGACGTATTATAAATATAAAAGAGAAATAAAAGACGGAATTTGTTAAAAAAGCAATGACAAATATAGCAAAAAGTGGTAAAATCAATACAAATAATTTAGGAGAAGATAATATAATGAAACAAAACTTAAGACTTACGAGAAGTGAAAAAGAAATTATGGATAAATTTTGGGAGAAGGAATAAGGATTCACATGTTCAGAGATTGTAGATGCCTTGCCAGACAGATCATGGCGTAAATCCTCTGCTCATTTGCTAATCAATGCCCTATTAAAGAAAGAGTTTCTTGAGGTATCTGGATTTAAGAAATCAGCAAAGAATTATGCAAGAGTTTTTAAGGCAAAATTTTCTTATACAGATTATGCAATTAAAATTATCATGGCGGGTTCAACAGACGATAACATAAGAAAGCTGATATATAAGCTGATTAATGAAGCAACATTAGAAGAATTAGAGGAAATGAAGGCAATTATAGAGTCACAAATAATTATGTGTAAGTCAAAAAGAAAAGACGTTTAATAGACTTATCTCTGCATAATCAATATAAGTTATGCAGAGATAAATCTTTTCTAAGTAAACTGTTGAAGTATATCCGCCTGCTTTATGTAAATTTCCATTTGGATCTTGGTCTTCTGTGACTGCTCTTGCATCAACCACATCATCAACTGTTAAAATCCTTTGCATCACAAATTCTTCTGATGGATTCACGACCTGCTTATATTGTTTCTTGCTATTTTCCAAATTAGTATATGCCGTTGTCAACACTGTTAATTCATCTGAATAATCTACTGGCGCACTAAGTTCTTTTGTTTTGCTGAGAATATCTTTTGTGCTTTTGGGCATTTCTTCTATTACAATCTCTGATGCTCCCGCATTTTTAAGAGCTTCTTTTGCAGCGTCGATTGTAGTTTCATCAAGTGGCTTGTCTTCATTATCAACTAATTCCTGAAGTTTTTTTATTTTTCCATCCAACTGGTCGTTCTTTTCTTGTATATCGCCTACAACAACATTGTA
Source organism: uncultured Anaerobutyricum sp. (assembly GCF_934307085.1). Taxonomy (GTDB): domain Bacteria; phylum Bacillota; class Clostridia; order Lachnospirales; family Lachnospiraceae; genus Anaerobutyricum. The sequence goes on from NZ_CAKRCF010000026.1 coordinate 9,395, forward strand.
TGCATCTACCGCTTCCTTATGTGGTTTAAAATATCCCAAATATGCTCCAAGACTTCCTGCAATCACTGCAATGACTACAACCACTGCTACAATTATTAACTTTGTTTTCTTCTTCATTTACTTTCATTCTTCTTTGTATTGTTTTGATTTATCGTACAAACTTTAGCCTTTTTTCTGACTAATACTAGCACTCCTCCCCCTTTTCTATTTTTCGTATCATCGCTTCATTCTCTCTGGGCAAGTATCGCAATTTTTATTGTTTATCCAAATACTCAGCAAGCGAATTCGCAATGTACTCTTTTTGACCATTCGGCATTGACTGATATATCCTCCCCGTCTTATCCTGCCATATAACAATTCCGTCAATACCTGCATTCTCTACTACGTACCAATCATCTGGGACAAATGAGTTCAATTCTCGTTCTTCCCTTGTATTACAAACAACATCTAATCTTTTTTTATCACATATACCAGTCAATTCATGGCCATCAAAAACTGCAATGCCAAATGATGACACATACTCAACATAGTCCTTTGCAAACAAAACATTCAAATCTTTTTCTGCCTGCCTAATTAAATCTAAAGAGGCCGGTGAATACGTTATCAAATCTGGTTTGTTTTGAATCAACTTCACTATATTCATTTCTAAATTCCTCCATTGACTACTTGCTTCGCATAATCTTTCCAAAAATGTCTCTTTATCGTACTCCACCCACTTTGACTCGATGGATTATCAAACCCATCTGTTAATGTATTCCAAATTGTAACATTTCCTTTTCCTCTATGCTCTTCCTTTGTTAATATTGCAAGCGGAGAATCATTTTTTTGCCCGATATGATGCAATTCATATCTATGTCCGGTCGGGTCAATTGGTGCATATCCCGCCTGCATAAGCTGCAAATTAGTTTTTCCTGTCACATCATCAACATAATTCAAATCAATTTTCCTTATTAAGGCAGTTTTCCCATCTACCATTTGTGCTGTCAGACCAGAGGATTTACAAATCTCATACTGTTCCATTGAATTAAATTTAGAAATCAATTCAACTGGATATTTTGACTCTTTTTGTATAGTCGCCACTTCACTCATGGTCAATCCACCTTTAGTTCCTGATTTAAGTAGAAAGGCTTCTTCTCCGCCACCTGTAATTGCACCTGTAATTGCTCCCCACTTGAAGCCTTCACTGCCAGTCAATGCAGCGGCATCCAGTGCTTCATTCATATCTCCGGTCTGATATCCTCTAACAATACCTGCTGAAACTGATGAAAAAGTTCCCGATGATACTGCAAAGACCGTTGCAGATTTAGCCGATGCAGCAAAAACTGCTGTCATTGCTGTCGGTGCACCTGCACTGACCACTGATACTGTAACGCAAACTAAAATTACACCGGTTCCTATTGCCACATTTTTTATAACTTGTTGACTATCTGCATCTGCGACTTCTTGTAATTTTTCTACAGTTGTCGTGCCTTCATCACTCAAATTGAAAATATATCTATCGCCTTGAAAGAAACCATTTAATTCTTCTAGCGTATATCCAAAATATATATTGGGTTGAGAATTATAAGCAGTCTCCTCAAGATATTCCTTTGACAAATAAGTGGTCCGAACTTTCTCAACAACATATTTTTCGCTATCTAGATTATTGACAGTTTCCTCATACACCTTATCTTTTACATATGTTAAAAGTGCATCATCATCCATTCCAGAAAATTCAATGTTCGATTCTTCAAAATTTGTTATACTCTTAGCATTGCTTATTGTGCCCGTATCTTTATCAGGATTGCTAGAAGAGCATCCTGTCAACCCTATAGCAAGACATAAGATGAAAGCCATTATCTTCTTCACTGTTCATCATCCTCCTCCGCAATACTTTTCTTTTTCTTATGTTTAATACCAACAAACAGTGCTACAACTAACAAAGCCCCCACCACAGCTATAAGATATTTTAAATTAAATGCTTTATTTGTTGCTTTCTCAGCATTTTCTGATGAACTTATCGTTCTGTCTGAAGAATCTACAACTTCTGATTTTTTCGCTAAAGTTAATGTTCCCTCATCATCTATTGTCGCACCTTCTGAAATCAATTTATTGATTTCTTCGATTGAAAGTCCGGATGTCATAACAGCTTTCATCAGATTATTTGTTCCTACATATATTTTCTTTGTAGTTTTTTGATTCGTGTATTGATTTGTAGCAGTTATCGTATAAATCCCCTCTTCTGTATACTTTTCTCCATCTTTTGCCGGTGCATTAGAACGAGTATCCTCTACCAAACCGTTTGCACTATCCGTCAAAACTTCACGTTTAACATTTATCTGAAGATAACGAGATCTTGCCAAATCTAACATAAATCCATTTTCAGTCATAGAACTATTTGTCAATTCACTCCCTGTTGAGATATCCAATGGATACACCATGCAATTTCCATTTCTGACTGAAAAAGTAAAGAAGATTCTATAATGACCTACTTTGTCAATCAACTGATCTGACGTTACTTCATAATCCAATGCAACTTCATAATCTCCTTCTTCAAAAAGTTGCACCTTGGTATCTGCACCAACAGAAGTATTTGCTGCCAAATAGTTTTTATATACCTGTGGTTCTGATGAATTATTATTGTAATCCGTATACCTAATGATTAATGTTCCTTTTCCAAAATCTGTCCTTTCTGTTTCAAAATATTTGTCATATCCTTCTGTGTCATCAGTTATTTTTAAATCTTTATCGCCATTTAATTCGTTGATGTTCTGATTTAAATTGAACCAAAGGGTAACTTTATCGCCCACATTTTTCAAGAACACGATATTTCCATCAGATTCTTTCACTTTATCCGTAAATCCACTCACAAAAAATTGTCCAATATCCCAATTATAATGAATATCTTTTTTCTCTATCTCTGAACTTCCCGAATAACCATCAAATTCCTGTACTCTTGTTTTCTTTCCTAACGCATATATTTGTTCTGACTCAGAAACTTCTTGTTCTGTAGACGGAGAATATGCATAAAACTCATATACTTCCGCAGTTTTTTTATATTCATAGTCTTTTACAGGAACAAATGCAATTTTTTTTATTTTTTCCAGTTTTTCTGTTTTATAAGCAACAATAATTCGATAATAGCACCCATTCAATATCTGCACATCTGTTGTTTTATACAAAGTTTCTGTTCTAACAGGTTCGTCATCAAAAGCATTAGTCAGGCACTTTATATCTGTCCAGTTTTTTCTGTCTTTTGATGTCTGAATTATGATTGCACCCTTTAATATTTTTTTATCTAATTTGTTACCATCTAATTTTTTCCCTTTATCAGCAACAAGATGCCACTTTTTCTCTTCAGCTTTTAACAAAGCATCACTGTATGTATAGTAAAGATCCAAATTTCCTGAAGTGACTTCATAAGCAGGGACACCATTTTTTTCTGAAACATTTCCAATATTCCCCAAAAGGGAAAACTCTCCATATCTCTCTACTTTATCCGTGGAAGAAGATTTATCAGATTCTGAAATATCATAATCATCGTTCTTATCAAATTCATATACTTTCCCCACAATTGCATTTTTTTCTGATTTAGTAAAAGCATTGACTGAATATAGAGTTGTAAGCGCAACAACACATAATATCATCGTTGATATTTGCATATAAAGTTTCTTTTTAATCTGTACTTTTCTCATTTATTTTCCCTCTAAAGTATATTTCAAAAATTATTTTATTCCTATCTCTTCCTGTAAAAAACATACCATCTTTTTTACTTTATATTATCATAGAATCTTTTATCTTCCAATAATCGATATCTGTGAAAACCAAAGAACAAAAAAGAAGCACTGACCGTCACTGCAGTCAATGCCTCTTCTTATGCTTCGCTTACGAAAGAGATTTCAATATACCTTTTATTACTTTTCTTAATTTCAATCCATTTTTCAGTCCCAGACGATAAAAAAATTCTTCTGTATCTGCTCCACTGCTGAATATCATAAACCATTTTCTTATTTTTATCCGTAAATTCTCAAATCACAATGATACACCATCTTCCTGTAATAAGATAAAAATTCCATCACAATAAGGAGGATAAGCCGATGGGAATTATTAAATCAATCGTAACTATCATTATTGTCATTACAGGAAGAAAGGGAGGAAAATAAGATGGCAGCAAATGTAGAAAGTATGTTTTATACAAGAACGGCACCCTGGCATGGATTAGGAGTCAGGGTAGAAGAAGTACTAGGGTCTAAAGAAGCATTGATTCAGGCAGGACTCGACTGGAAAGTAGAGCAGACCGATGTATATGCAGCATCAGGAGAAAGAATTCCAGGATATAAAGCCAATATCCGAGATATTGACCGTAGCGTATTAGGAATCGTGGGTGACAGATATAAGATTGTCCAGAATGAAGAAGCTTTCGCTTTTACAGATGGATTGCTGGGAGAAGGGGTAAAGTACGAAACTGCCGGAAGTCTTGCCGGAGGGAAAATCGTCTGGATGCTTGCAAAACTTCCAGAGAAATACATTATCTCAGGGGATGCTATTGAACCATATCTAGTGTTCTGCAACTCTCATGATGGTTCAGGTGCAATCCGTGTCGCTATGACGCCTGTGCGTGTTGTATGTCAGAACACATTAAATCTGGCATTAAAAGGTGCAAGTCGTGTATGGTCCGCCAGACATACAGGCAATGTAATGAATCGTATGGATGAAGCGAGAGAAACCCTGCAGCTTGCCAATGCCTATATGTCACAATTAGGACGCTCTATTAATGAATTACAGGCTAAGAAGCTTACGGATAAGAAAGTACTTGCTATGATTGATTCTCTGTATCCAGTCAGTGAGGATTTAAGCGAGATGCAGAAGAAAAATAATTTAAAACAGCAAGAGACATTAAAAGCCTGCTACTTTGATGCACCTGATCTGCAGGGAGTAGGAAAGAATGGGTATCGTTTCATTAATGCGGTATCCGATATGGCTTATCACGGAAAACCTTTACGTCAGACAAAGAACTATAATGAGAATTTATTCAGGAAAACGATTGACGGTCTGCCAGTCTTAGACAAGACATATCAGATGTTGTTATCGGCATAAGGGAGGGGATACAGTTGAAGCCAGTAAAAGACATCGTGGAAGGGAAAATTCTTTCAGAGATGAAAAAGTACAGACAATCAAATAGTTTTACAACCACTACAACCGGCTGTGATACTGGAGATACAGAAAACACAGGACATCCGGTCTATGAAATTTTCTGTATCATTTTAAAGAAATTTGACCCAGTACTCTTAGAAAAGTTATTAGGGGTAGCCGATTTATTTGAATACTTAAAGCAGTTATGGAACAAGTCAGAGAAAACAGAAGAAAAGAAAGGTGAGGAAAGATAATGAAAACATTAGAACAGGAAGTATTAAAGAAAATTGCAAAAAAGAGTTTATTTGTAAAGCTGGTTAATACAGAAAGAAATGAGTCATTAGTAGAGCAGTCCATATCAAAAGAATTTTTAGATCTTTCCGCAGTCGTAAGAGTTGTTCTGAAAATGGATAAAGAAGGAATGGCTTCAATGGCATTATCAAAAGGGGATGCTGAAATCTTAGGTATGACCGAAGAAGAAATTTATGCTGCGGCATTGGCAAATACATTAAGACTTTTCCCACCTAAATTAATGAATTTAGGGCGATATATAGAAATGAGTATTGGAGCAAAGCTTCCACTGGGAGAAGATGAAGTAACAACATATATCCTTACCAATCAAAAGGAAGTGGATGGAGCGATCTATTTTATGAGTCCAGAAGTAGTTGGAGCCATTGCCGAGGCATTAGAAGATGATTTATATATCCTTCCATCTTCCGTAAATGAGGTTCTGCTTGTAAGAGCAAGTGAACTGGAAGACGGAGTCGATAAACTGAAAGAAATGGTTCGAGATGCCAATGAAACCGTTGTGGCTGAAAAAGATATTTTAAGTTATAACGTATATCATTATGACAAAGAACATGGCATTACCATTGCAGCATAAAGGAAGGGGCAGTTAAAAATGAAATACGATATTGTGTGTTCCACGAAAAATTTATCAACAGAAGAATGGCTGAAAATAAGAACGCTTGGAATAGGCGGCAGTGATGCAGGTATCATTGCCGGATGTAATCCTTACCGCAGCATCTTTGAGTTATGGCAGGAGAAACGTGGGGAGATTCCAGTAAGAGAAGAAGAATCCGAAGTAACGCATTTCGGTAAAGTTCTTGAAGATGTCGTAAGAAAGGAGTTCATCCAGCGTACAGGCTTAATGGTAAGAAAGAAAAATTCCATTCTTAGAAGCAAAGAATATCCTTTTATGATTGCAGATTTAGATGGTGTCGTCAGTGAGTTTGACGGCACTTATTCTATTTTTGAAGCAAAGACCGCTATTGAATTTAAAAATAATGACTGGAAGAATGGAGAGATTCCTAAAGCCTATCAGTTACAGGTTCAGCACTATCTGGCAGTCACAGGCTTTCAGAAAGCCTACATTGCTGTATTGGTCGGCGGCAATAAATTCTATTGGACGGAAGTATACCGGGATGAACAGCTTATCAAGATGCTGGTAAGCATGGAATCCCACTTCTGGCATTGTGTCCGGGAAGGGGAAGAACCAGATGTGGATGCTTCTAAGGCTACAAGCCTTTATCTGGGGGCAAAATACAATAATGCGAAGGTCGGTTCTGTTATTAATCTGGATGAACAGATGCTTTCATCCATCGAAAAATATGAGCAGATAAAAATAGAATTAGATTCATTAACAGAGCAGAAACGGCTTGTTGAAAATCAGTTAAAATCTGCATTAGCAGAAAATGAAGCCGGCAGAGTAGGAGGATATATCGTAAAATGGAAACAGGTAGTTCAGACTCGGATTGATTCGGGTAAACTCAAAGAAAAACATAAAGATATTTACGATGACTGCAAAAAAGAAGTAATTTATCGTAAGTTTTCAGTAGCATGATGGTAAAAAGACAGTGAGAGGGTATCTATAATGGTATCCTCTCTTTTTTGGAGGTATAAGATTATGAAGGAGATCAGAAAGTTAAGAGCAGATGAGATAGAAGCCCGTGTAGGTATTGTTAAGAAAAATGGCATATCATTATTACTGTATAAAGATGCACGTTGTGATATGAACATTCTTGATGAAACCTTTGGTATTATGGGATGGCAACGTAAACATGAATTGATAAATGGTTCGTTATTTTGTACTGTGAGCATTAAAGGAGAGGATGGCGAGTGGATTGGAAAACAGGATGTTGGTGTCCAGTCTTATACGGAGGCAGTAAAGGGAGCAGCATCAGATTCTTTTAAAAGAGCTTGTTTCAATGTCGGAATTGGCAGAGAGCTTTATACTGCTCCTTTTATCTGGATTCCATCAGATAAAGTAAATATTGTAGAGGACAATGGAAAGTTAAAGGTAAAAGATTCTTTTCATGTGTCGTACATTTCCTATGATGAGGGTGGTAAAGTCATTAGAAGTTTGGAGATCCGTAATCAAAAGAATGAGATTGTATGTCAGTTTAATATGGAAAATAAAGTTCCTAAACAGGCTTCTCAATCAGCAAATAAAAATCAGCTTTCCGATTATCGTATGAAAAGACTTTATGATGAAATGGAACGTACAGGTGTGACAGAACAGAAAATTGTAGAACGCTTTCATGTATCTTTAGTAAATTTAACAGAAAGAGATTATAAGCGGATAATGAGTGCGTTAGAGAAGACAGGTACAAGAGTGGCATAGAAAGGAGTTTGTCATGGATAAAAATGAGTTTATCAAAAAATTATTTTATGTATTATCATGTCAATTAGGCAAAGAGGTTGAGATGAAGCAGAAGCGTGTCTGGAAAAATAATGGTGTATTTTATGAAGGCTTAGTTATTGAAAAGCTGGAAGAAGAATTGTCACAAGTTGTTTCTTTGGATAACTGTTATGAAGATTTTAGAGCAGGAATCAGTGTACAGGAGATTAGCGAGCAGATTTTAAAGGAATACCGCAAGGCAGCGAGAAATGTTTCTTTATTAAGTCAACAGGATATATGGAGTTATGAACGTATTAAAGACAGACTCTATGTAGAGATGGTAAATAGGAAGTGGAATGAGCAGTATTTGGAGCATAAATACTATGTTCCATTTCTCGATTTGGCAGTTGTATATTATATAGATACACAGTTGGATTATAAAAATGCTCCAGAACATAGAGGAACTGCCGTAACAAAGGATATTTTCAAAATCTGGTCGGTAGAGCCAGAAGTAATATGGAAACAGGTTTTAGAGAATATGGGAAAGGAAAGTCTATTTTTGATGCTGGTTGTAACAGAGGAAGAAAATTCGCTTATGACTTTTGAGGATGCCTTTCAAAAGAATCAAGGAGCATTAGCTTTATTACAAAAGAGTGTCTTAGATGAAGCAAAGAAAAAGATTGGAGAGTCATTTTATATGCTGCCTGTTTCAATTTTTGAGTTAATGATAGTTCCCGAAAGTCAGGCAGATGAAGTGGAGGAGATGAAAAAAGCAATTATTGAATCTAATAAAGAACTGCCAGCGGAATACCTTCTTTCAAATAGTGTGTATTATTATGGAGACAAAGGAGAGGCAGAGGTAGCAGGATAGATATTTTGGTAATTCATATGTAATAAAAAACGGAAGAAAGCAAGATGTTTCTTCCGTTTTTTATTTAGACTCTTTTTTTGAAGAGTAGATTTTATGGAACATCTGTATATATTGCTTAAATAAATCTAATTCTGCATCTGTTCCAGACTGCAAAGAATGGATCAAAGAATCCGGAAACAAGTCAATATATTTATTGGAAGAACGGCGACCAAGAATAAGATAGTCAAGGGTGACATGGAATAAATCGGCAACTTCAATAAGCTTTTCGATAGATAAGCGGGCATTACCACATTCAATCGCACTACAATGTCTGACGGAAATATTTAATTTTTCTGCAAGCATTGCCTGAGTCATATGATTTTCCTTACGAAGTTTAGCGATTCGCTCACCCATTAACTTATTTAAATTCTCCATTCTCTCATCCTCCTTTTTTGAAATCATATAACTATTATATCGACTTGAAAGAATAGAGAAAATGAATTAATACAAGGGATAATATAGAATAAATACATCTATAAAATTAAAAAAATAATAAGAAAATAGATGAAATAATTCGTGTTTATAGATATAATAGGTGTATATGATGGTGTATAAAGGGGGAAAGTAGAAAAAAGTAGAAATAAGAAAAAAGAGTAGCCATATAAGCAACAAACAGAGAGGAGAAAATAAGATGAAGAAACGAAATATTCTATTTAATTTGTTGGTTTTTGGAATTTTAATTTTAGGGTTACATATCAATGCCAATGCACAGGAAACAAGTGTGCCAGATGGATACACGGGGATTTATAATATTGCAGATTTGGACGGAATCCGTAATAATCCATCTGGAAAATATATTCTTATGAATGATATTGATATGACCGAAGATACAAAGAAAGGCGGAGATTGGGATAATGGAATGGGCTGGACTCCAATCAAAGAATTTACGGGAGTATTAAATGGTAATGGACATCAGATTATTGGAATGAATATTTATACGGAGGGGTCAATAGAAAAAGATTGTATAGGATTAATTGGAAGTCTTATTACGACAGAAGACTCAGATGAAGACTCAGATGAAGAAGGAGTTGTTGAAAATTTAGGGCTGATAAATGTAACAATTAATGCTAATGCAGAGTATATCGGAAGTATTGCTGGATATTCAAATTCTGGTAAAATAAGGAATTGCTATAGTTCAGGAAAGATAAGAACATTAAACCAAGGAAATAGTGATTCTGTCGGAGGAATTGCAGGAAGGTCTTCTTGGGCACAAGAGATAAAAAATTGTTTTAGTATGATAAATATAGTTATTGAGAGTCAAAATACGAGTTGTCAAGCAGGAGGAATTTCAGGCAAAGGTTATTGGTTTAATGAGATCGAAAATTGTTATTTTAGGGGAAAAATAACAGGTACAACACATTGTTACGGTATTACGGATTCGTCTGCTAAAAACTGTTTTTATTTAAAAGAAGGTGTGCAGCAAACTGCGGATACGAATGGTGTAAAAGCTCTTACGGATGCTCAGATGAAATATTCACAGGTTTTCACAGGGTTTGATTTTAATAATATTTGGAATATTGATTCATATAGCAATTATCCATATCCACAGTTAAGAAATAATCCATATATTAAAGTGAAAAGCCTGCAGCTTCTTTCTAAGCCATCCAAAACAGTTTATCAGCAAGGAGAAAAATTGAATTTGGATGGTTCAGTTGTGAGAATAATGTATGATGATGGAAATAATGTAAATGCAGTTATTTCAGATGATATGTTGGATTTTTATGATATGAAAAAATTAGGAACACAAACTATCTCTGTTCAATATGGTGGGAAAAAAGTATCTTTTGATATTGATGTTAAAGAAATATTTGCATCATCTATAAAATTAAATCAGTCTAAAATTGATGTGAAAAAAGGAAAAACTTATCAACTAAAGGCTACAGTCTATCCGACAAATACAACAAATCAAAAACTGACATGGACTAGTGATGATTCATCTATTGCAACAGTAAATAGCAGTGGGAAAATTACAGCAAAATCAGCTGGAACAACTACTATTTGGGTAAGTACGGTAAATGGAAAAACAGCAAAATGTGTTGTAAATGTACAAGTTTTAGCGGTGAATCTTAATATAATTCCAGATGCAATTACATTAAAAGAGGGGCAGTCGAAACAATTAAAGGCCGTAGTATCTCCGATTGATACTACAGAAAGGGTTAAATGGCATTCCTCAAATCCTAAAATTGCTAAAGTAGACCAGACAGGTAAGGTTACGGCATTAAAATCGGGAGAAACGGTAATCTATGCAACAACAGATAGTTTAGATTATTGGGCTGGTTGTAATGTTCGAGTAAAAAAAGCAGCTACCAATAGTGGAAATATTAGTGTGTCCAAAACAGTGATTAAAAAAGTTTCTGCGTTAAAGAAGAAACAAGCATTGATAAAATATAAAAAAGTAAAAGGAGCTTCCAGCTATCAGGTTCAGTATTCTATGAAAAAGAATTTTGCAGGAGCAAAGACAAAAACAGCAAAAGGAAATTCATTAAAGGTATCTGGATTAAAAGTAAAGAAAAAATATTATTTCAGGGTACGTGTATGTAAAAAGGTAAATGGAAAGACATATTATTCTGGCTGGAGCAACGTAAAATCTGTTAAAGCAAAAAAATAAAGTGATTTAGTGGGAGTGCAGGAGGTCAAGGATAAAATGATTTCATGCACTTTTTACTATTAGAAAATTGAATATAATGAGGTATATGGTATGAAAAAGATAGCGAAAGTATTAGTGGGACTGTTTGTAATAATGGTATTGCTCTCTATGTGTTCTGCTTGGGGCGATGATGATGAATCAAGTGAAGAACAGACAACGAAAGTGGTACAAGAAACAAAAAAAACAGAGAGTACTAAGAAACAGAAAACAACAACAGAGGAAAAATTACCAGATTTCAGCCAAGAAGGAGTTGAAAAACTTATTGGAAAATTATACAAAGGTAAGAAATTGGAAGATATAGATGCGGACAGAATGCGACAGACGGGAGAGGATGTTTTCCTAGTGGCATGGGAAGATATATTGTATTCTAAAGTGTTTAAAGATGGGGATGATTGGTCTAAAGATAAAAGCAAAAAATTCACCAAAATGGTGAAAGTATATTCTGACTTTTGGGGAAATACAAAGAAAATAGATGATTTAATTTCTAATCAAAAAGTATTAGACCAATGCTTGGCTGACAGAGAAAGCATAGATATGAGCAAGTATGGCTTTGATATTTATGGGGGAAGGCTAGATAGTGAAAATTTTTATATTACGCAAAGATTAAGCTCTGAGTATGACGATACAATTTTAGGAGCGATTGCAAAAGGAATGGAAGAAGCTGAGTCGGGACCTTCTTCAAACTGGGTGGCTTATAATGTGACAGATGGTGGATTAAGAGGAGATGAAAGATGCATTATTCATTGTAATGAAGAAAATCCATTCTCAGAAGCAGGAATTTATACGATTTCTTATGTGGATATTGGAGATACAACACCAGTGACAGATTCAAAAGGATTTACTTCTAATCCTCCATTATATTACATGGTTACTGATACATCTACTTTTGAAGAGGATGAAGAAAAGATTACAGAAATAGAAGAAAAGGAAACGACTGCAAGAGATGCTATTGTAATGAAAATAACTGGAGAGGGAGAAGATGACTCCGGAGAGAATAGCGATGAATCAGAAGCAGGCGAAGAACAAGATTCTTCCACGGATGGTGATTACATATTAGAGGGTAGTGATTCCAGATACATTACAGAAAAAGAAGTAGAAAATCTCAGCGATGCAGACCGTAGACTGGCTAAAAATGAAATATATGCACGACATGGGAGAATGTTTGATAGTGCAGATTTACAAGATTACTTTGAATCAAAAAGCTGGTATAAAGGAACGGTAAAGCCAAGTGATTTTGATGAAAGTGTTCTTAACAAATATGAAAAAGCTAATATTGATTTAATAAGTAGCATGGAATAAGGGTATAATGGGAAGAATCTTTATAAGGGTTCTTCCTGTTTTTATATGCAAAAATATTTATTGTACAGAATTTAAAATTAATCTGTAAAAGAAAGAATGAAACCGTTTTAAACAGTAGTAAACACATTTTTAAAAATAAAATGAGAGAGGTGTTAATTTATGTATGAGTATATTCCAGAGATAATGACATTTAAAGAATGTCAAAATATTTTAAGAGTTGGAAAAAATACATTGATTGATTTAATACATACGGGAAAGATACAGGCTTTTAAAGTGGGAAGTCGATGGAAGATAACAAAGCAGGCAGTAATTGAGTTTATCCAGTACAGATAAGTCCATATTGAGGATTATTTTTCGCTATGGTAATATAATAATAACAGAAAAACTATACAGAATTATATAGATGCAGGAAGGAGGGTAATGTGGATACAGATATTAAAATGACAGTAAAAGCAACAGATACAAAAGCTCAGTACGATAATAAAGCCAAGCAGCTTTTAGGTCATAAAATCATATTAGCGTATATATTGGTAAATACTGTGGCAGAGTTTAAAGGCATGAAGCCGGCGGATGTAGTGCAGTATATTGAAGGTGAACCATATATTGGTTCTGTTCCGGTAGATGCTGGAGTGACAAATATAGAAAATCAAGATAAAGTGGTTGGACTAAATACAGAGAATAGCGAAATTAATGAGGGAATGATACGTTTTGATATTATCTTCTATGTGCGGATGAGAGATGGACTTTCTCAGATTATTGTAAATGTAGAAGCACAAAAGGCAGAGCCATCGGGTTATGATATATTAAATAGAGCGATTTTCTATGTGAGCCGCATGATTTCTTCTCAGAAAGGCAGGGACTTTGTAAAATCTAATTATAATGATATCAAACGTGTATATTCCATATGGATTTGTATGAATATGGATGAACATAGTATGAGTCATATTCATCTTACACGGGATGATATAATTGGCTCTCATTACTGGAAAGGTGATATTGACTTATTAAACATTGTGTTGTTGGGGCTTGCGGAAGATTTACCCGAAAAGGTTGAGGAATATGAATTACATCGTCTATTAGGAGCTTTATTATCCGCAAATTTAAAGGTGAATGAAAAGCTCGATATTATAGGAAATGAGTTTCAAATTCCTTTGGAAAGTGATATTAGGAAGGATGTGAGTGAAATGTGTAATTTAAGTCAGGGAATAGAAGATAGAGCTTATGAAAGAGGTACTGCAAACGGCTTGGCTGAAGCTGTGATTAGAATGTACAAGAAAGGATATTCTATAGAGCAGATTGGTGATATGCTTGATATGGATATTGAAAAGGTAAAGGCTATTGTAGATAATGAGTAATATGTGAGAAAATCATTAAGAAGATTTTGAAAAAAATAATAAGAATACCACTAGAGTTACAATTCTAGTGGTATTCTTAATATCTATATTTGTCGATTTATAACCAAAAGTGGCATAAATATGACCATTTAGGCAAAATACGTAGATAATCTTTTTAAAATTTGTTAAAATAAAAATCCAGAAAGGAGAAATTACATATGGAATTGAATTATCAAGATTTAAAAAAATATATGACAATTGTATATGAATTAGAAGAAGAAATTCGTTTTCAAAATGAATTAATGGCAAAATTGCAACAGAAAATAAGTTCTCTCGGTATTTCACGGAATATTAATCCACCTAAAAAACCACCAACCAAAAAAATTACAATACCAATATTTTTATCTGCACCAATTGCTATTTTAGCGGGTATAGGCTTGGTGATTTCATTGATTAGTTTTGTTCAAATTTTTTGGGAATTCGATTTAAAACATATGTTTGCAGGTTGGATTGCATTGGTAGTATTTTTTTATATTGCTGGTTGGGCATTAGAGCAATGGGATAAGACATCAAAATATAATTCACAATATAAGAGAGAGATGGATAAATATGATAGAGATTTAGAACATTATCAAGAAGAAATTCGTAAAAATAAATATAATCAGCAAAATGAAGAAAAACTTAAAAATAAATTAATTAATAATCTGATGGGGCTGCAAGCTGTGAATAAAGGAACTAAAGAATGTTTAGTTCGCTTTTATAATATGGAGATTATTATGCCAAAATATCGAAATCTTATTGCTGTTAGTTCTTTTAAGGATTATCTGGATGAAGGTCGTTGCTATGAACTTTCTGGGCATGAAGGAGCTTATAATTTATATAATATCGAAGCAAGATTAGATAAAATAGTAACACAGCTTGATGCTGTTATTTCGAATTTGTCGGAGATAAAATATAATCAATATTCTCTTTATCAGGCAGTTAAAGAATCAGGAGAACGAACAAATTTGTATTATAGACAATGGGTGAGGTCTACTAATGATTTTGTGGATTCTTACAATAACAATACAAATATTACCAATTATCGCTTGCAACGTATGAATAAAGAATTAGAATATCAAAACAAATTATTGCGCTCTAGGTACAGCTACTTATAATAATAATTTTGCCGTGGTAATGGAGAGCGGGTGTTGTGAATGAAATATAGCAGCATTTTTAAGTGATTATGATATAATAAACTAAAATGGGGAGAATAGGAAAAATGAGTTTTAGAGATGAACTAAATAGTATAAGACCAGATATGAAAATGATTTCTGAGCAGGAAATGTATGAGACAATTCTTCATGAAATATATGAGAAAATTAAAAATCAGATTAGAGAAGATGCAAAAACAAAGGTATATAATAATATATTAACGGGAGTAGTGACTTCGTTAAATTGGCATGACTATAGAAAATGGGTGGATAGTAAAGAGTATAATCGAATACAGGAGAAAGAATCTTTGCTATATGAAGAAGAAGAAAGCCAGTGTTTTTGTCTAAAAAAAAGAATAACAGAATGTACTGTTAAAAAATGTCTTTTTTCAAACTTTGCAAATGTAACTGTATCACTTAATTCTATTGGAAAAAAATATGTAGATGATTTAATAGAATTGGGGAGAGAGGATGGTATTTCTTTTAGCTTTAAACCAATTGTTCGGACTACTCGGTTCTCTAAATTGAATGTTCCTGAAAAGGTAAATCTGGATGATATACATTATAGAAAAGGTGAAACATATGGGGAACTTGATATATATTATGAAGTTGAGCTGTAAATATTTATAATGGGATTTTGGAATTAGTTTTAATAAAAATTTTTTGTATGAGTAAAAAATATTGCCAGAAACTTTTGAGAATTAGCCTCTGGCAATATTTTATTTCAAAAACATATGTTTAATTACAATATTTGTCGGTGTTCTTAGCTAAGAGCATCGGCATTTCCTTTTTTTAAATAATCTATTTTAGATAGTGTTGCCTGCTGACAGGGAAAATTAGAAAATAAATAGATTGTGCTATTTGTGCGGAGTAATCTTGAACGTCCTATAGCTTGTTCTAATTCTGTTGATATGAGGTAAAGCTGGATGTTACGCAGTATTTTATCTTCATATGACATCATTGGGAAATGGTATCCATTAAAATAGACTGTCCTACGTCGTAGAATTTGTTTGTGTAAATTTTTTCCGGTTCCATGTATATAACAGGCAGCTAGTTTATATACACTTTCAGGAAGATGATATGTTCCAACAATAATTCCATCTTTTCCTGCGTAATAATCAATGCCTGCTACATTTCCAAAATGTAATGTATTATCTGAAAAATGGGATTCAAATTCTTTAAAGGTAATAGCATAATCATAATTGGGCACAAATTCTATTATTTTTTTAAAAAAGATAGAAGATGAGTGGAACTGCTTTCCTAATTCGTGAATTTTATTTCTACTGGTACTATAGTGATAATATTGTATGAGATTCCCTTTGTATTGTGCCTCTGCAATTTCAGTGAATTTAATTATTCTATCAGGGAAAAAAGAGTCATATAAGTTTACATTTAGTGTGGCAGAGAGTATAGTTACTTTTACCTTTTCCAGAGATAGAGGGAGCATATAGTAAATAGTTTCTTTTGTTTTGAAAAAAGCTTCTGCATGAAAAAGAGCATTTAGATTATCGTTAATATTCAATGAATCTAATTTTTCAATATTATTATATTCAGTAGCTAAACTGGGAAGGTAAGCATAGTGGTCGTTTTTTATATTTAAGATTTTTTTTATTTTGTTCTCCTGTTTTGGAGTAAAGATTTTATTATCAATGCCCTTTTTTAAAGAGTTTATGTGAACTGTTCCTGTACAATGTAGCATATAATACAAAATATCTTCATCTATAATTATTTCATATTTTCTTAGGATAGCTTTTGGTAACTGTAAAAAACGAGAATGAGTCATGATTACATTTCGGTGATTTTCATACAAAAACTTATGTGGATGTAAGTATAGTTCTATTAATTTAAAATCAGAATTATCATTATAAAATTCTTCCAATAGATGATTGGCGTATTTATTTAAACCTCGACAATACAATTCTTTTATTTTTATATATAACTCGTAAGAAATGGGCAAATCCTCTAATGAGGGGAAATTAGCGATATATGTATCACCTATTTTTTTGTAAATTTCGGTTTTCAAACTGGTAGTTGGTACAGCAATTAAATATGGTTTATGATTCTTATAAATAGAATTTTTAATTATGTCAACATATAACTTAGTTTTTCCTAAACCAGTCTGTGCTTTTATTAAATATATATTAGAGGTATTTTTTTTTAGTATTTTTTTTAATTTCCTTTCCATATCGTCATATGAAGAATCTACAGAGACATATTCATGAGAATGATTTAATGGATATATGGATATATTTTCCTTGAGTGTTTCATATAAACTATAGTTGTGAGAGCAGGAGTCCTTATATTTACAAAAAGAACAATTTTGTGGATGATAGTCATGAGCTTTTGCGTATTCAATATCTATTAGCCATTTTATTTGATCTGAGTTGGGATAATTCATATCATGAACTTTAAAGAATACTTTTTCCATTCCTTTGATATGGATTATGTTTAAAGCTAATGCAAATCGTTCATTATGTGTCAAATAAGTAGTGCCATTATAAAAATCATCCCACAATCTGCATATTCCACATATCTTCTGATTGTTTATATTTTCTAAGCGTGAAATTGTCATTTCACGCTTATTTTTTTGGTGTCTGGGGGTGGGTGCATCCCCCAGGCTAATGGATACCATTTGGGATTTTAGGGGGAGTTCTATATAAATAATATTAGAACTTCTCTTAAAATCCCCAGGTACGGAGTTGTCAAAACATTGCAGATTGAAAAGGGATTTTCCCATTAATTCAATCTGACATTCTTTAGAAATTTTTTGCTGCTTTTCGGAAAAATGTTTCATGTCATTTTTCCTCATAATTTTTTGGTAAGTGCAAGATAAATCATATACATTAAAAATCTGGTTGGGACTATCATTTATTTCAATAACTTCTTTTCCGCCAAAATAAAGTCTGGCAAGTTCAAAGCAGCTTAAATCAGCTTCCTTTGAAAATAAATTTTTTAATATCAGTAAAATAAATGTAGCGATGCGGCTGTCGGTGATTATTGATTCATGGCATAATACTATTCTGTATTTAGGTTTATCTGGCGTTGAACTTAGTGTGTAGTAAGAAAATAAAATAGGAATATGATATTCATTAAATTTATTTTTTATTATTTCATAGGGAATACCTTTATCGAAATCTAATGCAAATAACTGGCATTCTTTAAAATTTTTTTGTGTTCTTCTATCACTTGAATAAGTACAAGGACTCCATGTACAACCATTAGAGCCAACTTTTTCAGCAATAGTTGAAATGTTACTAATAAATTCTTGTGAGGCTATTCGCTTGGATATAGCTCCAACATTTCTTTTAGCTTCTTCTTTTGAAGTAAAAGGTGTTTCATCTAATAAAATTTTTATATTCACGAGTATTACCTCCTTATATTTTTTAGAAAGATGTTGGGAGATATATTATTTTTTATTAAAACTGGGAAAATACTTTTTTCTTTTATTTTTTTCAACATGGGAAAAGGATGTAGATAGTTATACAGGGCAACTTGTCGGAATTGCACGAGGAACGTACTATAAATATAAGAGAGAAATAAAAGAGGGGGTTGATAAAAACTATGATGTAAAATATTATGGAAGGTGCTAAGATTAATATAAAATAAACTAGCAAAAAAGAAAGGAGAATGTCCGTGGAAATTCCAAAAAACTTAAAAGATATAGTATATGCAAAAAGAATTTTTTTATTTTGTTCGGAATATGGGCGATGCTCCCATGTTGCAAAAAAAATTAGACATGATTAGGATTATGTGATTTAATAAAGAAAAGTAATGGGGGTACATGAGAATGACATTTAATATGTGGATAAAAAAACAAAAGGATATATACGGAGAGTTACAAAATCAACAATATGATTCACCCAAAAAGCAATGGGAGTTTTTTGATAATAGAATAAATTGTGTACTTGGAACAGCTAGGCACTCTGAACAATCGTATGAAGGTATGTTTCAAGAAAATAAGGATAGCAGGAATAATAGCAAGAAGGAAGAAGAGGCAAAAAGGGGACGCAAACATTTAGATGAAGATATAGAATTTGGAGAGGAAGAACAGAAATTTTTTAGAAAGATATTTGAAATGTTTCCTACCAGTGAAAAATTGACGTTAATAGAAGAGGATAAATGGGAGGAATTTGACATAGAGGATAGATTAGAATTATTTAATATTGCAGTAGATATGTTGGAAAATAATGGATATTGGTTTCCGCTTAGTTTTGGTAACTGGGATTTATGTAATCAATGGGCTGGTGGTAAATATCAATGCAAAGAAGATGAGTTAGAAGCAAAGTTATTTTTTCCACATATGTATAGAATTAAAAGTAAATTAATAGAATTAAAAGGAGAAATGCTTCAATATTCAGAATTAAATAAAGATAAATTGATAGATGAAGAAAAAGAATTTGAACAAGATTTAGATAGGTATTTATCTATATTAGATAGCAGAGCAACAGAGATGAGCTTTATTCAGAGAGTAAATAAAAAAATAGCGAAAATACAACAGTTACGGTGTGGTTTATTTAGAGAAGAAAGACTTAGAGAAGAAACAGATGAGAGAGAAATAATTACAGAGGAAGATAGATACTTCGAAGCTGGCTTGGATAGATATTTAAATTGGCTAGATGAAGATAAAAATGGGATTGATTATGCTCGAAGAATTATAAATAAAATAGAATATATTGAAAAAATGTGGAGTATATATGATGTGAGGTATAGCAGTGCGCAAATAAATAAAAATTTAGATATTTCAGAACTAAAAATAACAATACCAGAGGTTATACTCGAAGCAAATGAAGATATATATAATAGATACTGTAAACTGGGTGAAAAGATGGAGCAAGATAGCAAGGAAGATGATGTTTTTGAAGAAAAATTAAAAGAGTATATAGAACTTCTTCGTAAAGCAGGTGAAAGGCAGAGGTTTGGAAAAGAGTATATAGAAGAGACGGCAAAAAAATATGCAAAGAAATTTAATAAAAATGTTAATATAAAAAATTAGTTAGTAAAAAACAGTACATGGAAATCATATCTTAGAGTTGAAACTGAGATATGATTTCTTTTTTTGTGTAAAATTATTTATTATATCATAAAAATAAAAAAATAAAAATAGGTAAATTCGATAATGCAGAAATTAACTTTTTAAGAATTTTTTTGTGATTAAAGAACCGATAATATAGAGACAGCTTCAAAATACAGAGGAGCGGTATCAGATACCTTGGACTGACGAGTTCAAAAGAGTTTAGTTTTAGGAGGATTTTAAAATGTTAAAGAGAGTATTAAATACAGAGCTGGAGAAAAAAGTATTCGAAGATGAAATGATGGAGAAACTTAGTGTTGTTCCAGCGGAGTATGAGGTTTACGAAGAATATGCTTCATGGCAAGAGAACTTCGATAAAGATTTCTTCACTTATTGCAACAAAACTCCGTTGCTAGTAGATGCAGATGAAGCATCGTATGACGAGTCAGAGGAAAATGTGGGCGTGCCAAATTGTAAGGAAAAGAGTTTAGAAACATTTATGGCAGAAAGTCAGGAGGAGATTAATAAGAAAAAGCTGGAAGAGGCAAGAATTAAATACCATTATAAATGGAGTACACAGTATATCAGAAAGCTAGAGGCGGAGAATCACAGAATAAGACAAAATAATTGCCGCTTGGCTCGAAGAAACGAACGGTTGGAAGAGAAAAACCAAAATTTGTTAAGCGAGTGCAAAGATTTAAGGAAAGAGAATAAGTCTAAAAAAGAAAAATTGAAAAGACAAAAGCAGGTCTTAAAAAAATACAGGAAGACAGTCTTCAAGAATATTAAGAACGGCAAGTGGGATAACAAAAGAAGCCGTAGACTGATAAGTAAGCAGGATGTGGATGATTTGTTACTGTTATTGTGATTTTTATTGTTACATAAAAGAGGCTGCGGGCTATTAGCCCGCAGCATTGAGAGTCGCGTGAAAGAAAAAATAAAAGGAGAATAATCATAATGAATTTTAGTTTTGTACCGAACCAGGGTTTAATGGTAGATGGAAGATATATAACAGAATTTGATGTAAAGGTGAATCGAATCTTCTATTACATAGAGGAGGATGAGAGTAAAAAGAACCATATGGAGTATGAATTAGTGGCAAAAATGCTTGATGGGACAGAATTATCTCCCCGTCGGGTAAAAAAACTTAATAACCTGTCGTACTTTACTCTGTGGACAGAGATTATGGATGCTGGATTAGATAGATGGGAAAGGCAGATGCTTTTATTACGTTTACAGACATCCTGTAAGGACGCAAAGCAGGTTAAGATGTATCATATAACTTCTAATGGGTACCAGAGATTAGAAGTTGGTAAAGATATATTCATTGCCGGTGATTATACATATATGTCAAATCAGGATGGGATACAGATTGAAGTTGACGAAAATGTTAAACAAATGAAATGGAAAAATAAGGTACGATTAGCAGATAAGAAAAATGCTGATAGAAATGAAGAAGATTACCTGACAGTATCACAGGGAGCCAGTGAAATCTTATTTACAGCGGTTTTATTATCAGCTATAAAATTCTTATTTATAAAAGCAGGTTTTAATCCGGCAGTGTGCATCAATCTTTATGGAAAAACAGGAAGTTATAAGACCGCTTTAACGCAGGCGATGATGTATATGGAAAATCCTTCGCAGTTCATGTGTAGTTTGGTAAATGACCAAAAGAAGATGGCGGTGAAGAAAGTACAACAATGTTATGGATTTCCTATGGTATTGGAAGATTATCACCCTGCGGCAACTGGTTACGATTATAAACGGCAGATTTCTATGATGGATGCAGTGGTACGTCATATAGAGAGTAATCCTCAAAGTGCAGTTGTGTTTATTACATCAGAATTTCTTGATGGAGTAGAAAGTTTACAGGCAAGAACCCTTCAGATAGAGGCTCAAAATGTAGACTTGAAAACTCTTACTAAAATTCAGCAGGAGCAGACGATGGCAACTATTGTAATGAATTTTTTGGATAAATTATTAGGAAACATGAAAGATGCAATAGAAACCATTCAGACTCAGTATAAGGCTTTAAGCAGGCATGGAGAGCAGTCTATGCGAATTGAGGAAAGCATAGTTTTTCTTAAAATAACAGCTATTTTATATGGAAAATATGTGGACAATAGTGACAAATTAAAACTTAAATCTAAATTGGATAAAGCACTTACACTTCAAAAGGAGAAGCAGAAGTTACATTTAGAACAGCTTGGTATGTCAGAGAAAGATAGGGTTATCAAAGCGGTTTACGAATTAATAGATGATGAGAAGCTATATAAAAAATGTAGTTATAAAAATAAAGCATTATATAGAGGAGAAGCAGATGAAATGTTGGTTAGTAATAGAGGTGTATTTCTTAGTAGAAAAGCATTAGTTTATGGTCTTAAAAGGCATAATTGTACAGGTATTAGTGTAAAGAGGATTATTTTAGCATTATCGCAGATGGAGCTTTTAGATGAGGACCGTGGAGGGACACATACTACAAAAATACAAAATGTGCGGGCATATTGCATTTTATATAATGAGTTGAAAGAACGGTATGAGGAATTAAGAGGTACAGAGGAATAAGACCGCTGTAGGTAAAATAAGGAGCGGTAATTATATATTATCCTTCTGAAAGATTCATAGGAGACTATATACCTTCTGATATATGGTTACCTATGAATCTATCATTTATCGAAATCAAGTGTCTGTATAGCTTAAAACGATACAGTCATAAGACAACTCATGATTTCAATACGATGTATAGGAGGTTTTTGTATGAATCAGACAACAAAGCGAAGTAAAGAATTAAAAGAAGTCCATGTAGGTAGAAATGAAGTAGCTAAGTCAGTTACAGGTATTTCTTTAGAAGCTCCAAAGTATTCCTGTATAGAAACAAAACAGGATGGTGTAAAAGTTATCTTGGAGTTTCCAGAGTTTGATGAGACAAGGGAACGGACAGAGGCAGGATACCATCAAATGGAGATTCAAAAAGAAGTAAATAATGTACTGTCTCATACATTAAGGGAGCAGATTAAAAATCATCAGATTTATCATGTAGAAAGGATTTCCTAAGATGGGCGAGAAAAAGAGAGTACGGATGCTGCTTCGTGTAAGTTCTAATCAACAGTTAGAGGAAGATGGAGATTTAGGTATCCAGAGACAGTTGGTAAAAGAATTTATCGCACAACATGAGGAGTGGCATCTGGATTCAAAGGAATACTTTGAGGGAAGTAATAGTGGATACAGTAATGCTGTAGAGAACCGTGATATTTTACAGCAGGCATTACGAGATGCTCAAAGAAACGAATATGATATTCTGGCAGTCTATAAGGATGACCGAATCGGTAGAAGAATGTGGGAGATTGGTGCATATGTTATGCAGCTTAAAAGCTATGGTGTGGATATATATACGGTAAAAGACGGCTGTATCTCACCAGAGAGTGATGACATTATGGGGCAGATGATGTTAGCTCTGCGTTATGGCAATGCACAAAAGAGCAGTTCTGATACGGGAATGCGTGTCAAAGATACGGCACAAAAGCTAGTACAGCAGGGGAAGTTTGTCGGGGGGAAGGCTCCGTATGGATATAAATTGGAGCTGTCTGGAGAAATCAGTAAGCATGGCAGAGCATTACACCATCTTGTGATTATTCCCGAAAGGGCAAAGGCAGTAAAACATATATACGAGCTTTCTCTTGATAAAGAGTATGGTTCTTCAAAGATTGCCAGAGAACTGAATCTGGATGAGGAATATAAAGAACTTGCTCCATCTGAGGTATGGAGAGGTGGAACGGTAACCAGCATTTTAACGAATCCGATTTATGCAGGTTATACAGCTTATAAACGTAGAGAAAAGAAAGAAAACGGAAAAAGTAAGCGGTTAGATAGTTCTGAATGGATTCTCTCGGAAGAACCAAATCCAGAGATACAGATTATTAGTCCTGATGACTGGAATCTGGTTCAGATAAAAAGAAAGCAGAGAGGGATGAAGTATCGTACCGCTCCGCAGAATAAAGGTGTAAAGGTTATCGCAAGAAATGAGGGGATGCTTCCCCTCATTGATGTTATTTACTGTGGATACTGTGGCTGCAAATGTACAAATGGAAGTAGATATAACTATTGGACAATTAAAGATACGGGAGAAAGGAGGGCGAGCAGACAGGCAATATATAAGTGCCAGGATGCATGGCAGGGAGTTCCACATTACAAAGTCTATCAATTTAAAGCAGAAAGAATTGAAAAGATTGTGTTTCAGGCGATTGCCGAGTACATAGATAAGCTTCAGGAAAACGAGGATATTTTCGAGCAGATTTCCGAGAATGGGCGAAAGGCAAAAAAGGAGAAAGCGAAAGAACTTTCAAGAGAACAGGAAAGACTCAAGCATATCCAGCAAAAGATTTCTGTCATGGAAGATAAGATTCCAGAAGCGATGCTTGGAGAGTATCCTGTACCTGTAGATAAGCTGGTAGAACTGATTGAAAAGCAGAAGCAGGAAAAGGAACAGCAGGAAAAAGTGATTGCAGAGAAACAAAAGGAACTTGACGGAGCGGATGTCTCTTTTAATGAGTGGGATAGTCTGCGTATGCAGATTCCAACATGGAAGGATGTATTTCTGAATGCTGATAATCCAACAAAACGTGTTCTTGTGAATAAGCTTATTGAAAAAATATCTGTAAAAGAGGATGAAGTTGTGATAAGATTTAAGATAAATATAAACGAGATACGGTCAAAAGCTTTAAAGAAATCCGAAAGTATAGTGCCAGAGAATAAGCTGGAAGATAAGTCAGTTATCTTAGATAGTCTCAAGATTTATCCAAACCCCGAATGAACGATGGTTTCGACGTACAGAGGCAAAGGCAAAGACTTCACTATCACATCATCCACTGCCTTTGACCAAAAATGGATTAACGGCAAAAATACCTATGACTCCATCAGCAACGTAGTAGATGAAATCTTTAATTCCTACCTCTCAAGACCAGAAGTGACGCAGCCAATCCTTACGCAGTACTGTGATGGCAAGCGGGTGAACTGTCCGGAGTTTATGAGCCAGTGGGGTTCAAAGGCATTAGGGGATGACGGACTTTCGGCAATTGAGATTTTAAGATACTATTATGGGGATGATATGTATATCAATGAGGCAGAGACAATTTCAGGGATTCCGGCATCGTATCCGGGGTATGAACTGACGAATGGCACGTCGGGACAAAAAGTGCGACAAATGCAGGAACAGCTTAATGTAATTGCAGGGGACTATCCGTTAATCCCTAAAATTAGGGTGGATGGCATTTATGGGCCGGAAACGGAAAAATCTGTAAGGGTTTTTCAGAAGATTTTTCATCTGCCGGAGACGGGAGTTGTGGACTTTGCAACGTGGTACAAAATCAGTCAGATTTATGTTGCGGTGAGCCGAATTGCGGAGCTGACATAATTTCTTGCTGGCAGAAAAATAGTTATCGGAATTATGCACAAAGCAGTATGGGAATAAGGGGGCAAATAGGCGGCGAAAGATAGAAATTACAGTTTTTCGCCGTTCCTCCCTTGTAATTACATTCGATATATGCTAGAATTTGTACAATTTAAGTATTTATGCAAAGAGCGGCAACGTAGATGTCAGTTTTTTTCGCAAGTCTGAAAAGACACGTTCCCGGCCGATTTGTTTGATAAGCATAGTTTTCGCACAATGAGCCGGGGGAACCCGTCTTTTTTTTTGCAAAGAACTGTAATTAGGAGTGGCTTACTCTAGTGCCGTTTTTGCATTTTCCTTAATATGCAGTTGCAAATGATTGAATATAGAAAGGAACGTGAATCATGAAGGCATTTCTAATCTTAGAAGACGGAACTGTGCTGACCGGCGAAAGCTTTGGAGCAGCCAGAGAGGTAATCAGCGAGGTAGTTTTTAACACTTCCATGACAGGATATCTGGAGATTTTGACAGACCCATCCTACGCAGGGCAGTCCGTTGTTATGACTTACCCATTAATTGGTAACTACGGAATCTGTATGGAAGACATGGAGTCTGTTCATCCATGGCCAAAGGCTCTTATTGTAAGAGAGTGTGCAAAACTGGCAAGCAACTTCCGTAATGAGATGACATTAGATGAATTCTTAAAGAAATATGATGTTCCGGGAATCTCAGGAATTGATACCAGACATTTGACACGTATCTTAAGAGAGTACGGTGTTATGAACGGAATGATTACAACAAGAGAAGATTTTGACTTAGACGAAGTAGTAAAGCAGTTAAAAGAATACAGAGTACAGGGGGTTGTGCGTGAAGTTAGCTGCAAGGAAAAGAGAGTGCTTCCGGGAGATGGTTTAAAAGTTGCCCTCATGGATTTTGGAGCAAAGAAGAATATTGAGAAGTCATTAAATAAGCGTGGATGTGAAGTTACGGTATATCCGGCATATACAAAAGCTGAGGAGATTATCGCAGCAAAACCAGATGGAATTATGCTTTCTAATGGCCCTGGAGACCCAAAGGAATGTGTAGAGATTATCGAAGAACTTAAGAAGTTATTTGCTACGAATATTCCAATCTTTGGTATTTGTCTTGGACATCAGCTTATGGCACTTGCGAATGGAGCAGATACAAAGAAGATGAAATACGGACATCGTGGAGCAAATCATCCAGTAAAAGACTTAAAGACAGGAAAGGTTTACATTTCCTCGCAGAACCACGGATACATGGTAATGGAAGATTCTCTGAACAGAGATATTGCAGAAGTAAGTTTCATTAATGTAAATGATGGTACATTAGAGGGAGTTCATTATCTTGGAAAGAATGTTATGACAGTACAGTTCCATCCGGAAGCCTGCCCTGGACCAAACGATTCCGAGTTTTTATTTGAAGAGTTTATCAATATGATGGAGGTTGCAAAAGATGCCTAAGAATACCAGTATTAAAAAAGTCCTTGTAATTGGTTCCGGTCCTATCGTTATCGGACAGGCTGCAGAGTTTGACTATGCGGGAACACAGGCATGTCGTTCCTTAAAAGAGGAAGGAATTCATGTTGTCCTTGTTAACTCTAACCCTGCAACAATCATGACAGATAAAGATATTGCAGATGAAGTATATATTGAGCCATTAACACCAGAGGTTATCAAGAAGCTTATCTTGAAAGTTTCTCCAGACAGTCTTCTCCCAACATTAGGCGGACAGGCAGCGTTAAATATCGCCATGGAATTAGATGAGTGTGGTTTCTTAAAAGAGCATAAGGTAAAGCTTATCGGTACAACTGGTAAGACAATCCGTAAGGCAGAAGACAGAGAAGAATTCAAAGAAACAATGGAGAAAATCGGTGAGCCAATCGCACCAAGCCAGATTGTTACGAATGTAGAAGATGGCCTGGAATATGCGCAGAAGATTGGATATCCGGTTGTTCTTCGTCCTGCATATACGCTTGGAGGAAGCGGCGGCGGAATCGCAGATAATGAAGAAGAATTTGTAGAGATTATCCAGAACGGTCTTCGTTTAAGCCGTGTAGGCCAGGTATTAGTAGAGAAGTCTATCGCAGGCTGGAAAGAAATCGAGTACGAAGTAATGCGTGACGGAAACGGAACATGTATTACAGTATGTAACATGGAGAACCTTGACCCGGTTGGTGTTCATACTGGTGACAGTATTGTAGTTGCTCCTTCTCAGACATTAGGAGATAAAGAGTACCAGATGCTCCGTAACTCCGCATTAAATATCATCGATGAACTTGGTGTAGAAGGTGGATGTAACGTACAGTTCGCCTTAAATCCAGATACATTTGATTACTGTGTCATCGAGGTTAACCCTCGTGTAAGCCGTTCTTCCGCATTAGCTTCTAAGGCAACTGGCTACCCAATCGCCAAAGTTACTGCAAAGATTGCGCTCGGTTATCACTTAGATGAGATCAAGAACGCCGTAACAGGTAAGACATTTGCAAGTTTTGAGCCAGCACTTGACTACTGTGTAGTAAAGGTTCCAAGACTTCCATTTGATAAATTCATTTCCGCATCCCGTCATCTGACAACACAGATGAAGGCAACTGGAGAGGTAATGAGCATCTGCACGAACTTTGAAGGTGGTCTTATGAAGGCTCTGCGTTCCTTAGAGCAGCATGTAGACAGCCTGATGCATGGTGATTTTGATAAGTTAAGCGACAAAGAATTAGAAGAACATCTTCATATTGTAGATGACCTTCGTATTTACTGCATCGCAGAGGCACTTCGTCGTAAAGTGGACCCACAGAAGATTCATGACATCACAAAGATTGATTTATGGTTCATCGATAAGTTAAATAATATCGTTGAGATGGAAGCAAAACTTAAGAACGCAGAAGAATTAGACCGTGATCTTTTACTGAAGGCAAAAGAAATGGAATTCCCTGATAAAGTGATTGGAGAACTCATCGGTCAGAACGAGGAGTATGTAAAGAACTTAAGAAGACAGATGGATATTGTTCCTGCATACAAAGTCGTTGATACTTGTGCGGCTGAGTTTGCAGCAGAAACTCCATACTACTATTCTTGCTTCGGAAGTTTTAATGAAGTAGAACAGACTACCGGAAAGAAGAAAATTATGGTACTTGGTTCTGGTCCAATCCGTATCGGACAGGGTATCGAGTTTGACTACTGTTCCGTACACAGTGTATGGGCATTTAAAGAAATGGGTTATGAAACAATCATCGTAAACAATAACCCAGAGACAGTAAGTACTGACTTTGATATCGCAGATAAGCTTTACTTCGAGCCTTTAACAGAGGAAGATGTAGAACATATCGTAGAATTAGAAAAACCAGACGGAGCAGTTGTACAGTTCGGTGGACAGACAGCAATCAAGTTAACAGAGAAGTTAAATAAGATTGGTGTTCCAATTCTTGGTACAAGTGCTGAAAATGTAGATGCAGCCGAAGATAGAGAACTTTTTGATGAGATTCTTGAGCAGTGCTGTATCCCAAGACCAAAGGGAGGTACTGTATTTACAAAAGAAGAGGCAATCAAGACAGCCAACGAAATTGGTTATCCGGTATTAATCCGTCCTTCTTACGTACTTGGTGGACAGGGTATGCAGATTGCCATTTCTGATGAAGATATTTCTGAATTTATGGATGTTATCCAGAGATATGCACAGGAACATCCAATCCTTATTGATAAATACCTGATGGGTGTTGAGGTAGAGGTTGATGCCGTATGCGATGGCGAAGAAATCGTTATCCCAGGTATCATGCAGCATGTAGAGAGAGCCGGAATTCATTCTGGAGACAGTATCTCCGTATATCCTGCAAGAGACCTTTCTCCTAAGATTAAAAAGGTTATCGGACATTATACAAAGTTACTGGCAAAGGCTTTACATGTTATCGGTCTTATTAATATCCAGTTCATTGTATATCAGGATGAAGTATATGTAATCGAGGTTAACCCTCGTTCTTCAAGAACCGTTCCTTATATTAGTAAGGTAACCGGTATTCCTATCGTTGACCTTGCAACAAAGGTTATGACAGGAAAGAAGTTAAAAGACTTAGGTTATGAGCCAGGTCTTCAGCCAGAATCACCATACTGGGCAATTAAGATGCCAGTATTCTCCTTCGAGAAGATTCGTGGCGCAGATATCAGCCTTGGACCAGAAATGAAGTCCACAGGTGAGTGTCTCGGTATTTCCAAGAACTTTGAGGAAGCATTATTTAAAGCTTTCTTAGGTTCTGGTGTTGATTTACCAAAACATAAGAAGATGATCATGACAGTAAAAGACTCTGATAAATTAGATGCAGTAGAGGTTGGAAAGAGATTTGCAGCACTTGGCTACGAAATCTATGCAACAAGAAATACCTGCAAGACATTAAAGGAAAGTGGTGTCCCTGCAAAGAGAGTAAATAAGATTGAGGAATCACATCCAAATCTTCTTGACTTAATCTTAGGACATCAGATCGACCTTATTATTGATACTCCTTCACAGGGTATTGAAAAGAGCAAAGATGGTTTCGTAATCCGTCGTCATGCAGTAGAGACAGGTGTAAACTGCCTGACTTCTATTGATACAGCCAACGCTTTACTTACCAGTTTAGAGTCTTCCTGCCGAGAAGATTTATCTTTAGTAGATATCGCAGAAATCGATAAAGAAATCGAGAGCAAGATTAACGAGGCATAAAGAGGGCGAGAGTCCTGGAGCTTGTTTGAAAATATTTTTTCAAACAGGCTTTAATATAAATAATGTACTCTTGGAGTTTTTTTGCATTCGCTTTTGTAGCAAAAAGATTTTGGGAATACATAACAGTGAGTGGGAGGATACCAATGGGAAATTATACAAAGCAGGATATTATTCAGCTTGTGGAAGAAAAGGATGTACAGTTTATAAGACTCCAGTTTACTGATGTATCTGGAACTTTAAAGAATGTGGCAATCACAGCCAGTCAGCTTGAGAAAGCATTAGACAATAAATGTATGTTTGACGGTTCATCTATTGAGGGGTTCGTTCGTATTGAAGAATCAGATATGTACTTATATCCAGACCTTAATACATTTGAGATTCTTCCGTGGCGTCCACAGCATGGCAAGGTTGCCCGTTTTATGTGTGATGTATATCGACCAGAGGGCGTACCTTTCGAGGGAGACAGCCGTTATGTGCTGAAAAATGTATTAAAAAAAGCGGCAAAGATGGGATATACTTTTGATGTGGGACCGGAATGTGAATTCTTCCTTTTCCATACGGATGATAATGGACAGCCAACAAATATCACACATGAAAAGGCAAGCTATTTTGATGTCACTCCATTAGATTTAGGAGAGAATGCACGAAGAGATATTGTCCTTACTTTAGAGAGCATGGGATTTGAAATCGAAGCTTCCCATCATGAAGTTGCTCCGGCACAGCATGAAATCGATTTTAAGTATGACAATGCATTAGTAACCGCAGATAATATCATGACATTTAAGATGGTCGTAAAGACGATTGCAAAAAGACATGGATTATATGCGACCTTTATGCCAAAGCCGATTACCGATGTAGACGGTTCCGGAATGCATATCAATATGTCCCTTGAAAAAGATGGCAAAAATATTTTCTTTGATAAGAGTGATCCGATGGGACTAAGCAAAGAATGTTATCATTTCATTGCAGGTCTTATTAAGCATGCTAAAGGAATGTCCTGCATTTGTAATCCTCTTGTGAACTCCTACAAAAGACTGGTTCCTGGTTATGAAGCACCAGTAGCAATCTGCTGGTCATCCATTAACCGAAGCCCATTAATCCGTATTCCGGCATCAAGAGGAGCAGGGACAAGAATTGAATTCAGAAGTCCTGACCCGGCGGCAAACCCATACCTTGTTATGGCACTTTGTCTTGCAGCAGGTCTTGACGGAATTGAGAATGAATTAGAAGCACCAGAACCAATTGGCAAAAATATGTATTTACTTACAGAAGAACAGATTGCTGACATGAATATTGATGTTCTTCCGGCAACACTTGGAGAAGCCTGTGATGCTTTTGAAGAAGATAAATATATTCAGGAAATTTTAGGAGAGCATATCAGTAAAAAATATTTGGAAGCAAAGAGAAAAGAATGGCATGAATATTGCAGACAGGTTTCTGATTGGGAAACAGAAGCATATCTTTATAAATACTAACAGCTCAGTTGCCTAAAATATCGACTGTAGATTGAAAAACTGGAAT
Organism: uncultured Anaerobutyricum sp.; assembly: GCF_934307085.1. Lineage (GTDB taxonomy): Bacteria > Bacillota > Clostridia > Lachnospirales > Lachnospiraceae > Anaerobutyricum. The sequence continues at coordinate 41,138 of NZ_CAKRCF010000026.1, forward strand.
CCTTATGAGGGTGAGTGGAAAGTGTTGAATATTGTTGTTGTGTTTCCGAAAAAGGAAATTGTACTAAAAATGAAAAATGTTCTAATAAAGAATGGCTTTGATGTGTCAGCTGTTTGTGTTACCGGAGCACAGGCGATTCAGGCAGTAGAAAGACTAGAAGCGGGTGTTGTTGTCTGCGGCATCCGCTTTGCAGATATGATATATGATGAATTAAAAGATTGTCTTCCAGATACATTTGAGATGGTTGTCATCGCCAGCAATGCCCAGTGGCAGGAATATGGGGATGACGATGTCATTTATCTGCCATTGCCGTTAAAAGCATATGATCTGGTAGATACAGTATCTGATTTGCTGACAGATATACATAGAAGGCTGAAAAGGGAAAAAGAAAAGCCAGGTAAGAGGTCATCTGTCGAACAGGGAGTCATTAACCAGGCAAAGTCTTTATTAATGGAGAAAAATGGGATGACAGAGGAAGATGCACACCGTTACCTACAGAAAAGAAGTATGGATAATGGAACAAATATGGTAGAAACAGCATATATGGTTTTGCAGGTTTTTTAATTCAGTATTCTTTAAGATTATATAGAATGAAAGTAGCCTTTTGCGGACAAATTTTGAGTAATTACTTGATTTTGTGTGCATTTTACAAGTCATTTATGAAATGATTGTTTGATTTCGTGTATATTTTATAGGTTGTTTTTGAAATAAACACTTAGTTTCGTATGTATTTTAATAAGTTACTTCTGATGATGGCTGTTTGGCTTTTAGTGGATTTTGCAAGCCATTTCTCAATCAATATTTAATTTTATAAGTAAAATGAGTTTTGAAGATAAGTTTTTACATATTAATTCTAAAAAATCATAAGAAATTTATTAAAAAATGAGGATAGCTCTTGTTAAATGGCAGAGATTATCGTATATTTTAAGTTGCTATATATGCAAAAGAAGGGAGCAGCCTATGAAGTTTACAAAGATGCATGGAATAGGAAATGATTACGTTTACGTAAATTGTTTTGAAGAATCAATAAAGAATCCTGCAGAAGTATCAAAGTTTGTCAGTGACCGTCATTTTGGAATTGGTTCAGATGGATTAATTCTTATCAGTCCTTCTGCAAAAGCAGATTTTCGTATGAACATCTATAATGCAGATGGTTCTCAGGCAGAAATGTGCGGAAATGGTATCCGTTGTGTGGCAAAATATGTGTATGATTACGGTCTGACAGATAAGACAGAGATTTCTGTGGAGACTTTAGCGGGAATTAAATATTTAAAACTTCAGGTTGAAAATGGAAAAGTGGCAACTGTAGAAGTAAATATGGGTGCACCGATTCTTGAACCAAAGGAGATTCCAGTTGCAGTAGATACAAATCCTGTAGTGAATGTTCCTGTTGAAGTAAAGGGAAAGATTTATCATATGACCTGCGTATCTATGGGAAACCCTCATGCAATTATCTTTATGGATAATGTAAAAGAATTAGATATCGAAGCCATTGGACCATATTTTGAAAATCATCCAGTATTCCCCAAGAGAACAAACACTGAGTTTGTAGAAGTGTTAGATAAAAACACAGTAAATATGAGAGTATGGGAGCGCGGCAGTGATGAGACACTCGCCTGTGGAACAGGTGCCTGTGCAACTACCGTTGCCTGTATATTAAATAACAAGACAGAAGACGAAGTTACAGTACATTTGCTTGGAGGGGATTTAAAAATCCGCTGGGACCGCAAAGAAAATTTAGTTTATATGACCGGTCCGGCAACCGTTGTATTTGACGGGGATATTACTCTTCCAGAAGGAATAGCTTAGCAGTAATATAGAAATACTAAAAGAAAATAGCTATGAATAGCGTATTGTAATAGACAGAAGTAGGCAAAAGCCAGATTGGAGCAGCTATGTTTAAAGTAAACGAGAATTATTTAAAATTGCCAGGTAGCTATCTTTTTTCTAACATCGGAAAAAAAGTAGCTGCATACAAAGAGGCAAATCCAGACAAATCTATTATCAGCTTAGGAATTGGTGACGTAACACAGCCATTAGCACCAGAAATCATCAAAAGTCTCCACAGTGCAGTAGATGAGATGGGAAAGGCAGAAACTTTCCGCGGATACGCACCAGATCTCGGATATGAATTTTTAAGAAATGCAATTGCAGATGGTGATTATAAGAGCCGCGGATGTGACATCAGTGCTGACGAAATCTTTGTCAGTGACGGTGCAAAATGCGATTCTGGAAACATTCAGGAAATTTTCAGTGTAGATAACAAAATCGCTGTATGTGACCCTGTATATCCAGTTTACGTTGACACAAACGTTATGGCAGGAAGAACAGGAACATATAATCCGATAACAGAAACATGGAGCGATGTAATCTATATGCCATGTACAGCAGAGAACGATTTCGTACCAGACTTCCCAAAAGAAGAACCAGATATCATTTATCTTTGTTTCCCAAATAACCCAACAGGAACAACAATCACAAAAGCACAGCTTCAGGAATGGGTTGACTATGCTAACAAGATTGGTGCAGTTATCATTTATGATGCTGCTTATGAGGCATACATCAGCGAAGATGACGTAGCACACAGCATTTACGAATGCGAAGGAGCAAGAACTTGTGCAATCGAGCTTCGAAGCTTCTCTAAGAATGCAGGATTCACAGGAACAAGACTTGGTTTCACAGTTGTTCCTAAGGACTTAAAAGCAGGAGATGTTGCTTTACATTCCTTATGGGCAAGACGTCATGGAACAAAGTATAATGGTGCTCCATATATCATCCAGAGAGCCGGCGAAGCTTGCTACAGCGAAGCTGGAAAAGCACAGTTAAAAGAGCAGGTTGCGTTCTACATGAACAATGCCAAAATCATCAAAGAAGGCTTAAAAGACGCAGGATATACTGTATTTGGAGGAGTAAATGCACCATATATCTGGTTACAGACTCCAGATAAGATGCCATCTTGGGATTTCTTTGATTTCTTATTAAATAAAGCAAATGTAGTAGGAACACCAGGTTCAGGATTTGGACCAAGCGGAGAAGGATACTTCCGACTCACAGCATTTGGCTCCTACGAAAACACATTAGAAGCCATCGAGAGAATTAAGGCTCTTTAATTCTGATTTGTCGAGTTGGTAACAGACGCCGCTGTAGAGAAGGTTGTGCTCGGATTGCCAAAAGTAATATTGAACAGAGAGACTAAAACATCTCCTATTTTGAGCTGTTGCGCTAAACGTTCCATTTTGCTCAGTAAAGCAGAAACTTCGCAGTAACGAATGCGAAGTTTCTATGGTCAAAATTCCACAGCACAAAGGCTCAAAATAG